>CAXEIY010000190.1:0-56619 GCA_963996245.1 uncultured Planctomycetia bacterium | reverse complement strand
CTAAAACCTAGTTAGAAACGACTTTTTCTGCTGACAAGATAACCCAGAAGGGCTTTATCAAATGGAGTGCTGGTATCAATCAAAACATAATCGACTCCGGCTTTTAAGCACTCCACACGGAAAAGTCCCGTGAATTCTTCCAGTGCTGCAAGATACTCATCACGATATCCAGACGCATCGAATGTCAGTGTCTTACCTGTTTCAGGCTCTTCAAATTGAACCATGCCCGTGAAAGGAAATTGTGTCTCAGCTTCATCAAGAATATGGAATAAAATCACATCATTACCTCGGTGGCGCAAATGATGTAATGCATGAAAGATCCGACTGGAGTCCGTTAGAAAATCACTGAAAATCATGACAATACTACGGTGTTTGATCATCGCGGCAACTCGATGTATTGCACCAGCTATATCGGTCAAACCTTTAGGTTCCAACCGCGAAAGGACTCCGAGAATCGCCCCTAATTGACTACGTCTTGAATGAGGAGCCAGGCTGTCACGAAGTTGTTCATCAAACGTAATCAGTCCAACCGGATCCTGTTGGTGAATCATCATATAGGCAAGCGCCGCTGATAAGGACGTCGCATACTCAAATTTGGAAAGTTGCTGGGAATGGGTGTACCCCATCGAAGCAGACAGATCCATCACCAAAAGCCCACTCACATTAGTCTCTGATTCAAACTTTTTGACATAAAATTTATCTGTTTTAGCATATACCAGCCAGTCAATATCACCCGGATCATCACCTGCTACATACTTTCGATGTTCACTGAATTCCACTGAAAATCCGTGATAGGGACTTCGATGTAACCCGGAAAGAAATCCTTCCACGATAAACTTTGCGCGCAGATCAAGCCTGGCAACTTGCCGAATCACTTCCGGCTTTAAATAGGTTTCTGCAGATTTCGCCATTTTCAGTCTGGTTCCCGAATAGCAAATGCGGAAATGAATATTTTACCTTGTATGATAATTATAGCAGATGGAGGTTTTGCAATGTCACCGCGACCTGCCATGTAACGGACCACATGAAAACCCCTCATCACGATCACTACCAACGTTATTTTCCTTAATTTTCCAGAGGGATTAACAGAATTTCAAGCTGTAACATTTGCTCGCAACTCAGTCGTGTTGTAGAGTTCTTTGTCCCTATTACACGTACCAGCACTGGATCTGTTTTTGGGCACGATCACGGGGACGATTTCAGACAATTTGCATCTACACGAAACCCACAAAGGGGGGGGAATGATCGTGAAACAACTCTGGTTCCTTGGAATCCTCACTTTAGCATCTGTTTTCTCTGTCGGATGTCACTGTTTAGGTGACAAAGAGGACTGCAACAGTTGTGAATCACCCGTTCTTTTCGGTGACGAATATCAAAGTCATACCATCATTCCTGATGATGATTCAACCTTCGCACCGATTCCTGATCCACAGTAGAGAACATGAAGCACCCCTTTATTCATGGAAATGCGGCTCTCCAGCAAACGCCGCAATCGATGTGGATACCACGGTCGTAACACCCTGATTAGAACTTGCATCGTGATTATTTACGACCGTGGTATTTCCTGTATTCCACACAAGGTACTTGTTGCGGATGGACAACCAAGCTATGGTTCGATGTATGGTCCTGTAATCACGGGTAGCCAAAATGTGAGAATTGACATTTTGCGTTACGCCCTGCATCCGTACAATTCCATCAGTGTACCCTTTGATTCTCCTTCAATGATGGAATAAGGAAGGAAGGCCGATGTCCTCAGCGACTTCCGTTAGTCAACTCATTAACCGGGATCTTGCGCATCTGATCCACCCCCTGCACAGTCGAACAGAGCATCAAAATGCCCATATCTGGGTTGAAGGGCGCGGAGCCTTACTGATAGATGCGGACGGTAAAGAATATATCGATGGCCTGTCCGGTCTATGGAACGTGGTCGCCGGCCATGGACGATCTGAGCTGGCCGATGCGGCAGCGCAACAAATGACTCAACTGGCGTACTGCTCGGGGTACGCAGGTTCTTCTAATCCACGTGCTATCGAGTTAGGAGAACGACTGGCGACCCTGGCTTACCCCGCTATCAACCGTTTCTTTTTCACGGCTGGCGGAGGTGAATCAACAGAAAGCTCCATCAAGACAGCCCGTTATTATTGGAAACTTCAGGACAAACCAGAAAAAACAAAGATCATCTCCAGAGACTGGGCCTATCATGGCGTAACGTTAGCTGCCATGAGCGCAACTGGAATTTCTTCCTACTGGCCAATGTTCGAACCTCGAGTTCCTGGTTTTTTCCATATTGCCTCCCCTTACCCCTACCGCTATGAGGCCTCTGCCCCCGGGAAAAGTCCAGGGGTTTCAGCCGCAGACGAACTGGAAAAATGCATTCTGGAGCAAGGTCCAGACACCGTTGCGGCCTTCTTTGCAGAGCCGGTTCAGGGAGCAGGAGGAGTGCTTGTTCCTCAAGACGATTATTTCCCTCGAATTCGTGAAATCTGTGACCAATATGACGTGTTACTGGTAGCAGACGAAGTGATTACTGGATTTGGGCGGACCGGGACGATGTTCGGCCTCAATCATTGGCAGGTCGAACCCGATATCATCCAGTTTGCGAAAGCGATTACCTCCGGATACATACCCCTGGGAGGAATTGGCGTCCATGACAAGATCGCTGAAAGCATGGATGCGGCAGCTCCAGACAAGAAATGGATGCACGCTTACACGTATTCAGCCCACCCTGTCTGTTGCGCCGTTGCACTGGCCAACCTGGATATCATAGAACGTGAAGACTTTCCTGCACAGGCCGCACAAAAAGGGAAACAGCTCTTGAGTGGGTTGGAAACATTGGCCAGCCATCCGAACGTCGGAGAAGTGCGCGGACTTGGCCTGATGACTGCAGTTGAGATTGTAAAAGACAAGAATACTAAAGAAGAATTTACACCTTCAGAACAAGTCGGCGCACGCATTCATGATGCCTGTCAGCAAAGAGGATTGTTCAGCCGTCTGCGCGGTGACGTGTTCATCCTCGCTCCCCCTGTTGTTACAACCGAACAACAACTTGACCAATGTGTTAATGTCCTGGGTGAATCGATCCGGACCGTTCTTGGAGATTAAGTTTGAGTCGCGCGACGTCAGACCGTGTCAATAAACGGTAGTTTCCGTCGCGAAATTGGACCCTTTTTAAACCATCGGGACACTTCCCAATACACAGCCCGTTTAGCGAGTCCCTGCGTGCGCGGTTGCAATATCCCCGTTCCCCACACGCCGCTTACTCTGTTACCGAACACGGAAAAGTCACGTCCGCTTCATCTCCGAAAATGCCCCCCGGCATGCAACCTGATCATCGACAGGACAAAGGCGGGTTCCGTTCATTGTCATCTGAACTAATACGTTGTTCTATTTTTCGTTTACATCTAAGAAGACAAATTTTTCAGCGTTCGCTGCAGATTGTAATGAAGCAAGATTAACACGCAGCGTCTGGATACCTTCTTTTATCGAACAGGGCGGCGCATCCGTCAATCCCTCGTAATAATCGAGTAACAGATTTGCTTGATTGACATAAAGGTCATCGCGTTTTATTGTGCCAAGATCCTCTTCAGTCCAGGTGCCTCCAACCTGGTCCATCCAATACCAACGATTCAAAGTCGGTTGACACCGAGCAGATCCTTTCTCGCAATGGACCGTAAACACCATCTCGTTAGGTACCTGAAATTGATTCAGACTTAAAGACCCCATACCGATTTGGTGGCGTGTCATCATATGTACGGTGTCCTCAACAGTAACCCCTTCAAGAACATTATGTTCTGCGTCCGTCACCAATGACTGCACGGGCCCAAGAAACCATTCGGCAGCATTTACCATATGGGTCATGGCATCTTGAATTGCTCCACCACCTGTCTCGTGGTCCACATAATAAATCTCCCGATAAGCTGGGCGATAATGTGGAAAATGCTGTCCAGACGTACATACCAGTTGTATTGGTCGGCCAAATCGTCCTGTTCTAATCGCATCGCGCATTGCTCTCAATGCAGGTCCGGCGCGAAAAGTGTAAAGGACTGCACTGCGCAGTTGACGATCCTCAATAACACGCTGTAATCTTTCCACTCCTTCGAGACTGGTACTCAATGGTTTTTCAATAAAAACATGAACTCCAGCCTCTGCCAGACGGGTAGCCATGGAGACATGGAGATGCGCCGGAACTGCAATTACTGCTATATCTGGCAGCTTGTCAAAAACCGCATCGAAATCAGGATAGACATGAGAAACCTTGTAACGAGAAACCACTTCCTCTCGTCGTGTATCCAAAGTCTCACAAACCCATGATTCAATCCGTCCCGTTTCAAGGAAACATCGCAGATGACACTCACCAATGGATCCAAGGCCCAAAAACAATACGTTATGCATGACACTTACATTCAGACAAAATACGCGTTCAAGAACATCCCCCGAACGGGTCTCTCCTGTTCAAAATAAAAAATCCCACTTTCAGGACAATTCTTACCCCATCCGGTTCCATTTTTTGATTTCGACTATGGTTCAGCACTCCATATTACCCGTAATCAATCGTAGTCGCATAGAGCCGTACCATCACTGTCATCTCTCAGTAGACTCACAAACCGGAACTAGACATTCTCATCCAACCATTCGTCACCTATCAGGTAACTATAAGATTCCTGGATCAGTGGTGGTTCCGGCCATACCTCTTCTTCCTGAGAGTTCTCGTTCAATTCCAAAGCATGTCGTCCCCAAATCAAATAGTGACCTCCAAGCAGCACCACTACACATATTACCACCAGTGAAATCCACATCAGCGTAGGATTCACCATCGCAATGGCAAAAAGACACATTCCAAGAAGGATGACTCCCAAAAGCATCGTTAAAAACGATCGCATATCCTGACTCCAGAAGTACCTGACTCTACGAGCTATTCATTCGAATCAACAGAACAGTCATCGGCCCGCAAAGGGTAGTTAAACAGTAACGGACTCATCTTACCGCAGCACCCACTATTCGAACATCCAGACTTACGATGTCCACAATACGACTGCTGCACTCTCAACTGTGATTGTAGTCCTATCTTAACACTTGCTGTGCAAAAGCGAACTTTTCTAGTTTGCTATCATCCATCCTGTGTTGAAAAAACCGGTGTAATTATTCATTGTTTTCCTGCACCATATTCCGCATCATTCACCTGCCACTCGTTGTTGATTATTTTTTATCTGAACAATAAGTTCGTTGACTTATCTAAATGACTTCTCTAGTTTCCCCTCTATAAAAATATGTCGATTTTCAATCGGACCTCACATTTAGGCGTGGAAGAAAGGACCCAATAAGTCATGTCTCGACCAGTAACACTCTTTACCGGCCAATGGGCAGACCTCAAACTTGAAGACCTCTGCCGTAAGGCTTCTCAATGGGGATATGACGGACTGGAACTCGCCTGCTGGGGTGATCATTTTGAAGTAGACAAAGCTTTGTCCGAAAACGACTATTGTGAAAAAAAACGTGAACTCCTGAACAAATATGACCTTCAGCTTTTTGCAATTTCCAATCATCTCGTTGGCCAGGCTGTCTTGGATCGTATTGACGAACGACATGCCTCGGTACTTCCCCCTTACGTATGGGGGGATGGAGACCCCGAAGGAGTCAATCGCCGTGCAACGGAAGAAATGAAAAATACGGCGAGGGCAGCGCAAAAACTTGGAATCGAAGTGGTCAACGGTTTTACAGGATCCAGCATTTGGCACCTGATTTACGATTTCCCCCCTACTCCACGGGAAATGATTGATCAAGGTTTTGAGTTACTTGCCGAAAGATGGAATCCTATTCTGGATGTTTTTCAGGAATGTGGCATCCGATTCGCTCTGGAAGTCCATCCTACGGAAATTGCCTTTGACGTGTATTCAACCGAGCGCGCATTGGAAGCACTCAATCACCGTGAAGAATTCGGCTTTAATTTTGATCCCAGCCATTTACTCTGGCAAGGTGTTGACCCCGTCGAATTCATTCGCTCTTTTCCTGATCGTCAATACCACGTTCACATCAAAGATGCCATGGTGACCCTCAACGGGCGGACCGGTATTCTGACCAGTCATCTTCCTTTCGGTGATTCACGTCGAGGATGGGATTTCCGGTCGCCAGGCCGGGGAGGAGTTAACTTCGAAGAAATAATTCGTGAACTCAATACCATTGACTATCAGGGGCCACTCTCCATCGAATGGGAAGATGCCGGCATGGACCGTGAACAGGGTGCTTCCGAAGCCTGCCAATTTACCAAGAGGCTTGATTTCAACCGCTCCGATAGACGGTTTGATGACGCCTTTGCAGAATAGCATCGGGTCCTGGTCGTCATGGGACATCCTATTCCTCTTGCTCCATGTAAGTACCGTCTGATTCATGTATTCGGAACTCGGAACCGTTCTTCTTTGGTATCCTGGTAGCAATACGAAAAGACTTCCTGTCACACGTTAAAAACGCCGTGATCTCCGTAATCCTGTTGTCGTGCTCGTATTCCTGTAAAAAGAGAAGTGAACACAGCACTCATTACCGATAAGGAAAGAGGAGTATCCACTCCCCCTTTCAACGGATGCCCATCGTCTGCTGAACTAAAAAACAAACCCTCTACTACCAATCCGTGTCTTCTCTAATTGCCTGTCGGCATGGGAACTACCAATACGCGTCTCTCTTTCTTTCTATCGCATTAACCCGTGCAATGGCATCGCTGCTCCCATGCGACAAACACAGTCCGGCTTGAATTCCATACACGGATATATCGCCGCGCTGATTTCCTTCGCCTTCTTGTTTATTTCCCACTCGTTAGCAGCCCAGACAAAACCTGTAGAAGAGCTGACTAGATTCCAAAACAGAGAAGTCCTGCTACGCACGAAGTTCAAGAAAGACGTTCTGGAATTAGCTGCCTGGTGCGAAACCAACCAGCTCAACCAAGAAGCTCAAGATTTACGACGGCGTTTTGAGTCTGATAATGACACACTTATCCTAAACGTCCCCGTTCTTATCGGACACCGCAATTCCCTTTCCGAGAAAAGATCTACGGAAACTACCTCAGCGCCGTGGCAACGGAAATACAAGCGAATTCAAAATACGCTTGCAGCTGGTCTATTCCAGCTGGCACAGCGTGCTCGGAAGGCAGGCTATCTGAGATATGCCTATAACCTGATTCTCGAAGTTCCGGACATCAACCCCAATCATTCAAATGCAAGATCCATACTGGGCTATGTACGTTATCAAGGAAAATGGACTACCTTCTACGATGCACAACAAAGGAAAAAAGGATGGACTTGGGACAACGAATTAGGATGGCTAAAAAAGAAACACCTGAAACAATATCAACAGGGTCTGCGTTTCTATCAGAATGAGTGGATTCCCTCAGACCAAGAAACTTCTTTAAGGCGGAATCTGGATAACGGATGGAACATTCGGACCGAACATTTCAATATAGTCACCAACCACAGTCTTGAAGCCGGGGTAACGTTAAGCTACCACCTTGAAGATTTGTTTTATGTTTTCCAGCGTATTTTTTCCGGTGCGTTCATAAACCAGACTGCCCTCGAACAACGCCTTAGAAGACGCAATAAACAAATAACCCCTCCTTTCCAGGTCATCTATTTCCGAAGCCGTCAGGACTATCTCATACATTCTGATCTGCGTTCCGCTCTTGGAGATAAACTCGCATTCAGCAGTGGAGCCTATCTACCCCATCTCCAGACTTCTTTTTTTTATTATGATCCTGAATCTGACCATACCTCCGTACTTCACGAAGCTACCCACCAGCTGTTTTCTGAATCCTATGACCTTCAATCACTGATCGCAGTAGAATCACACTTCTGGCTGGTTGAAGGAATAGCCTGCTACATGGAATCACTACACCGAACAAAACACGCGTTGCTACTTGGAGGATCTCACCAACCACGATTCCAAGATGCCCGTGATTGCACTTTAAACAAACATTTCCAGATTCCACTACGGGAACTGTCTGGCTGGGGAATTGAATCTTTTCAAAATGATGAAAACCTCGTTTCCCTTTACAGCCAGGCAACCGGATTAACTTATTTCTTAATGCATTATCAGTCGGGTCGCTACCGCTCCCATTTGCTGGCGTGCCTGAGAGACATCTATGCTAAGCAAAACACCACTCAGTCCCTGGAACATCACACTCAGGTATCGTATGAGGATCTTGATCAACAGTACCGTCATTTCCTAGAACAATCCCACGAATAATCTTTCACGCTGTCCAAGGAAGAACCGCATCATCAAGAAGCAACGTTTTCACGAATTTTACAACTTGTGCCCCGCCTTTGGTGCCCCTGGACTGCAGATTCAAAAGGTGAGTTCACCGGGATTAAAAGCGGTAAACAATGATCTTCCATAGTGGGGACCGTTGAATTTACTCATAACTTTTGATTACCCGCCATACTCCATCATTGATGTCTGCGAATGGATTTACACACACAGACTTATGGGAACATGAACTGCACGAGCAATTACATCGTGAAAGACAGGAATCGCATTGGGTTGATTAAACCAGGGAGAAAGCTCTCGACACAAAGCTAAAGCTATTCGCCAACATAGGGTAAAAGCCCCATGAAACGCGCTCGGCGTACAGCGGACGCCGTGGCACGCTGAAACGCAGCGCAATTACCACTGCGACGACGGCCAAAAATCTTGCCTTGTGCATTCACCATTTTCTTTAAAGTGTCGATATCCTTGTAATCAACGTAAGCAGGACGTGGACAGCCCTGCGGTGTGCAGAATCGGCAACGATTTTTAGCTCTTCGATCATTTGCTCTTGGCATCTCATTCCTCAACACAGACCGGTATTTCTTAGTATATTTCCACTCTTTCAAGTCCTTCGGAAATCAGTCCTTTTCCTGTCTGTCCGGTAGGAACAACCGTCACACTGAAAAAGCCACAAACATAAACTCTAGGGTGGAGCATTCGAGGTGTCAACCCTAGGCACCTGTCCAAAATAATTTGGTATCGTTATAAAATCGATCCGACCAAGTAATTCGGATATAGGACGGGAGAATCACATCACTACCAGATGAAGATTATTACGAAAGTGCCTTGTTTCTATTTCAAGATTGAGTTCAATTGAGAACTACCGAACAAGGTAAACGTTCCCAAAATGCCACTTCCTTGATAAGGACTAACCATGCGCGAATGGATATTAAGTGAAATCAACTACGGTTATGTTAAAGACCACTCCTACGAAGTCGCCGTTCTCCCCATAGGTGCGACAGAACCGCACAACCTCCACCTCCCTTATGGGACCGATAATTATCAATTAAAAAATATCGGTGAACGGATTTGCGAAAACGCATGGGAACAAGGATCGCGAGTCGTTCTTCTGCCTACCATCAACTACGGTACCGATACCAATTTGATGAAGTTCCCACTGGCCATGAATCTGAACCCGTCAACTCTGGCACAGATTATAAGCGATCTTGTCCAGTCACTGGTACAACATGGGATCCGGAAAATTGTCATTTTAAATGGGCATGGAGGCAATGACTTTAAACCGGTTCTTAGGGAACTTTATGGTAAAAATTCTGCGCATTTGTTCCTTTGCAACTGGTTTAGTACGGTATCTGATTTACGAGATACGCTTTTTGAGCATCCCGGTGACCATGCCGATGAAATGGAAACCAGTCTGGGCCTGGCTTTTTTCCCCGATTTAGTTGCTACCCATGACGAAACGGGGACGATAATCGCTGATGAAGGAGCGGAACGCCCCTGTCGCTTCGAAGCAGTAAATCAGGGTTGGGTTTCCCTTACACGCCCCTGGCACCTGGTAACCACAAACAGCGGTGCAGGTAATCCGTTTTCAGCAACCTCGGAAAAGGGATCTCAGTTGATGGACATCTTGGTCAAACGGCTAGGCAGTTTTCTGGTGGAACTAGCATCCTCACCGATGGATGAAACTTTTCCGTTCTAGTATTCACCTTGTCATCACAACAGAAGTTCCGCCCGTTTCAACCCGAGAGCGAGACATCTCTCAAATGCTATTCAACGGGCAAACTCCAGATCTCCATTTTGCCATGCCCTGCAGCAAACAACCGATCCCCAGCCGAATTGATGCAAAAACGGTGAATATGACCTTCGCTCTTAACCCGATAAGTCTGAATGGCCGGAGTCTTTTCTGAATCTTCACATTCGGACATTTCTTTAGGGTCTGATGGTTTCCAGAAAGCAATAAAACTACCATCGGATCCCCCTCCGGCACCAATCAACCACCCTGATTGAGTATGAAAATGTAAGTGGTTTACAATCCCCTTGTGACCTTCCGCTTCAGCTACAAAAAGCTGCTTCGGCTCGTTCCAGTCCCATACTTCCACGGTGGCAGCTCCAGCCAGACCATCTACATTCTGAACCTGACCAATTCCTCCAACGGCAATTTGTCTGTTGTCTGGAGAAAATGCCAGGGATCGGATACCACCTATAGAACGTTTTCGCTGACGAGGATCATACGTGTACAACACTGGAACCTGGAATTGCTGAACCAAATTGCCGGTTGCAGTTTCCCAGATTCGGACTTCACCGATTCTGTCACCGGAAGCAATAAACTGGCCATCAGTGCTCACCGCAACCACGTAAAGAGCCGTGACATGGTTTTGCGGTGTACGTGTTTCATGCCCTTTCATATCACGTATCGGTTGTCCAGTCGAAGCATCCCACAATCGTACCACCATGTCGTCTCCGGAAGACACAATTTGATGGCTGGCAGGGATATAGGTAAGATCACGCACCCAACCAAGATGCGCTTCGATACAATGCTGAGCCGCACCGGTATCTGCGTCCCACCAAATCAATTGATGATCGTAACTGCCCGAAACGACGTGCTGTTTACCCTCACTTGATACGTAAGTTAAAGCGGTCACATAATTTTCATGCTTCTTCCATCGATCCAATACTTCCTTTTGATCACCAGAGGAATCCAGTACATGCACGGAATAATCAGAACTACCTGCATACAGAAGACGCTTTGATTCATTTACGCAAAGAGCGTAGAACTTGCCATCTGTCTTGTAGGTAGACTGCGACTTTACTTTCTCAGGATTCAATTCTCTCATGCATCTAAGCCTTGATTCAAACGGGATGGAAATCCTTTATACCCTTTTCATTCGTACGATCACTTTATGATGGAAACAGACGAACCTTTTACTGCCACCTGTCCATGGACGGACAGATTTATGAAAAACACCCATCTTTTCTTCGTCCCTGTGATCCCGATTCTGTCTATGTCTAGGCTAAAACCGTATGGATAGGAACCACATGTTCGGGTGCCAACGGAACCGGACGAGGACCAATATGGTATTTCTTCTCAGGGTCTATACCAACCGCTTGATAGATGGTCGCGAGAACCTCTCCTGCACCAACTTTGCCATCCGCAACCGTTCTGCCATCTTCATCTGTCTTGCCATGCAGCGTTCCCCCTTGAATACCACATCCGGTAAAAGAACACGACCAAGCCGAAGCAAAGTGATCCCGCCCAACGTCTTTATTGATATTGGGTGTTCTTCCAAATTCACTTAATGTGATAACCAGAGTGTTCTCCAACAGACCTCGCTCTTCAAGATCAAGAAGCAGGGTACTCATTACGTGATCGAGCTCAGAAACCAGCTCTCGGTGGCTCTCAAAATTATCCGCATGGCTGTCCCACCAGGCACGGGCTACCTTGACCATAGGGACACCTGCTTCAATCAAACGACGGGCGATCAATGCATGTTGCCCAAAGTCTGTCATCCCATATCGATCTCGTTGTTTCCTAGGTTCCCGTTCAAGATCAAACAGCGACGAGCTATCCATGAGTCCCTGTACACGTGCATAGCTGCTGTTATAACCTTTCACCTTGGAAGCTTTTCTAATTGAATCAAAACGATCGCTGAGAAAACGCCTTAACGCCTCGCGTTCGGAATGCTCCACTTCGGTCAAACCCGTCGGCAATTCTATATTTTCAGGTTTTAAAGACTTGTTCAGGTGCAACGCTGCGTATCGCCCACCTAGAAAACCGGGGTTCGGACGACGATGCCCTTCCGTAGCCAGATACAGGGAAACATAATCTGGAACTTTACTTTCACGTTGTGCGAGTTCCTTACCAATAACAGTACCCAGTTCCGGATAATCAACTCCCGGCTCACGACCACGTCCGGTTTCAACCAGCTTGGTTGCTCCACCATGATCACCAACCCTGGTATCTAACGAACGTACCACGGCAACACGATTCATCAATTTGGCCATCTTCGGCAATAACTCACAAATGTGAACACCGGTAGCGGCTGTAGGAATACTCTTAAACGGACCTCCCGTAGGTCTGCCTGGTTTGGGATCCCATGTCTCCATCTGACTTGAACCACCTGCCAGCCAAAGTAACAAAACATGCTTTTGCTGTTTGCGAAGCTCTTCTGCCCACAGCGGATCATAGGATGCATGCATTCCACCAAGGCTTACGCCGAGGGCACTTGCCATCCCACCCTGCAAAAAAAGCCGACGATTGTGACCATGATCATTCGAACCACAAAAAAGCTGACTCATCACTTCTCTCCCAAATCCGTGAACCCGTTATTTGTATAAAATCCCGATCTATCCATTGCGGTCCTGCAACGCGTTGCGTCTTGGTCCTCAATTAATGATTGAATCGAAACTCCGCTGAAGAAATGATCGCCCAAACAAGATTTTCACACGCTCGCACAGGATTGTCTTCATTCTGCTTGAACCAGGCCAACAGGTGCTCCGTCTCCTCTTCTTTAGGTGCACGGCACAAAACAGTCCAAAATAACATTTCTATCATTTCATGTTTACTTTCAATAGCGGTTAGCCGTGACACAAGATTGTCCTTACTATTCCGAACCAGGGACTGAATCTTGTCGTTATTCGACATGAATAAAGCCTCTCCTGTGCTGGACTGAAACCGGTCCGATCGATCATCGAGTGCACCGACTAATGACTGGGACCTCTCTTCCATTTGGCGATAACTCGTATCTACCTCACCGCTTCGTTTTGCCTGATCGTGTGACGTGGTACCGGCTGCCAGCACCATTGATAATGCAAACTGCTTGCGACTTAACGGACGAAGCGGGGCTACTGCAAAATGTTCAAGGGCGGGCTTTCTATCACTACTCCGCCAGACACTGGCCTTCTGATAGACTCGACTGGATACAATCCCCTTGACCAGGCGCCGTAAATCATACTCGCTCTGCACAAGATCTTCGGCCAACCACTCCAGTAAGCCCGGGATCGAAGAAGGATTTTCTGAATGCATCTGTTCCACTGGATGGACTAATCCCTGTCCCAAAAGATAGGCCCAGATTCGATTGACAATGGCCCGACTGAAAAACCTACTATCACGTAATCCGGCCTCCACCAACTGTTCGCGTGCCCGAAAATCGGGCGGCATATAGTTTCCCTGATTGAGTGCATGTTCGCGAATCATTTTAAATTTCGTATCCGCTAATGGCTCTGTGACAACGGTTCCGGAAAGAAACATCAACTGAGCAGTGTGACTCTCTCCGTCCACGTCGACAAAAGTTACTTCTCCATCATCTTTTTCTCCAATAATTTCTTTGTTGTCTCCAAATTCATATGTGCGTTTAAAAAAAGAAGCCAAACCGTAGTAATGATCCTGTGTCCAGTCAAATACAAGAGGATGATCATGACACTTTGCACAACTGATATCGACTCCAAAAAAAACACGTGAAGTGTCATTGGTCAATTCATCTATCTGCTGTACTCGTTTTTTCAAAAACAGCTTCGCTGACTTCTGTTCATCGGTAGTCCATGGCCCCACGAGAAGTTCTCGAAACAGATTGTCCCACCTTTTCCCTTCTTGAAAGGAACGTCGTAGATACTCAACAAAAGCACCGTCGCCGGCATGTTTTCCCTGAATAATCTGATCAAAAACATTTCCAAAATGAAGAGCCCATTCCAGACTGTCTATCAGTTGGTTGATCACGTTGGTGCGACGGTTTGGATCTGATTGATCAGCAAAAGCACGTGCCTCAACGTAGGTGGGTACCCGCCCTGCCAGATCCAATGTTACGCGTCTCAGAAAACCGGCATCATCGACTGTTTCGGTAGGGGTGACGTTCACAGACAACCAGTGTTTCTCTGCAAAAACGTCAATCATTACCGCGACTTCATTCGCCTGGTTATCCAAACGCAAACTTGCCGATTCGACGGTAACCAGGGAGGTTAATAACACAAAGACTTGAAACACAAACTAGCTCCCGAAGATTGGAGTGATTCTGATCACATACCGATTTCTCAGTACACAACAGAACACCTTTCTTTTACGCATACAACAATATTTGAAACAATGTCCCTGTCAGGTGTCAAGCGAAAGCATCCTCATCGACCTCCAGAATTTGTTTGCCGGAAAGAATCTGAGATTTCGAACGAGTTAACTTAAACGTGCCGACAACTCGTCAGAAACCTGAAGAAGCACTCCCGTTCGGTTCAGATGAAAGTTCAGACACACCTGGTCAAGTTAAAGTATCCCTGCTTGCAGCAATGTCCTGCCCCGGCTCCACACCACCCGATAAATTCACAATCGCCGTCCTTCCAATCTGACATAGATACACTTTCCATCTCTATAATAATCCTGCGAACAGTATACATCCCGACAAAAACAATTCCTTGCCATCATCCTCAGTTATCTTGATTTCAACATCGTTTTCCTCGAGAATGCTTTCTGCAAAATGGCGATTTTAATCTAACTCGACGTTGAGTTGTACAAAAAGAGTCGCTATCCCGAAGTGTAGTAAATGAGCGCCCTGCTTAAGGGATGTGCGTTTTATCTGCTGTTATTTATAATGACCTGCCATCGGCATCATACAGCTTCAGGAAGCACCGCTTAGAAAAAGGTTCTGGAAAGGGAAAACGTATGAGCTTCGAACAGATCGAAGTCCTCAAAAAGGAACATACTGGCAGCTATGTTGTGGTAGACACCAACCAACCTGAACTGGCCCGGTTTGGGGAACAGGTAGGCGTCATCAAAACGGTCAATATGAATGGCAAGGCGCTAGTGGAATTTGCGGAAACCAACAATATTGGCTGGTTCGACATCGCACTGGAATTCCTGACGAGCGTCCCCAAGCCGGAATCGAAAGCGGCGTCAACAAAAGCGAAGGCTGCCCCCGCAAAAGCCAAATCAGTACCAGCGAAAGCAACAGGGAAAAGTCCTCTCGAACGTGCTCGGGCGGCCGGATCAGCGAAAACCGATACGGAAACTGGATCCAAAGCACAACGTGCCCGACAGGGAAGTGCTGCAGCAGAAGACAAGCCACTCTCAAAAGCAGCGCGCGCTAGAATGGCCTCCCAGAAAACAACGGACCAATCATCCGATGAGGGTTCCGCAAAAGCCAAAGCTGCTTCCACCAGTTCCCTATCTAAGATCGAACGTGCGAGATTGAAAGCTGCTCAACAGAACGAGTCCAGTCCAAGCGAATCTCCTCCCCAAAAATCACCTTCCGCTCCGGAAGGTAAAAAATTATCCAAAATCGAGCGTGCTCGACTTGCTAAAGCTAAAACCGATTCCGGACAAACCGAGTCTCAGCCCGCCGCGCAGGAAGCTCCTCAGGAAGCCCCCCAAAAATCACTCTCCAAAATCGAACGTGCTCGGCTCGCAGCTAAAACCGATTCCGGACAAACCGAGTCTCAGCCAGCCGCGCAGGAAGCTCCTCAGGAAGCCCCCCAAAAATCACTCTCCAAAATCGAGCGTGCTCGGATTGCTCCTAAGAAAAATGACGATTCTTGAGCCGTTCGATCCTGGTTTTCCCAAATCACATCCGCATGCAAATATCCTTATATCTGTGTGTCTGGCCGGTGATCATTTTGCACCTCATGCTCTAATGAATTTGTGTCAGATAGAGATGATTTCCAAAGCCTGAAAACACATGGAACCTGTGCCTATATCTGGTATAACAACCGTGGTTTTGCGTATTTGCTAAATGGTTTGTGCTACCCGCTGAATTTTTCAGATCGCAGAAAGTTTGTCGATCAAGGATCTCTTCGAAAAAAGTGCATCCGCAAAAGTGCTGGCGTTTATCCGAACAAAAGGAGTTAATTCGTGGCGAAACAGCAGCTGAACGTAGGAATGGTTGGTTACGCATTTATGGGTAAAGCGCATAGCGATGGATATGTCAAAGCCCCTATTTTCTTCCCCGACCTGTCAGCCACCCCCGTAATGAAAGCCCTTTGTGGCCGCAATGAAGAGGCGTTAAGCAATGCCGCTCAACAATACGGTTGGGAAACGACGACCAACAGTTGGGAAGAACTTGTACAACGAGATGATATTGATCTGATCGATATTTCTACACCCAACAATACACATGCCCCTATTGCGATCGCTGCTGCCCGTAATGGGAAGCATGTGTTCTGCGAAAAACCTATGGCCATGAGCCTTGCCGAAGCCAAAGAAATGCTGGCCGCTGTTACGGAACACAACGTGCGTCACATGGTCGCTTTCAATTACAGGCGTGTACCTGCAGTGGCACTGGCAAAACAACTGATCAATCAAGGTAAAATTGGTGAAATCTACCACATGCGGGCCGTCTATCTGCAGGACTGGATTACGGATCCTTCGTTTCCGTTGGTATGGAGACTGGATTCTAAAGTTGCCGGCACCGGCGCAATCGGTGATCTGGGAGCCCACATCATAGATCTTGCTTATTACCTTGTGGGAGGTATTGAGGCCATCAGTGCAACCACACAAACCTTTATTAAACAGCGAAAGAACCTCGAAGAAACCACTGGAGGATTGGGTGCCGCCTCTGGCACCGACGATGTCGATGTCACCGTTGATGATGCTTTTATCGCGTTGGCAAAATTCAAAAATGGTGCACTGGGTACATTTGAGTCGACACGTTTTGCTACCGGACGAAAAAATTATAATTGTTTTGAAATCAACGGATCGAAGGGATCGCTGACCTTTAATTTAGAACGAATCAATGAGCTACAGTACCTAAGCAGGAACGACGATTCCTTTGAAGAAGGGTTTAAAACCATCCTGGTCACGCAACCTGAACATCCCTATGTTGGCGCGTGGTGGCCACCAGGACACGTTCTGGGGTGGGAGCATACCCATGTTCATCAGATAGCAGACCTTTGCGATGCGATTGGAAATTCCACAGACCCCTGTCCTGGATTTAGAGAAGGGGCAGAAAACCAAGCCGTTCTCGAAGCGATTGAAAAAAGTTCTAAAACACTTCATTGGGAAGAGGTGGAAGCTATCTGACGAAATGGAACTTCACAAACTATGCAATACTTCTCACGCGAAATATCTCGTGACTGGGAAGCAGGAGATTATTTAAAAGGAGATACAGACGATGGCTCAAAAAGTCGTGAAAGCACGTTGGACCTGGCTTGCCTTTGGCATATTCGCCGGAGCTGCCATTGGAGTCTTTTGGCCACCTCAATACAGTTGGGCTACGGCAACCGATCGACATGAAGATTTTCTAATCGCCACTGGATTTGTAGATGGTGAGCATGAAGCAGTGTATATGCTTGACCACCAGAATGGTCTTTTGCTGTGTACGATTATCAATCGTCAAACTGGAAAATTTGGTCAACTTTATCGTCGTCCTATTTCTCAGGACTTTGGTGTCCCCCCTACGCAGGCAAGGTATATGATGGTGACCGGACGTGTTACCATTCGCAGCGAGCCACGTGCACTGACATGTCTCTATCTTACAGAAGTAAGATCCGGACAAATGGTTGCCTATACGTTCCCTTGGTTGGGAGAACAGCCTGGACAAGCAGTCGGAAATCTGATCCCACTTGATAAGTTTCGATTCCGTCAATGACGCGACACAGGAGTCTTTCTGGCCCCAGACGACCACAAAGATCCCTCGTTTACTCGAACCGCTGTGCAGTTAGTTTTATATCCTTACATCGTCTTGCCTTTTATCGTCACAGGAGTTTTGATTCATGAACGATCATTCCAATAGGATCAGCCGTAGAAACTTTATCACTGATTCAGGAACTACCGCAGGCGGATTGGCCGCAGGCTTTACAGCCAGCTCACTACTCAATCCTAAAACAGCACGATCCGCCAACGACGATATTGTTGTGGCACTTGTTGGTTGTGGCGGAATGGGTCGTGCCAATCTTCGGGACTTCATTCGTGTCCCTTCCGTAAAGATTGCAGCGGTTTGTGACGTGGATGACAATCGCCTTCAAAACGCACTCTCTGATGTCGAGCAAGCACGGAAAGCAACCGATTCTCCTTTGGAAAACATTCATACTACAAAGGATTTCCGCAATATCCTGGAGCGCAAAGACATCGATTCTGTCATCGTAGGTACTCCGGATCATTGGCACGCGTATGTTGCGACAGCTGCTTGTGCATCCGGTAAAGACGTTTACTGTGAAAAACCTGTTTCGCACAACATCGAAGAAGGCAAAGCCATGATTCGTGCGACTCGAAATCACAAACGTGTGATGCAGATTGGAACTCAGCAGCGTAGTGGAACACATTTTCAATCTGCCGTTGAGCAGGTACGTACAGGTGCGCTGGGTAAGGTCCATGTCTGTCGCACCTGGATCACTTCAAATGTATCACCGGACGGGCTTGGAAACCCAGAGGACTCATCGGTGCCGGCGGGCGTTGATTACGATATGTGGCTGGGCCCGGCCCCCAAACGTCCGTTTAATAAGAACCGTTTTCATTATCAATTCCGATGGTTTTTCGATTACGGAAACGGCCTTTGCAATGACTGGGGAGTCCATCTCAACGACCTTATCTTATGGGCAACGGGACACGACGCTCCAAAATCGGTTCAAGCTGCTGGTGGACGTTATGTCCTGCAGGATAATACGGACACACCCGATACCTTGGAAATCATGTATGACTATGGCGACTTTGTACATATTTACAGTATTCGTCGTTCTTGTCAGGGAGGAGGGTTTCATGGCAAAGGGCATGGAATGCAGTTTGAAGGTACCGATGGCATTCTGACACTCGATCGAGGTGGCTGGACGATTGCTCCCGAAGGAAGTAAAGAAGATCCAAGAACCGAAGCCCATCAAAGTGGAAGCAGTGACCAACACTTTCCTCATGTGGTTAACTTCCTGGATTGCGTCAAGAGTCGTGAAACACCCGTGAGCGATATTGAGATCGCACATCGTGCTACTGTTACGTGTCATCTTGGCAATATTGCTTACAAAGTCGGGCGAACGATCCACTGGGACAACAGCGCAGAAATCTGTGTCCACTCTGACGGCACCCCAGATACGCGTGCCAATATGCACTTGTTCCGAGAACCACGTAAACCATGGAAACTTGAAGCCTGATTATACTTTCAAGATCCGTATTACAAGAAAGCCGGACCGTGATCATCACTGGTTCGGCTTTCTCAGTTTTCGATTGTATGATGAAGGAAACGCCATGTATTTTCCTTCTGACCAATAGGAATCTTTAGCCAGTGCTCCGAGGACTCCGATAACCAGTAGAAGAGATCTGAGTGGTGGGATTTACTTCTATTCGGAGAATGGACAAGGCGATTTTATTGATCCCCCTAAGCGTCCCTGTTCTCTGACATGCGTTACCCACACCAGCTACTGTCCAGCCTCACGCTTGTGTAACGCGTAATTCCGGGTCCGTTTCAGGAGCGGCCGGATCTTGTGTATCAAACCACTCTGGCTTAAATTCAATTCGCCGTGCCTGCCGTATTGCGATATTAGCGGTAAGAGCGTAAACCGCATCTGCAAGCGCAACTTCAGGACGACATCGTAATTCCTGTCTGGCACGACTATCTGTTGAATCGAGATTACGGATACACCAGGCCAGATGTTCCATCTCTTCACGGTATCCACGACTGACTTCTTCACTAAGCGTCGCTTTTGCCAAGCCAGCAGCAGCAGGTCCCGATCCCGGACTTTCAGCCGTTTCTAAAACGGGTTGCCCCTTTCCTGAAGCAGCTACGGTTACTTCCGTTTCACGTGGTTGATTTCGTCTTCCTGGAGCACGTTCGGCATATAACATCACTTCCTGTTCTTTTTCCACAAACATCGACCCGCGCGTTCCAATCACCTGTTCCCCGTAACCATCCAGAGAATTCGTGTTAATGGACGAATAGGTTACTACCACAATATCCTTCTCGTTACCGCCCACCTTCTTGCCTTGCGGATGATCATAACCTGGAAACTCCAAAGTGACATATACATGGTCTTCCACTTCTCGGTCATCCTCATAAAAATACTTACCACCGGTTCCACTCACTGCGATGGGCCTGACTTTTCCAAGAAATATACTGCATGCGTCCAGTTGATGGCTTCCAAGCTCGGCCATCAAACCACCCCCAGTTCGATCATATAAACGCCAGCGAACAAGTTCTTTTAGGCTTTGGTAACCATAAGCGTCAAAATCGATTTCTCGATCAATTTGAGGTATTGCCTTACTCCAGCTGTCATAGAGAACGGGAGCACCCTCTTCATCAACAATCGGATTCTTTCCATCATCCAATCTGGGCCAGCTATTGTTACGATGCCATCGTGCGCGTATATGCTGAATATCTCCCAATAAATCGTTTTCGATGATGGATACCGCATTGTCATACAAAACACTGTAGTGTCGCTGATGTCCGATCGCCAGAAACAGTCCTTTCTCTTCCGCCTTTCTAGCCATCTCCTTACACTGCGTAACATTATGCGCCATTAACTTTTCACACAGCACGTGCTTACCGGCATCCAGCGCATCCATAACCGCTTGATAGTGCAGATGTAATGGCAATGCGATTACCACTACCTCAATATCTGGATTTTCCAACAACTTTTTATAATCCGCTTCAAACTGTATTTCTTTTTCGAACTGTTGCTGCGTCATTTCATACTTACGCAAAAATCCAACACGGTGACGACTGTTGGGGTCACCATCACGCGTTCTCTTTATTTGAGACGGCCGAATATCACTGTATGCAACAAACTGCATATAGTCCGGGTTCGACTGCGTCAGAAGAATGTTGCCTTCATCTCCAGAACCAATCAATGCGGCTCGAACCGGACCACCCTGAAGAGAGCCATAATTAAAATACTTTTGCGATGAGTACGCCGTATAGGCAGCACCTGCCGGAACGGCGGCCATGGACGCGTGCAGAAAATCGCGACGTGTAGCACCTACCGCGTTGTAGAAATTTTCACGTCCAACCTGTTTTTCTTCTTGTGAAAGTTGCATGGTGTTTCCCTCAGCTAAAATTTTGCGACGATTCTGATCCTAAAAAACTTTTTTGCGTTTTTCAAATACGGGATCTAACTTCGTCAATCAGTCTATTCGCCCTCTATTCTGGTTCTTCCTGATTTCTACCCAATCCAAACAAAGGACCTGTAATCGTGGAACGGATAATCGCATCCAGCCCGCACCACCTGCCACAGCCAGTCGTTGCCAAAACCAGGAGAGCAATTGCTTCGATCAGATTATTGTTCACATAAAGGTAATGCCCCGCACCCTGAGCCATAGCAGGCAACCCCGGAAAGGGAGGCATCGCGATATAAAAAAGGAGCAACAGGCTTGCACTTCCAAGAGCCGCTAGCCGGCTGAACAATCCAACAAGCAGACAAGCACCTCCACCGATCAATCCCCAAATCACCAGCGTGTTTATCTGACCGATCATGCTATCGTCAGAGGTGACCGGTACTTTTTTTCCTTTTTGTTGTTGTTCGGGACTTAATAGCTCATAGATCTGCTCTTTCAGTACCTGGGTACGCTCGTACAACTGGCTGGACAACTGTCCTTTGTCTCTAACCAGTCTCGTCTGTTCCGAGGTACTGAGAAATGCCTCCTCCTGTTTTTTCACTATGTCCGTGCGATGCTGATCCATCATGCCAGCAGTTTCAGGTTCCTCGAATACTTCTGCTTCCGTTTGTGCTTTCAATAGGTTCAAAGCTTCCTCTGCCTGTTCGCGTTGTTCCGCAGTCATACCATAAAACGAGTACGCTTGATCAACATAGGAACGCCACTCGGATTCCAACGACTGTTGGTCCATTACCGCCAATTCCACACCCACCAGTTTCTTAAAGCGGTCCTTGAACGGCCCCGTCGCATTACGTAAGTACCCTTCCGCAGACCACGCCTCTTCTGTCCCCTGGGATTCAAATTTATATATCCCTTCGTAGAGCAGATGCCAGCCTATAGTAATGCGCAGAAAAACAAGAAAAATTTTTGCCACCAGAGGACAACAGACAATCGAATCCTTCACTGAACCTTCTCCGGTATGTGATGTGACTCCATAAACCACCTTGCTGACCATTGTTCAGATACGCAATGGTGTTTCAATTACTTCGACGCCCTGATGCTCCTCCATTTCAAAACCTCGAAGTGCGCTACCTAATGGAACTACACGAAGATTTCCGCCACCAACAGGATGTGGAATGACCACCGCCGCAACCTCCGGGTGATTGTCGCAATATCTTGCCACCTTTTCGACCCCCAAATTAAAAAAAGCTGTAGACAAAGCATCCGCCTCCGCTGCCGAAGGAGCAATCGCAGTCACGCTCAACATCCCCTCTACAGGAAACCCTGAACGGGGATCGAGCAGATGACAGAACCGTTTTCCTTGTGCGCGAAAAAACTGTTCACCAGAGCCCGATGTAGACAATCCTTGATTGAGAAGCTCGACTTTTGCAAGTCGTTTTCCCGGGATTAAGGGGTGGCGAATGCCTACACTCCAGCCGTTCTGATGTGGCTCTTTCCCCCATGCGAGAATACTACTGTAACCACCGTGGATAATGGAGGTGTCGATACCGGAATCACATAGCTTTCGCTTGGCACAGTCCAGTGCATAACCTTTACCTATTGCCCCCAGGTTAAGCGACATTTCATCTCTTGTGAAGGACACGCTCAAATCAGCTGTATTTAACTCCAGAAATTGCGTTCCAATCTTGTTCTGCGCCCGTTTCAATTCAGAAAGGGAGGGAATCCTGCCCTCTCTGTGGGAAAAACCCCAACAGGCAATAAGTGGTCCTATCGTAATATCAAAGCATCCATCTGTTTCCTTCCACAAACGGTGCGCTTCTTGCAAAAGAGCGAACAAATCCGAAACAACCCGGGTTGGGCCTTTTGAAGCCTGACGATTCAATCGACTTAAGGCACTGTCTTCACGATATACAGACAACATGTCTTCGACATCGTCGACCACATCTAACGCTTCGTATGCTGTTTGTAAGTCCGTAATCGTTTCCGGAGGTGAAAGTACTTCGAATCGGCACGCCATGGCATGGCGAGATAATCGCAATAATCGAGTTTGAGAGACATCAGCCATCATCTTTGTTCAGATCTGGTAAACCGTTTGTAACGATCTCAAAAATAGAGATTGTTAGAAGCCTGTGCATATCGTAGCAACTACCGGTTTCTGGATACTACACAACCAAGAAATTTTCCTACATAATACCAGTAATCACACTCACCATTAAACAAACGAGTCCAGCTCATCGCTTCAACCATGGACACCATAACCGGTAGCAAATCCGGCGCTCTTTCCAATCTTTATCATGTCGTTTTCATTCCATGACAACACAGGATTCCTGACGTGTAAACACAACACAGACAACACTCGCAAAAACCGTCCATTTCGGTTTACTGAAATTCCCGAGGTGAGACATGGATTGGTTGAAAGAACGACTGGTCATTTCCAATTAACTGTTTCTCATGGAAGGACCTGAACCTGAGATCCTACCGTAAGTAACGTGAAGACTTCCTGAACATCATCAGGAAGCATTCGAATACAACCGCGTGAAGACTGGGTACCGATACTTTGTGGTTCAATGGTTCCATGAATCCCGTATCCGTCACCAAGATCTATCCAGTGTTCTCCGACTGGGTTTTTCGGATCATCTGAAGCATAACTCCCTTCTGCTCCATCATACGATGGATTCTCCATCTTATCCTTTACAACAAAGTCCCCTCTCGGCGTACTGTCATTTTGACCAGAACCTATTCGATAGGACCGCACCCACAGATCGCCATGGTACACAGTCAACTCAAAAACACTTAAATGGACCACTGCATCAAACGCCCCTCTCACCACTTTGATCTCCTGCCCAGGCCGAATCCTCCTGGGATCGCGAATCGCATTGAGTAACTGCAGATACTGAGAAGTGACTCCCAATTTGTGAGCAATCCCTGACAACGTATCGCCCGACTGTATAGTCTGGCGAGGAAAAAGCAGTAAGCCTGTCGGATCAAAAAACGATTTTTCTGCTAATGGATCAAGATATCTCGCTACTTCCATTCTCTGCTTCTGACTGAGAGGCATATAGCGATAATAATCCGAAAGTAGTTCGTGGGCAGCCTTCTGGTTGTCTGAATCCAAGAGCACTTGTACACGATTGAGAACCGATGAAAAGTCCTTGTCATCCAACGCAGTAGCCGTACCTGAAGTCGACAAATCAGAGCCCGTCAGACCGTCAACCTGTTCGATAACTACTGACGTGTTACTTTTATTTGACTGGATTTCAGGTTCTCTCAAGTCACCACGGTTTTCTGTGATTTTCCATTCGGAATCCATAGCCGATTCTTCTGGTTTGATCGGCGGAACGAAAGACTCCTGTTTTTCAAATTCCTTGGGTCCAGCATCCACCGTATCAATCGCCGGAACTTCACCGAAACGACGGTCCGACATCGGTCGTACGAGATACCAAAACAGACCGACTATTAGAACAACACCAATCAATGCCGGAAGCACACGACCATTTCGGCGTTTGCTATCTACGCCAACCATTCGTATTCTCCGCATGAATGCACGTGGCAATTGCTATTCGCCAACAATCTGGTGTCACAACAGCTCTGACATTAACTCAAAAAGCGCATCGTAGGGAAACTGTTTAGAAAAACATAGAGAAGTCGTACCCTCAAAGATTCTCCCCACACAACCGGAATCATCAAAAAGAAGGGCTTTTTCAGAACAGCAGAATGAAAACTCTCGGCAGTGCAAGCAGCGAGAAGCGACCACGTATTCGCATCGCCCCATCGGCTCTTGGGCATCCAGTGTGAGCAACCGGCCCTCCAAGGTTGGCCTCGTCCCGGTCACACATACCGAGAGACTATTTCTTACTAACTAACCAGCTTGCTGCACGTCCGTAAACAAGACCCCGCGTCTATATACCCTCGAGCGACCGAACCACCAAAAACAAGAAGGGCTTCCTGAAAAATTCGGACGTCTTCTTATTCTTCCATAGTTCTTGTTTGAATTCGAAAGCAACCGTGAACAACAACATCACATGAGACAAACGAATGAATGCCACTTCGCTCGGATCAGCCAAAAGACGAAAACGTCTCATCAGAAAACGCGCGTCGCGTAGACACGACTTCAAGACCTTAACCTCTCATGAAATTAAGTCAACAGAAAAAATTCATAGTTCTTTTGTGATCCCACTGACACCTGCCCGTTAACTTCTTGAAGTGCTCGTCAAACAATCACATGCACTTAATTTATCGCAATCCTAAAAATGAAATTCTATCTGCGCATTGCATTCCAATTCATCGATTTACTATCTCGCTAACTTGTAAGAACTGTTTGAAAGTTTTATGCTGCACACAATCTCGCCTACACAATTGTATGGTTCGTTTCAATCGCTCTAGTTCTGTTTTTGATAACACTCGAATCACGACATCATGGGAGCAACTCGATGCAACTAGGATTAGTCACTTACTTACTCGGTAAAGACTGGGACGTTGCCACGTTAATTGAAAACTGCACCCATACAGGTTTTCAGGGTGTTGAACTACGCTCCACTCATGCCCATGGGGTAGAATCTGATTTAAGTAATTCTGCACGGAGCGAAATTAAGAAACAATTTATGGACTCACCCGTTGAGTTGGTTGGCTTGGGAACTGCCTTTGAATTTCATTCACCTGACAAACAAATTTTACAAAACAACATTGCAGGGGCTAAACAGTACGCCTCGCTTGCCCATGACGTGGGAGCCACGGGTATCAAGGTGCGTCCCAACGGCATCTCACCGAACGTGCCAATAGACAAAACTCTCGAACAGATCGGAATGGCTTTGAACGAATGTGCACAATTTGCATCGGGATATGGAGTCGCCATTCGACTCGAAGTTCATGGCCGTACCACAAGTCAACTTTCCCACATTCAAACCATTATGGAGATCGCTGACCACCCGGAAGCAGTCGTATGCTGGAATTGCAATCCGACGGATCTCGTCGACAAAGGACTTGAAAGCAATTTTCAAAAAGTATCGAAAAAGATAGGTATGGTTCACACGCACGATCTCTTTGATCCACAATATCCCTATCAACAACTGTTTGATCTGCTCGTTCAAAACAACTATGACGGTTACTGTTTAGCGGAGTGTCCCGCCTCCTCGGATCCGGTACGGGTCATGCATTATTATCGTGCATTGTTTGCCGCTTTACATCCGTAAGGTCCACCGTTTATAACTGCTCCTGCAATCTGTATTCGAACCGTCGATAATCGCATTAATTTCAACCGTTGTAGCGATTAACTGACCAAACTGATTCGTGGCAACCACGCTTTAAACAGGACACGTTAAAAAACAAATCTGTCCCCCTACACCTGAGATATCTGAATGCCTTACAACCCTGTACAAATAGGACCGCACGTCTGCGGCAATGGTGAAAAACTTTTTTTGATTGCCGGCCCCTGCGTGATCGAATCCCTTGATCAGACGCGGCAAATTGCAGAGCATCTTGCAGAACTTTCCAGACGACTGTCTGTTCCTGTGATTTTTAAGGCGTCTTTTGATAAAGCCAACCGAACCAGTGTCCAGTCATACCGCGGACCTGGTTTAGATCAGGGGCTGCGGATTCTGGAAAAAGTGTCCGTCGAAACTGAGTTACCTTTGACTACGGACATCCATGAACATGCGCAAGCTAAACCAGTAGCTGAGATCTGTGATCTCATTCAAATACCCGCCTTCCTTGCAAGGCAAACCAACCTTATTCAGGAAGCCGCAAAAACGGGAAAACCCATCTGTGTAAAAAAACCACAATTTGCAGCTCCTTGGGACATGAAACATGTCATTGGAAAGTGTGAAGAAACTGGTAATTCGTCTGTCTTACTTACCGAACGGGGAAGCTGTTTTGGATATGGTCGTCTGGTCAATGACATGCGTGCCATTCCTGAAATGCAGCAACTCGGTTGTCCGGTTGTTTACGATGCTACCCATAGCGTTCAATTACCCGCCGCTGAAGGCCATCGAAGCGGCGGTCAGCGAGAGATGGCACATCCGCTGGCCAAAGCTGCGGTAGCCTGTGGCTGTGATGGACTGTTCATCGAAACCCATCCGGAACCAGAGAAGGCTCTCAGTGACGCAACAACGATGCTCCCACTGGAAGAACTTGAGGGTTTGATCTCGCAATGTACAAGAATTCGTGAGGCCTTGACGCCGTGACAGGATTCTCCATATTCAATAGAATCTCCTTTTCCCATGACTCAGCTCTGGTTGTCTTCATGTACAAATTCGTCATCGCGGGCAGTTTATTGGCGCTCAGTG
Organism: uncultured Planctomycetia bacterium; assembly: GCA_963996245.1. Lineage (GTDB taxonomy): Bacteria > Planctomycetota > Planctomycetia > CAXEIY01 > CAXEIY01 > CAXEIY01. Next base: position 29,145 of record CAXEIY010000190.1, on the reverse strand, counting down.
GCTGTAACCAAGAAAGCGTCACACAAAATCGCCCACGGTCGGCCATGAGTGACTCGGAAAAACAAGCCAAATCCAACGCCTTAGTGAGAAATGCGTTGCAACTGTTAACCACGGAGAAGACAACCCTAAACGATCCCGACTTCAAACGTTTTCAACGTGTGCGCAGTTTGTTGAATCAGTGGTTAAGGCAAACGGGTGTCGCTAATGACATTCAGCTCAGTGATTCCTCCCAGGAAATTCTAAACCGTTCGATTCATTCTGACGAATTGAAGCAACATCTTCCCAAGCTTTTCGCCAATCAATTTTCACCACATGATGATGCCCAACACCTTAATGCTACCATGTTCTTCTCGGACATCGCTAAGCACGCCCAGGCTGGCCACTCCGATCCACTGTCCCAGGCCAAGGCAATATTCGATTGGGTAGTCAGAACCGTCCAATTGATCCCCTCTGAAAACCCTGACCACATTTCATTAGTTCAATACCGCAGCTCCAATGACTTAACGCTGCGAATGTTAGCCGAAGACATCCTGATTCTCGGACGTGGCACCCATATCGAACGTGCTTACTTATCTGTACTTTTATTACGTCAGCTAAAGATTGAATCCTGTCTCATCGGAAGCCAGAACCCGGAAAATGATCGCTTCGACCTGAGATGGCTCGGCATATTAATTAACCGTGACATCTTTTTATTTGACCCGGTTCTTGGTCTACCGGTTACTAATCTGCAAAACAGAGACCTCGCCTCGCTGAAGCAATTTTCAGAAACACCTGACGCCTTCACCTCCAAGTGGGGCCCGCGTCAAACAGAAGGAACCTCGATTCCTTCAGATTCACTGGACTCTCTAACCATCAAGCTAGCATTTGATCCTTTATACTGGGCCCCCCGCATGAAGATACTGGAAGATAAATTAACAAGCATGAGTGGCCCGATCGTTTTGTACGAAGAGATAGGAAGTATCACGGATGTCAATGGGAACCATCAACTCAGCTTACCCGATCGACTGATTGAAGCTGCAGGCCAACGTTTTTCTAATCTCTCAATTGACCTTATCGACATTCCAAAAATGATTGAGTCCTCCGTAGCGCCAAAATCAAGCCGTGATTCTGAAGTACCATTGGTGCTACAGCCATTTTCCTTTGGGGGAGGGTCCCTTAGAAACGCCCGGTTGTCCCAACTCAGAGGTCAATTCATGGATGCTATCAAACAATACCAAGAACTCCTCCAAGCCATTACATCTGCTGGGGATTTCAGAGGAAGCGACGCATACTTCGCACAACGTGCTAAAGAAATGTCCCATTATTGGACTGGAGTTTGTATTTTCGAAAAGGGCAACTATGGGGTAGCTAATGACACTTGGTTCCAACTGCATCTCACCCATTTCCCGGATAGTCCGTGGACCCATGCAATCTGGTATTTCATTGGACGATGCAATGAGAGCCTCAGTCAAAAACCCTCAGATCCGCTCCAGCAGGAACGGTATCGCAATATAGCAATCGAGAGTTATTTAAAAAGCAGCGGCCCCCAAAAAACAGGGAATGATCTGCGTGCGGACTTGTTAACTCCCTGAATACACACCCGTCCGAACTCCGGAAACGCTGCCTGCCCTATTCTGTTACTGAATGCAAGTCATTCAATACCGTGAAGAGGCCATCGGCACTTTGTCACTCCTCAATCCCTTTGGCCTCACTCTGCTTTGAACGATGAAGTTCGTAATATAACTGGTGGATCACATCTTTCGCCATGGACGGATCGAGCCGCATGAGTGCCTGACAGACCTTAGGACTGGAAATCAGTTCAACATTCAGGAAATGCTGTAACTCTTCGCTCGAAAGTTCGTCATACTTCTCTCCTTCAAAACAAACACCTACCGTATAAAGCCTCACCAGCCACATCAGTTGATTGCGCTGAGTCACCCTGGGCAGCTGAGACAACTGGTCTTTGGTCGAATTACTCATCTCACGAATTAATCCCTGTATTTCCTGATCAGACCATTCTTCCACCTGACTTTCCGGTTCGGAGAGCAGACGCTTCCGATGAAGGTGTTGAAAAAGACATCGCTGCCTTCGAGAAGGGGACCAGTTCTGGTACTGGTGTTGAATGTCGGATGAAAAATGAGACAAATAGCGATCTTCCAACCATTTGGTCAGTCGATCCAGATCGCGCCGTCCTCCGATGCAACTCAGTAGAAAATCTCGGTACGTTTCTACATTGACTTCATATGGTCTGGATTGAAGCTGACGAAGCCTGGCAATACGTTGTCCAGGGTCCGTGCGTAGTAGTTCCGCACGGGCTACGGGCCCCAATCGTTTTAGTAAACGTTCAAACAGATCTATTCTGAGCTTGATCTGTTCTCGATCCGGGTGACTCTGAATACTTTTATAAAGGGTCCGGTATTTGTCCTTGTCAGACTGTGAAAGCTCCTGAAATTGAGAGAATCTGCGGTTCAACTCACGCGATCCAACCTCTATCGTCTGATTCTGATCCTGCTGTTGATAATCGTTGGCCACCTCCTGTGCCCCAACAATGGACCCTACCAGCAAGGCACAGAGTAGCCATAGCACACGTGACGTTTCATACCGTCTGAGTTCTGGAAACATGGTTACCACCACCCTTATTTCTGGTCTGCCCTGAACAATCCGGTTTGTCTCTGCAAATCTTCAAGAACATCACGATTGTCAATTTGCTGATACACACTTAATCGTTCATAAATCGGCAGGTCGTTAATACGGTTCCTGTCTGGATTAGGCCAATAATACACCGCCCAGAAGCTCAACGTGAAAGCCAGGGCAAGACTGAACACCCAGAGCACATAAAATCCCAATGTTTTTCCGAGCACGAACCACTTTGCTCCACGCGTATGGCTGTGTTTTGCTTCCGACTGAACCTGATGAAGAATCTGTGTTGAAAATGCTGTGTCCAGATCGGGATGTGGTAGCAAATCCAGCATTTCCCAGGTTCGAGTAAGCAACTCAAGATCCCTGCGTGCCGTTTGACTATGAACCAACACCTGTTCGAGGTCCTGATTTTCCTCTTGCTGCAGTTCCTGGTCAAGATAGGCAACGAGGTTGGATCGCTGTGCAGGTGACAAACGTTGTCTTGCGGATGGTTCTTGCGGTTTTGACATTCAGGAAATCCTTTTTCACATCTGTCATTCGTGTCTTGCTGGCCAGAATCTTACGCTGATTGCCCTGTTTTCATTATCGGTCTTGTACGACGATTCTCAACACTCCACAGGGGCTACATCGGCCGTGCTCCAAGATCCATGTAAGGCTCTAGCTTTTCACGTAGTTTTCCACGTGCACGTGAAAGCAAAGACTTAATCGCTTCCGGACTCAGTTCCATAACTTCACCAATATCGATATAACTCATCCCCTCAAATTTACTAAGCAGAACGGCCAGACACTGCTGATCCGTCAACTGACCTAGCGCGACCCGAACAATTTCTGCGCGTTCCTTTCTTTCAATTTGGCGAGGGGGCATCTGGCCTGAAGTAGCTTTGAAAAGGTGTTCTTTGGAACGCATGGTAAATGCACCCGAATCCTGGGGGTCGAGTGCCACTTCTTTGCCACGGGCGCGTCTGCGTAACGCGCTGAAACCGAGGTTGTTGACAATTGTATATAACCAGGTCGTAAATTTCGCTCGAGGAACATATCCCCTGCGAGCACGATAAACACGCAGAAAGGCTTCTTGTGTCAGATCTTCTGCAACCTGTCTATCACCCAGTAAGTGATACAGCACCGCCATCACCCGTTCCTGATACCTACTCATTAACTGCTCGAATGCCTTGTCCGACCCGTCCCGTACTTCCAACATGAGTCGAACATCAGGATCTCGAGAAGCATACTCTCTATCAGAGGATGAAACAGACATTCGAAGCCTCCTGTGTGAGTCCTGATCCAACAAGTTCCGATTTCCAGTCTTTGAACGTGACGTCCATAATGGACGCTCTGTCCAAAAGGAAACAAGAACCCGGCTATGTGAACGGGACTACCAGTTACCTAGCTGGTAAGTTTTCCATTACTCAATTAGAGATACTTTTTGATGTGGAAACAACAGGCAACCGGCTACGTGTCCTTCTCAACTGACCGCATGCAGCACTGATATCAACACCCTTTTTCTTACGGGTAGTAACAGAAATGCCATGGTTGCGCAGGATCTGGCTAAATGCGAGTACTGATTGCTTGGATGGCTGCTGATAATCCAGACCTTTAACCGGATTGTACGGAATCAGATTCACATGAGTTTTTCTACCGGCTAGACGTGACACCAGCCTTCGGGCATGACCACTCTGATCATTGATTTCGCCAAGAAGCACATACTCGTAAGTAACTTGCCGTCCGGTCGACTGGAAAAAGAAGTCTCCTGCCTCCAAAATGGAATCGATTCCACCCAGCTTGAGACTGACGGGAACTAATTGATCTCGCAAATCATCATCTGGAGCGTGCAAAGAAATCGCAAGATGATACGGATTTCCATTGTGAGCAAGTTCTATAATTTTCCTGGGAATTCCAACCGTCGAAATAGTGATACGACGCGAACTTATTTTCCAACCACCTTTTTGATTCAAGGAGCTCAGTGCAGGAAGAAGTGAGTCCAGATTGGCCAACGGTTCCCCCATACCCATGACTACAATGTGGTCCACTTGGCCGGATGGGCCGAGTAAGTGGTTCAAATGCAACAACTGCTCGATAATTTCAGCCGTAGTTAGATTTCGAACAACACCATCAAGTCCGGTTGCACAAAAAACGCAACCCATTGCGCATCCAACCTGAGTACTGATGCAGGCTGTACTGCGCCCATTTTCACGTATTAAAACACACTCGACACTTGTATTGTCTGGCCATCGGACCAAAAGCTTGCTCGTATCATCTCTGGATTGAGCATGCTCGATCACTGTGCCCGAAAAACATGAGAATTCACGGTTAAGTTCAGAACGCAGAGAAACAGGCAAGTCGGTCATCTGATCAAACGCAGAAGCCTGTTTTGTAAACAACCATCTGCGGACCTGTTCTGCACGAAATGAAGGCAAACCACGATCACTAAACCATGCTTCCAATTGCCCCCAGCTCAAACCCAAAACGGAGGATCGCCGAACGACTGTTGATGATTCGTCATTCATAGCGTCAATAGTATCCCTGTCGAAAGCCTACCGCAGAAATTTAGAATAATCTGTCCTCTTCATTCTATCGTCCGCCAGGAATTGAGAACATGGTGGACCATCAAAATAGTTATTTGTTCTACTCAGTCGTTTTAATTTATCACAAGAATTATCCGCTGGCCTCATTCTTTAGACCGGACACGGATCGTCAAACCTTGTGCAAATCAGAAACGGCTCGATGCCCGACCCTCTGATCGAAGCGGTATGTTAACTATAACTGGTAAAACTTGGATTAATTTCGAATAACCATTGCAGAAATCCCACCCTGTCACTAGAAAATGAACGATGAATACGTAATCCATGACATCGAGTGCCTTACAACGTTGATGGTAACATCATGCTGCGTCTCTTGGACTTGCAAAAACATTATCCTACCCGTACGGATCCTCTGCGCATTCTAAATGGCATTTCACTTGAGTTGAGTGCTGGGGACGCGTTGTCTATTACAGGTCCTTCGGGATCCGGAAAAAGCACATTGCTACATATTGTCGGAACTCTGGAGCCTCCTACATCCGGAACCATTGAAGTACAAGGAGAAAACCCCTTTCAACTCTCCTCCAAAGCGATTGCACGCTACCGGAATGAAACCATCGGATTCATCTTTCAAGAGCATCACCTACTTCCTCACTGTTCCGCATTGGAAAACGTTCTGATTCCAAGACTGGCACATCACAAAATGGATGCTTCGAGCAAGGACCGCGCTCAGCATTTACTAGATCGTGTTGGCCTGACTGATCGCCGCAATCATCGCCCGTCTGAATTATCAGGTGGAGAGCGACAACGAGTCGCCATTGCCCGAGCTATGATCAATGAACCGGCACTGATCCTAGCTGATGAGCCAACGGGAAATCTTGACTCTCAAACAGCAGACTCGATTGGAGATCTTCTCATGGAACTTAATCAAGAATCCCTTTCAACCCTGATTGTGGTAACTCACAGCGAGACACTGGCAAAACGGTTCCCGCAACATCGTATCCTGATTAAAGGTCTTCTCGTTACAGCGTAACCATTAACTTCACTCGTACTTAACAGCGTAAGATCCAAAATCTGATCGACTTTTCCATCCCCGGTAACTCTCGGAGGTGGTCCCAAAATTGACCTCATAAATCTTCTTCGTGGAGTAGCTGCGCCATGCCCATGCTATGGCAGAGTCTTTGTTATCATTGGAAAATAAACTTGGCCGTAATCATGGGAATCATGATTGCTACCGCCGTTCTGGCCGGTGCATTTCTCGTTGGCGATTCCGTCCACGAAAGTCTTCGTGACTTAACACTTGATCGTCTCGGCGACTGCGACATCAGCTTGGTATCCGGACGTTGGTTTCGTGAAGACCTTGGTGAGGAGTTGGTGATTTCAAGTCGCTCTCATGGGTTCACACATTTTGCACCGATCATCCTCGTTCGCGGAAGCGTTGCAACGCTGAACACCAACGGCCAGGAAACGGATGTTGCCGGTGACGTTTCGATAATCGGTGTCGACGAACGTTTCTGGAAATTATTTGAAGAGCCCTCCCGCTCGGACTGGTCTCGCAGTGCCATTATCAATCGCCCTTTGGCTGAGCAGATCCACGCCAAAACTGGAGACCGAGTTCTACTGAGACTGGAAAAGCCGACCAATGCCCCTCGAGAGACCTTACTTGGACAACGTGACGATATTATTACCCAGCTACCTTTAAACATAAGCGAGGTCTTAGAACCTTCTGGGGTTGGCCGGTTCGGCCTTCAGGCCAGCCAGCAGCTGCCTTACAACCTTTTTTTGCCACTCCAGCAACTCCAGGAATCTCTGCAGCGAACACAACGAGTAAACGTAATCCTAGCCCAAGACACCCGATTTGAACATGAACATCAGACCACCGATGGCCAGCACCGGGCTGAACTTTTAAACAATAATTTGAATGAATCCTGGCAACTTGAAGACCTGGGTTTACGAATCGCATCTTATCCTGACCGTGACTACTTCTCTCTGGAAAGCGAATTCAGCCTAATTGAGCCGACACTTTCTGAAGCTGTAATCGACATCACAGAAACCCTGAAACTTCCCCGAGCTCCCACTCTCACATATTTGGCAAATAGGATTTCAACCAGTAAACGATCGATACCATATTCGACAGTCAGTGCCTTGCCGGCTACCACAGACTCCTCTCTGTCTGTCTCGGCTCCCGCTTTAGGCCCGTTACCACTGACCACCGTACTTTCTCCCAACCGACTGCGTGACCGGGAAGATCTCCCAAGTGATCTGAGTATTATGGAAGGGGATCTGCTGTTAAACCAATGGGCATTTGACGATCTGCAGGCCGAAGTTGGCAGTCCAGTCACCCTTGAATACTTCGAAACGGATGCCCAAGGTAATTTGGAAGAAACAACAAAACAATTTATCCTGCGCGGGGTGGTTGAAATGAAAGGTGTGGGAGTCGACCCCGGACTTACCCCTGAGTTTCCCGGTATCACAGATGCCAAAACACTCTTCGACTGGGATCCGCCGTTTCCTTTTGATTTCTCTCGGGTTCGACGTACCCCTCCCAACGATCAGGATGAACGCTACTGGAAAGAATATCGCGCCACTCCCAAGGCATTTGTCAGTCTTAAGACAGGCCAACGTCTTTGGTCCAGCCGATTTGGAAATCTTTCCTCCATTCGAGTTGGAAAGGATCCAGACAAAACACTCACCGCTACCATAGAGTCGTTTAAGCAAACGCTTCTGTCTCAAGTGTCTCCCGGACAATTGGGAATGACTTTTCGCCCCATCAAACAGGATGGAATCAAAGCCATCAGTGGCAGCACCAACTTCAGTACACTTTTTCTGGGTTTTAGTTTCTTCTTGATATGTTCAGCCTGCCTACTGATTGGATTGTTATTTCGTCTTGGTACAGAACGTCGCGGTCCCGAGGTCGGAATCCTTCTAGCTACCGGTTTTACTGCCGGCAAAGTCCGGCAATATCTCTTCCTGGAAGGGCTGGTGATTATCGGATTCGGTGCGCTGATCGGACTTCTGGCAGCCATTGGTTATGCGTCATTAATTCTCGCCGGACTACGCAGTCCACAATGGTGGTTGCCGGCCGTCGGTAGTCCTTTTGTACACCTGCACATCAAATCGATCACGTTGATCATTGGCTACGGCACATCCGTATTGGTCGCTTTTCTCACCATTGCATGGGTCATCTACCAGTTCAACAAAATGCCGATCCTCTCCTTACTCACTCGACGTTTTGCAAATGAAACCTACCCTCAGTCAATGAAAAGAACGCCTATTCGACGACTCTCTTTGTTTTTATTGAGCAGTCTATCTGCAATCACTCTTTTGCTTCTTGGAATATTTCAACTCGTCGGTGCTCAATTGGCTTTTTTTGGTGGAGGTGCCCTACTATTGACAGCGGGCATTACCGGACTTCACTATCAACATGGCAAGCTAAAAGAAACTCTGATTACGGGAGAAGGAAGTCGTTCCATTATCCGACTGGCTGCACGCAATGGCAGACGACATCCTGGAAGAAGCCTTCTGGTCATCGGCCTAATCTCAAGCGCCACTTTTCTCGTGGTCGCAATCAGCACCTTTCATCGGGACCCGCGACAAGAACAACCCCGCAAAAACTCGGGAAACGGCGGATTTCTATTGATCGCCAAGGCAACCGTGCCCCTTGTTAGCGAAAAACACATGGATTCATCATCCACCGTCAGCTGGCTTATTCATTCTCACAATAATACCCCATCCGAAACCGTCACTTCCCCTCTGAATCATTTTCAGTCATTTGCCTTTCGATACAGACCGAGTGACGACGCAAGCTGCCTCAATCTCTTCGTACCGCAACAACCTACCTTACTGGGTGCAACCCCGTCGTTTATTAAACGCGGTGGCTTTCGGTTTACAGACACACTAGCGGTAACCAAAGCGGAAAAAGACAACCCTTGGTTACTACTCGATCAGACAGAACAGGAAGCTAACACGATCCCGGTAATGGGAGATCTGAATACGTTAATGTGGACGTACCATAAAAAGATTGGCGAGACCATCGACGTCATGAATGACCATGGTGAAATCATACATTTAAAGATCAAAGGAATCCTGCAAGACAGTATTTTTCAAAGCGCTCTGGTACTCTCTGAAAATCAATTCCTGAAACATTTTTCAAGTTCCGGATACGGTTATTTTCTAATCGAAGACACTCAACAAACTGCTCGCATAGAATCCTTCTCTACCAAGGACCCTCGCACTCGCTCTTTATCTCAACACATCGAGACACAAACTATCGATCATGGATTGGATGTCAAAACAACAGCTGATCAGCTTCGTGAATACCTGACCGTTCAGAACACCTATCTTTCAACCTTTCAGGCTTTAGGCGGGCTAGGTCTGATCCTTGGCGTTCTGGGGTCCGGAATTGCGATTTTAAGAAATGTCCTTGATCGAACAGGAGAACTGGCGTTGATGCGTGCTTTAGGGTTCAGTCAACCGACGCTCGGATGGATGGTGATGATGGAAAACACCCTTATTTTGATTTGGGGACTTGCAATTGGAACCGTGGCTGCCCTCTCTGCTATTGTTCCAAACGCCATTCTTACTGGGTCAGATGTTCACTGGACTTCTTTAGCAATCACGCTAGGCTTGGTACTGATTTCCGGAGTTATTTCTGGATTGGCAGGGCTTTTTGTGGCCCTGAAGACACCTTTGTTACCTGCTTTACGAGCGGAGTAACCGGAAACACAAAGCACATCTCTGTCGTGTATTGAACAACGAGAGAACGTACGTTACGGGGAAACAACATGAAGTATCCTATTATATTTGCCCTCCTGACTGCCCTTTGCTGGGGACTCTACGGCCCCGTGTTGGGGTATTCTCGAAGCCAGTTAGCCAGTCCATTTAAACCTTATGTTGCCATTGGAATTGCCTATTTGATATGGGGAGTACTCGGGGGACTAATCGGCATGTACTTTAAAGGAGACGACTTTTCTTTTTCCGGTGCCGGGGCAAAGTGGGGAATCATCGCCGGTACGCTGGGAGCCTGGGGCGCGTTTACATTAACATTGGCCATGTTCACAGGTGGGGCCAAAATTCCTTATATCGTAATGCCCATTGTCTTTGGCGGGGCAGTTTCAGTTTCCGCAATTTATAGTAGTTTACAAAGCTCTCAAGGGCACGGTCCCAGTGTATGGCTATGGATTGGAATTTGCGGCATTCTCGTGTGTACTGTAATTGTCGCTATCAATACTCCCCATGCCCCCCCAGCAGCTTCCAAACCCCCAGCGGAATCTGCTGCAACACAGCACACCCCTGCTAAACTCGACACTACCTAGCAAATCATGATGACTTGTTAACCACATCACTGGGATCTGAAGTAATTTCAGTGATTTATAATCTGCAAGTCATCGGTCACGATTCTGTTGATTCATGCCCCTATGGCAAACTTCTCTTTTCTCAGTATGAAAACATGACTACTCAGGATTCAAAAGAACCTCTGGTGGCGGATGTCCAGACTCTGATGGCCCATCTGTGGATGGTCCGAACTTTTCTGAAACACTGCGATGAATTTGAGCAAGCACCTGAATACTTGCACATTCCCCGTACTATTTTCGACGTGATTCGTGCAATTGAAACGAGAACTTCGACATCTGACTCAGGGGCATTGGTCGCCATGGTGAGAAAAAAGGTTCCACGCCTCAGGAAAGTAGCAGACGAATTTTCCAGCCAAATTGACGAAATTTCCAGTCATACAAATTTCAAAATGGCAGCTGTCTCTCTCAGTGCATGTGCCGATGCGTTACAGATGATAGCTGACCAATATGACCACACATCACATTAGTACCAGAAACTCATTTACTGACAAATCTTAGCGGCTGTGTTTTCTTCCTTTTCTTTTTTTGTTTTCTCTTTAGTTTCCGGTTTCAGGAAAACGATCACTTCCGTTCCTACGGGAGGAATCCGTTCCGTAAAGGCTTCAAACAATAATGCATTGTTACCCTGTGAACTCGAAACCGGTAAGTCCATCATGGCCGTTGTAAAATTAGCAACACAAATCAGATCACCGCTTTCTGCAAGATATCTCCCTTCTCTGAATTCACTTCCAGCAAACACCCACGGATATTCAAGTTCCTTTCCCGTTTCCACATTCCTAATCCAGCTCTGCGCGCACACTTTGTGAACTTTATCTGACCGGTCCCTCCAGCTAAGACTGATTTCAATTTCACTTCCCGTTGCAGAACGATACTCGGGAACAAACTGTACTGGACTTCCCGGCTTCGCTTCTGCCAGCAGTAAAGCTGCATGTAACAACGTGGCACGACTGTCTACAGCCAAGACCGATTCATGCTCCTTGGACCCCTTGGAACACAGAAGCATCTCCAGCGCTCCACGGCGCATAACTACCTTCGTTTTTAAGAGCACGCTTTTTTGTTTGGAATCAAACCAGATATTTTTTGCCAGTTTTCGCAACGACAACGGCACTGGAACTGCAATCTCCTCCTGGAAGGCATGCACCGCTGAAATTTCAGATGCTTCCGGAAAAAGCACATTTGGCGGATGATACAGGAGCAAGACAAAAAACAGGCTCATCCCATTCAACATGATCGCTTCACTCCTAGGTCTCCAAAATGGATACGGGAACGTTCCCTGATTCCAGACAGAAAAAACACCACGGTGTTTTGTTCCAAACACCTATGCTAATAACCATTTTTCTGAAGGCATGATATGTATCGAACGCGTATCGGTAGATCCCTTCCTCCTAAAACCCTTCTCTCTTTCAACAAAAATCCCACTACCTTAACCATTATCATAGTACTGCAATTATTTCGATATCTGTACACGGTTTCTGTCAAGAAGCGACCCTATTACCTCCGTTTAGGCCCGGTAAACCCCGGGATTACAGACAATTCGACTGGTCATCTTCAAGTCCACGACAAGGCCCGGCCAGAATACGCTATGCTGTTTGACCAAGAGTCTGTGTCCATAATTCAGATATCGGATTTCCTTACAAAACACCTCCTAGACAAGTCTGATACTCATGGTTCTCTAAACACCATTAATGACAGGTTCCAAGATAACCATAGCAGGTGAGAAAATGCGGCGTTAGGATATTGAATAGACATTAGTTTACGGTGCGTACGTGCCCAGTGGGCACTTCCGGGACGGACTCTTATGCCGTAGCCATTTCACTCCTGTTGAACGTACAGTATTAATTACTCCATGCACTACGTACCTCACTCCACATCTGAATTTCTTCCCGGTGAAGACCATGACCATCATGGACATCACACACACGACCACCACGAAATAGGATCTCTGCCTCTTTACTGCCTGGCGGGTCTTATCGGAACATTCCTGGTACTGGATATCGTGCTTGGATGGGAACCGTTGCGAAACCTGACAGGCTCTTGGGTTAACGATCTTCGCTCCCCTTTTGGAATACGACTGGCCTTACTGGCAGCTATATTGGGTGGATCACGCATTCTCTATCATACCCTCGAAGGACTTTTTGCAGGTAAAATAGGAGCCGACCTCGCTCTGACCATTGCTACTCTCGCTGCAATAATATTAAAAGAGTATTTTGTTTCGGCCATGGTGGTCTTTATTGCAAGCTGCGGTGAATGCCTGGAGGCCTTTACTGTAGGCAGAGCAAAACAGGCTGTTCGAAAAATACTCGAACTAACTCCTAAAATTGTTCACGTTCGGCGAGATGGGAAAGAAACCGATATTCCACTCGACGAACTCCAGATAAATGAAACCGTCCTTGTCCGTCCTGGAGAACGGATGCCAGCAGACGGACACGTTGACCACGGGACGTCAACCGTAGACCAAAGCGCATTAACTGGTGAAAGCCTCCCGTTGGAAAAACAAGTAGGAGACGAGGTCTATGCAGGAACGCTCAACCAGTTTGGAGCCCTGGAAATTCATGTTGAAAAACTGGGAAGCGAAACCATTCTCGGCCAGGTCATACATCTTGTAGCGGAAGCCTCTCAGCGCAAGGCACCACTGGAACGAACCGCCGATCGCTACGCTAAATATTTTCTCCCTGCAGTTTTGGCCTTGGCCATCATCACTCACGTCGTCAACAACTGGGGACAGGATTCCATCAGTTGGATGCCTACACTTGCAGTCCTGGTTGTAGCATGTCCCTGTCCTTTGATTCTGGCAACACCTGCAGCTGTTATGGCCGCCATGGCATGGCTGGCACGTCGCGGAGTTGTAATCAAGGGAAGCGTCGCCCTGGAACAGCTTGCCCGAATAGACACCGTGGCTTTTGACAAAACCGGAACCCTTACCGAAGGCCGTCTGAGTCTCGGTACGTTACTACCTCTGGAATCTATTTCCGAACTTGATCTGCTGCGCATTGCAGCCACTGCAGAACAAAACAGTGAACACCCTCTTGCACGCGTACTCATGGAACAGGCAAATGAAAGAGGGATGGTACTACCTCCTGTCAGCCAGTTCACCGCCTTACCCGGATCAGGAGTCATTGTTCAATGCCAGAAATCTTTAATTGGAAATGCCTTTCAATCCCTCGAAACACAGGATTCCCCCCATCTGGACATAATGGTCGGCAACCGCCGACTCATGGAACAGTATAAACTTCCGCTCAATGAAGCCGTACTCACCCGTCTTGACAGTTTGGATCACAATGGTGAAACGTCATTAATTGTGGCCGTGAACCAACAAGTTATCGGCATCATTGGTGCTCGTGACACCATTCGTCCTGAAGCGGCCGGCGTATTACACGAACTCCATCACCTCGGTATCACAGAAACAGTCCTATTGACTGGAGATCGTAAATCCGCAGCGGAAAGTGTGAGTAGTAAAATAGGGTTCCTCGCAGAAGTTAATGCAGAAATGCTCCCTGGCGACAAGGCACGCTGGATTGAACAGGCGCGTCACAACAAGAAAAATGTAGCCATGATAGGAGATGGCGTTAATGACGCCCCTGCCCTCGCTGCTGCAGATGTCGGTCTCGCTTTGGGGGGAATCGGTAGTGACATTGCCGCTGAAGCAGGTGATGTTGTCCTGATGGGTGATCCCCTAACGCCCCTTCCAGGCCTCATACGGCTTGCGCGCTACACGATGCGCATCATAAAACAGAACATTATTGTCTTTGCTTTTGGAGTCAATTTCATCGGCGTGGTTCTGACCGCATGGATCCTTCCGGGATGGTCAGAAGCCTGGGAGAAGAGTTCACCGGTCGCGGCTGCAATTTTCCATGAATTTGCGTCCCTTGCCGTCATGATCAATGCCATGCGTCTATTGTGGTTTGAACGCGGGGATACTACTTTCTTGGGCCGCTTGCCGAAGCAATTGATCCGGTTTGCCGATCTGATTCTTTGGGTGGTTGATCCAAGAAATCTACTTTTCTTTTTGTATACCAAACGCCAGGCATTTTTCCAAATCTGCAAATTCACGCTGGTTATTGTCCCTCTTTCCAGTTGGTTCCTATGGAACACGACCATTGTACGTCCTGGTGAACAGGCCTTGGCCATTCGATTTGGACGCTATTCCCAAACGCTTCAAACAGGTATCCATTGGAACTGGCCTCCTCCTTTTGAACATATTGTCAAACAACAGGTGGGAGCAATGCGCATCATTGAACTGGGTTTTCGAACTCCCCAGGACCTCGTTCGTTTAAAACCAGACGATAGTATCGAATATCTTATCCGTAGCTCGGAACCTTTGGAGTGGGACAACCCTCATCTTGATGGCCGTTATGAGCGACAATCGGAAGAATCTCTGGTTTTCACTGGAGACGAAATGCTCGTTGAGTGTAATGCCGTAATTCAATACCACATCTCAGACTTAAAGAAGTACGTCTTTTCCATACAGAATCCAGAAGAAGCCCTTCGCGCATCTTCTGAAAGTCTCCTTCGAGAAATTATCGCCCAGATGTCACTCGACCAGGTTTTGACATCAGGCCGGAAAGAAATTGAGATTAAGGCTTTGGAGTATATTCAACAAAATCTCGATCGTTATGAATCAGGAATCCAGCTGCGTCAATTTCGACTACAGGATGTCCACCCGCCAATTGAAGTAGTTGCCGATTATCGCGATGTAAATAGTGCATTTGAAAGACGTCAAAGTCAGATTAACGAGGCCCAGGCAGATTACATTAGACAAGTATTTCAAATTGCGGGCAAACAAGCCGTTGAGCGGCTAACGCAACGAAAAGGAACTCCAAGCGAGGATTCTGAGTTGCTGGACGCCGAGTGGCAGGCACTTCTGAAAGAACTGTCGGGATCGGCCATGCAACGTATTCTCGATGCCCAAGGCAAGGCCTTCCGTGACATTGGAAACGCACGCGGAGAATCAGCTCGTTTCCTATCTCGTTCGCAAAGTTATCGTTTGAATCCACCACTCACCCGATTTCGTCTTTACTGGGAAACCCTAGAAAAAGGGCTGGTGGATCTCGAAAAAATAATTGTTGATCCTAAAATCAATGGCCATAAACAACTGTTTATGGGTAACCGATTGAACCTGGACTCCATCATCATTCAAAATCAAGAATCCACTACCAATGACACGGAACTGACAGATCCTCTTTCACTTCAAGAATCAGACCTCAGGTCTGTGCCTGCCAGGGACAAAACTGGCCCCAGGCAACCAACCCGCCATTCCCGCTAACCAGGAGAGCTTCGATGCATCGGGAAACGCATTCACACGATCATCACAGCCAGCACCATCATACCCATGATCATTCTCACGAAACGCAACACACGGAGATTCTCGCTATGGGATTCGCTCACATGAAGCGGTGGGGAATACTTGTGGGCGTAGTCGCGTTGATCGGATGGTTTTCTACTGCTCTGATTTTCGTTCAAGAAACCCAACATGTGGTCGTCACTCAATTTGGACAAATCATTAACGTGTATGACCAGGATGACCATCGCGGCCTAAAACTCAAACTCCCGTGGCCTATTCAGCAGATAATGACATTTGATCGTCGGTTGCAAATTCTGGAAATACCACCTCTGGAAATGCTGACAGAAGATCCGAAAAACATCACCATTCAGTGCTATGTCTGTTGGAAGATTGCTGCACCATCCCAAGCCCCCCAGACCACACAAGAAGACACTCGTCCCGTAGTACGATTCCTTAAATCAGTACAAAGTCTCGAGACAGCGGGTGATCGCATAGCAGAACTAGTGAGCTCAGCACTTCGCAATGAAATTGCAACCATATCCTTATCCGACCTGATTTATGTCGCTAATTCCCAAGACCTGAAAAAATCCGCAAGTGGTGTCCAGGAAATCACGCAGCGCATCCAGAACTCTTTAACTGACCAGACTATCCATTCATCCGAAAATTCTTCAAATCAGCTGACCGGCGCTGCAGACACGTTATCTCGAATGGGAGTCGAAATTGTTGATTTACGACTGAAACGATTCAATTTACCAGAACAAAATCGAGATGCTATTTACGGAAGGATGCGTAGTGAGAGGCAAAGTATTGTGGCCCGATATACTAGTGAGGGAGAAAGTGAATCTCGTAAAATCCGAAGTCAGGCAGACAAAGAGGCGCAGCAAATACTCGCATATGCAGACGCTGAGGCCCAAAGGATAAAAGGACAGGCTGATGCTAAAGCCACTCAGATTTATTCCGAAGCACATAGCCAGGATCCCGAATTTTACTCACTCTTAAGGACACTCGAAGCATATGAAAAATTGTTGAATGATAAAACTACGCTGGTTATTTCAGCCTCCCATGCCATGTTTCGACTGTTCAATGAAGGACTCCCACAAATCTCGAATGATCAAACAGTTGATCAGCCAGCGTTGGTCGACCCAGCTGTTTCGTCCTCCGACCTGAAAAATAAACCCGAATACGAAATGGACTGCTCCGGTTCAGAGCGGTTACCAGAATCATCCGGCACGCGCCAAGAATGTCCCTTGATTCAATAACTTCGGTCCCACAAACACTCTCGAAATCAGCTTTTTTTGTTGAATATACCCAGGCCAACGGACAACCCTTATAGGAACCTTAAACAGTGAAAACGGTTCGCTACCTGATCCCTCTGCTTCTTGTTGGTTACCTAGCCACGGGCTTCTATATTGTAGGCCCGGACGAACAGGCCGTGGTAAAACGTTTTGGCAAAGCACAGAAACAACCCACTTTACCGGGTCTACGTTACGATTTGCCATTGGGACTGAGTTCCGTCCATTTGATCAAACCGGCAGAAACAAAACGAATTTGGATCGGACGACTCGCAGATGATCGTTTGGGCAACCTGCGATTCTCGGAGTTCTTGACCGGAGATCAAAACATCATTCATGTTCAGGCAACGATACAATATACCATCAGCGATCCTAGGAAATATGTCGTGACAACGCAGGCGCCCGTACGACTTCTACGATACACCTCGGAATCGCAACTCGCCGATGTGATTGCCCATAGAACAGTCGACTACGTAAGAGGTGAAGGGGGAGCAGAAATACAGAACACTATTTTGCGTAATTTACAACACAAGATGGATACATTCGAATCAGGGCTCACGATTACAGCGGTGAATCTCGACAGTGTACTCCCTCCCCTCGAAGTGGTCGACTACTTCCGTCAGGCAAGTGATGCCCGTAATATACGTGATCAACTTATCAATCAAGCGGACGCCGAAAAACAACGTACAAAAGCAGAATCACAAAGCCAAGCACAGGAAGTGATGAACCAATCTCAGGCATATCGTGACCAAGTTGTTCAAAAAGCAAGTGGATCAAGTGCGCGTTATCGTGCATTGCTTTCTGAATATCGAAAATCAAAAGTAGTGATGGCGACACGTCTTTATTTTGAAACGATGGAGCGGATACTGTCGCAATTACAGGAACAGCTGATCATCGACCCTAAAGAGAATATTGATCTCAGTCTTCTGAAAGAACGAAAACGCTGAGATACTTAACTCTTCGCTAATTATCTTCCATGCTGAATGCAACTTCATTCCCTGCCAGCCTCTTTCCAGTAAACGCACTCCCCTGCATCCGTCCGAGTCCTTTTTTCTCATAGTGGGCTGCTGATTCTGATATCCTCCTTACTTGTTAATTTGTCCAAGGATCCTCGAAAAGAAACTGTCTTCAGTGAGTGCAGGGATGTACGATAGGACATCGTGAAAGCGGCCTTAGGCACCGGCAGTAAAACCGAAAATCGGACGTATCCCGAGTATTCGAAAAGCCGGCGTCAGATTCATTTTCCGCTTAGTCCCTGATGCCAGGTCCATTTAAGCGATGCTGAGATTCCGAAAGAAATACCGAGTTGCCGTAATTGGATCAACGGGAAAAGGTAATTACGGACACGGTCTTGACACTGCTTTTCAACATGTGGAACGGGCTGAAATTGTAGCGATAGCCGACGATTCCGATTCCGGTCGTCAAAAAGTCGCAGCACGCCTTCAAGTCAACAACACCTACTCCGATTATCGCCAGATGCTGACAAAGGAACATCCTGACATCGTATGCATTGGTCCAAGCTGGTTGACAGAACGCGTCTCAATGGTCCAGCATGCTGCCGAAAACGGCGTACACATTTACTGCGAAAAACCGTTTGCCCCGACCCTCAAAGACGCCGACCAGATGTACACAGCCTGTAATAACGCAGGAATTAAACTGGCCATGGCCCATCAATGGGCAGCCATGCCTCCCATCCGTGCAACCCTACGTGCGCTGAAAGAAAATAAATACGGTAGAATACAGAGACTTTACATTCGTCCTAAAGACGACGCGCGAGGAGGCGGTGAGGAGTTATTGCTGCACGGTACCCACCTCTTTGATTTGTTGATTGCTTTAGCCGGGGATCCGCAATGGGTATTTGGACACTTGCTGATCAATGATCAAGATGTAACAAAATCCGATGGCACAGAGGCGACACATCCGATCGGTCCGATTGCGGGAAATTCCATTACTGCGGTAATTGGTTTTGACAAGGGGATACGAGGATTTTTTGACAGTACTTCCCACCTCTCAGTCGACAAGGATCGAACTTTTGACCATTTGTTTGGTCTCACTATTGAATGCGAGAACAAACGGATCCAGTTCCGGTCACCAGGTGATGTGTATTTTTATGATGCCCCGACAGTTTTGGCTGATATTGAACACTTGACCTGGAATAAATTATGGATGGATGACTGGCATTTCACTCCAGAACATCTCCCTCGCCCCTTGAAAAAACAATGGCTGCATATTGGTAACAAGATACTCGCCAACGACCTAATTGATGCCATTGAAGCGAACCGTTCACCCATTTCAGGAATAGAACACGCCATGAACATTACAGAAATAGTTCAAGGCGTATACGCATCTCACTTTTCACACGAACGTCTAGATTTACCGCTCCATAACAGATCGCATCCACTGGAAATTCAACCCTCAACAGACGGAGTAGATGATGGCACTTGACACAGTGAATCCGGAACAGATCAACCTCGACCCCCATCGGCTCCAATATGCTTATTCGCTTCTCGATCAATGGACCACCGTGGGTAACCCGCCTCCCGTTCCTGGTGCCGCCATACTGGTGGGTCGTAACGGAAAAATAATTGAACCCCGGTTTTTCGGAAGACAGGGCCCCGAACAAGACGCACCCGCCATCCGCCGGGATGGAATGTTTTTACTGGCGTCCATTACCAAACCTTTTACTTACTTGGCTGCATTGAAATTAGTGGAACGAGGAGAGTTAATTCTAAGCGACCTGGTCACGCGATATATTCCGGACTTTGCCGCTCATCACAAAGAAAACATTCAAGTACACCATTTATTTACCCATACTTCAGGCATGCCCGACATGCTGCCGGACAATGTCAAGTTAAGGCAACAACTGGCGCCTCTGAAGACCTTTATCCAAGGAGCCATTCGCGATACGGTCCCTCTTTTCGAATCAGGACACCAGGTGAGCTACCAAAGTATGGGAACACTGGTAATAGCAGAACTCATCCAACAAATTACCGGAAGTTCCATCCGCACATTCATTCACGATGAAATTCTGGTTCCACTCGGAATGAAGTCAACCGGCCTGGGATCGATTGATCTTCCGCGTGATCGTCTTATTCGAGTTCAGGTTCCAGAATATCAGATCGGAAGTGATTACGGGTGGAACAGCCGTTATTGGCAAGACTTCGGCGCTCCCTGGGGAGGTATGTTCTGCACCCCCGAAGATCTGGCTGCACTTTGTCAATGCATGCTGGACGATGGAAGTGCCAATAACGAGCAGATCTGGTCTTCAGGCATGATTCGCATGGCAACCACCAATCGTCTTCATGACTATCCCGAACTTCCTGATTCCTACCGAAGGACACAACCCTGGGGACTGGGCTGGAGGATGAATCATCCTGGACAGAAAAGTAGTTGGGGAGATGCTTTGAACGACCGTGTCTTTGGACATACCGGCGCTACCGGAACCATGGTATGGATGGATCGAGAACGGAATGGCTTCTGCATTCTGCTTACAACCGCTATTCGCTCACGAGCCCCCTGGCGTTTAGTTCAACTTTCCAACATCGTCGCAGCCTCCTTCCGATGAACTCCAGCAAATCGTGTGACAAGGACGATATCTGAGCTTACGCCTCATACCGGAGTACGCGACACAGTCCACCGCTTACTCACAGCCTCTTTTTTAACAAGACTCTCATCGCTCGAGATTCTTTATTTACAGGCGGCGAATGGAAAACACACCGTCATTGACCTCACCTTCTCAATAGCAATACCCGGCTGGTTACGCAATTTTACGTTAACAGGCAAGGTTTCTCTTCTCGGGTATGATCTTGACGCCAACTCTCTCTCCGGAGACGATGCGTCAACCACTCTTTCTATTAGACATTCTGCTTAGGAGTGTTCCATGAAAACTGGACTCTGCTGTCATTGGGTATCTCGGTATGCGGCACTCCTGCTCTTTTGCATAGCCAGTTGTTCGAACGACAACCCTACTGTTTCAGAAACCACCACAACGTCTGTCGAGTTACCATCCGAACCATTATTACATGCAGAAAAGACACCGACTCCTTCAGCCCAAACTGACAGTCGCCCGGAATTCAAACAACAACCAGCAACTCCCGAATCATCCTTAGAAAATCACAATATCGACGAGACTCAGCTGCTTCATGAATCGCCCGACAAAACCGCTGCAGGCAATCCGATCAGCCATCAAGCACGCGTAATCCTACAGAAAATGATCAATGCCTACGAGCAGGCGGACACTTACGAGGACGAGACGGAATTCCATTTTAAAATGAAGGGACCTCTTCGTACTCGTTTCAAACGGCCCAACCAGATCGACACCCAGCTTGCCAATGCACGTGTCGTCAGTGATGGTGACCAACAGATTATTTATATGGAACCTCTAAAAAAACACATGATCAAAAAAGCTCCTCAAGAAATGACACGTGAAAACCTTTTCGGGCAAGGCATTCCTGCTGCCCCGCTCGGGACCATTAGTGTTCCACTCCAGCTTTTGTCAGCTAACCAGGGATGGAATTACGTGCTGGAAAATGTAACCTCGATTTCAGTCGATTCTGCGCCTGTTGATATTGAGGGAACTTTATGCAAGGTGATACGTCTGGAAAGAGAAACGGAAGACGCTGTCATCTATATCAATCAGGATAATTCCTTAATTCGCCGACTTGAAATCGATCTCTCCGACTCTCCCATGATGCAACGTAATCGTTTATCTGGTCATTTTGTACTCGACATGAAAAATGCAAAGATCGACTCACCATCCGAGTCATTTGACTTCACGCCGCCAGAAGAGTCGATGGAAATTACGGAAATGGACAAACTCGAAATACCTGAATCACCATCTCCTCCGCCCTGACTCACACAATTATGAAGATGCAACGGCCCTTATTAGTACATGAACCCTTATATTTGTACGGACTTCCATTTTCCGGAGAATCCAATAGATTCTTGAATAGTTCGGTGTCGGCTTGTCAATTGACAGTAATGACCACGAACCGTAGCATACGTGAATTGCTTCGGGCAGGTAGCTCAGTCGGTAGAGCACGGCGCTGAAAACGCCGGTGTCGGCGGTTCAATTCCGCCCCTGCCCATTTGGACATTAGTGGAAATCCGAGACGTTTGACGGAGATTCACGTTGTCTGTCCTACCAGGAGACCAAAATGACTCCCCGAACAGAAAAACGATTCTTTTTTATGACCATGCTGGCTGCCATTGCTGTTGGCTGTCAGGCCAATGTTCCTGTTGAAAAAGAGACCCCTTTGTACGATCAGGAACTCTCTTCAAACCCCGACGTAACCGGAACCCCTGCAAAATCAGATTCTCAACAAAAAGGAGAAACCGTGGCCGTGATAATGGACACCTCTTACGGTGAAATACATCTTTCTCTTGACGCCGATAAAGCACCTGACACGGTTGCTAATTTTCTGCAATATGTCGACGATCAGTTCTATGACAGTACGATTTTTCACAGGGTCATCTCTAATTTCATGATTCAAGGTGGTGGATTTGAGTCTGGAATGCAGGAAAAACAGACGCGGGCACCGATTAAGAACGAAGCAGCCAACGGTTTAAAAAATGACAGAGGAACGATCGCCATGGCCAGAACCAGTGTTCCAGATAGTGCCACGGCCCAGTTCTTTATCAACGTTACCGACAATGATTTCCTCAATTTCAAAAACCAAACGGAACAAGGAATCGGTTATTGTGTTTTTGGTACGGTTACAAAGGGAATTGAAGTTGTCGATCAAATTCGACAGGTAGCTACCGGTTCGAAAGGGGGACATGGTGATGTTCCCGTAGACGATGTCGTTATCAAATCGATCCGGCGCAGCGAATAACTTCTGCTGAATGACGGGCGCTAACCTGGGATTCCGAATGCGATCTCGCAAGTTAATAGTGCCCGAGAAATCATAACGTTACGTTCATTATCTGGACACGGATCTGTATGACTTAGGTCTGCTCCTACCCGGAAAAAACGATACGATCATGAACCGACAGGATGAGCTCAAGAAAAACTGTGCGCTTGCTGCTGTAAAACAGATCGCTTCCGGCATGATTGTCGGCTTAGGAACCGGAAGTACAGCAAACTACATGATTGACGAACTGGGAAAAAAGTGCCGCGATAAAAGTTTCCAGATTAAAGGCATCCCTACAAGTGAACGTACGGCACAACGTGCACAGACGGCGGGTATTGAACTTACCTCACTTGAGACACATTCTGACATTGATGTGACCATTGATGGTACCGACCAGTTTGATCCGCACCTGTCACTCATAAAAGGACATGGGGGCGCGCTACTGCGTGAAAAAATAGTAGCGGCAGCAAGCATCAAAATGATTGTTATCACAGACGACTCAAAGCAAAGCTCTCATCTCGGAACGGACTTAGCTGTCCCTGTTGAAGTCCTTCCCTTTGGATACCCCAGCGTAGCTAAACAACTTTCCAAACTGTCTGCCAAGGTAACACAAAGGCTCGATTCCAATACCGGGCAACCCTTTGTTACCGACAGTGGTAACTGGATTATCGACTGCGACTTCGGAGTTATTGAACATCCAGCTGATCTCGAAGCTACCCTCAACCTCATACCCGGAGTCGTCGAAAACGGCCTATTTGTTGGACAGGCAGACATGGTGTTAATAGGTAGTGCAGAGGGTGTGCAGGTAATGCATCGTGAATCTCCTTCCTAACCGTATCCGTAACTGATCCGCTGCGATTCACTTCTGTCCGTCAAACCCGTCGCCCGGCCCCGCCCTCTCCGACAAGGGTTACTCGACTCACCAGAAGCCGCAAGCCTATCGCTGTTCCAATAGAACATTCACTTCACATTCCCTGTAAGAACAGATATTACAGCAATCCGTGTTGACACCCAATCATCTTGATTACTACGATGTTTCGCCCACCGAAGTAAATCGGTATCAAAATCCAGAATCGATTCTGCCCGCTAGTTCACTTGCTACTTGTCCTCCGTCCCGTTAAGGACCAGCTTTGCGCATCGAATGTTTTTACTTGTTGCTAGGCCTTCTGACGTTCTCGATCGGATGTGGATCGACGCGTACCACGAACACCTCACGTACGGCTACCGAACAGCTATTGTTGTCAGACGCCGTGGACGCGGCACTATCAAAGATTCAATTTACCCCCCTACGAAACAAGAAAGTCTACTTCAATGATAAATTCATCGAAGGATCAGATACCAAGTATGTCATTGGTCGTGTGCGTCAAAAGCTACTCGATGAAGGAGCCTATTTGCAGGACGACATGGGTAAAAGTGAAATCGTTCTGGAACTGATAGTTGGAGCACTGGGAACGGATCAGTATGAATTTCTCGTTGGAATTCCACAACTCACGGGACTTCCGATTTCAACGGCGATCCCGATTCCACCTGCGCTGCCTGAAATTCCTATAATCAAAAGGACGAATCAACAGGCGATCGCTAAACTCAAGCTTTACGCATATAAACGGTCTACGGGAGCACTCGTAGCTTTATCTTCCGAGCCACCTTCGAAAACACACAATCAATCCACCTGGTTGCTGGGACTCGGTCCGTATGAGACGGGCACCGTTAGACGCGACGGTCAGATAGCGGGAGAATCCATTCCACTGCCCGAGATTTCACTACCAGTGATGGCTACCAACCCAGCAGCAGACAGCCAAGAACCCTTAGAAACTGCCACCGTCCGTTGATTCGGGTCTCACCCGGAAAGAAGGAAACCAACCCTTTCTGGTACAGCTCTCAGGACACCTGACAGCGGCCTGGACAAGCTCGTAGTTCTTAGACATTATTGTGGCGTTTGTATTACCGGAAGAAGATCTCCCGGGGCAGCCGTACCGGTTTCGGTCTCTTCGTCCCAATTGTCAATCACATCCATAAGGGCATCCACCATCTCAGATTCTTCAACATGACGGATGATTTCACCTTTCTTGAAAATCACGCCTTTGCCACGTCCAGCTGCTATCCCAATATCCGCTTCACGCGCTTCGCCTGGTCCATTCACGATGCATCCAAGAATCGAAATCT
Source organism: uncultured Planctomycetia bacterium (assembly GCA_963996245.1). Taxonomy (GTDB): domain Bacteria; phylum Planctomycetota; class Planctomycetia; order CAXEIY01; family CAXEIY01; genus CAXEIY01. The sequence continues at coordinate 4,068 of CAXEIY010000190.1, read as the reverse complement.
TCAGTGGCAAATCCTGATTCTTTAACCGCTCCTCCACTTCCGTTACAACTTTTTGAAGATCGATTTCCAGACGACCACAAGTTGGACATGCAATGACCTCAGGCTTGCGCACACGTCTCGTGGTTGCCTGTAACATGTCAAATGCTGCATCCACTTCATCGGATTTACGCTCGGTAAGCAGGGACACACGAATGGTGTCACCAATTCCTCCAAGAAGAATAGCCCCTAATCCGACAGCCGATTTGGTAATCCCATAAGGAACCATCCCAGCTTCCGTAATCCCAATGTGCGTCGGGTAATCAGACTGCTCAGAAAATAGTCGATAACTTTCCAGTGCCGTCGGCACGTGACTCGACTTCAAAGAAACAACCATCTGGTCATACCCCAGACTCTCAGCAGTTTCGATATGCCTCAGTGCACTTTCAACCAGTGCTTCAGGACACGGCCATCCATATTTCTCAACTAGATCACGTTCCAGACTACCTGCATTCACACCTATACGCATTGGAATCCCTTGATTTTTTGCCTTCTTAACTACCTGTTTGTAGCGATCTGGACCACCAATATTCCCTGGATTAATACGTATTTTTTCACAAGACTCATCCAGACATCCCAATGCCATCCGATAATCAAAATGAATATCACATATCAGTGGAATGCCAATCTTCTGACGAATAGTCGTTACATTCTCCAATGCCTTTAAACGAGGTACGGTAACACGTACCAATTCACAGCCCGCTTCCTCCAGTTCGTGTATTTGAGAAACCGTTCCTTCAATGTCTTCCGTATGGGTTGCCGTCATGGACTGAACCCAAATGGGGTTTTCTCCCCCTATAACCAAAGGGCCGACGCCGACTTCTCGTGTCTTACGACGTTTCACAGACTCACTGTATGCCATTGCGATTCCTTAAGAAAACACTACCAACTCTTTGACTTGCTTGATCTCCACGAATCGTATCGGGTGCCTTGATGGCGGTCAAGTCGCGGCTATATCTTTGATAATATCCGGTTATGATTATGACTCGATATCGATGTTTTGCATAGTCAACAGGTCCGCACTAAGCGACTAATATCAAACCCCGTGTTCCCTGTTTTTGTTTAGACCCTTACCGTATTGCCTTACATAATACGTTGGGGGATTTTTCAACTTCCTTGCTCATATCTGCAGATCGGCGAGCATCCTTTTCAATTTCATAACGTTTTCTCTATAGGCAACTATTCACCACAATCATCAACTCCCATGAATGCACAGCACTTATCTCACTTGTTTTTCTTGTTTTCATTCACAGTGATTGGATGTGGGACAAATCAACCGGTAGTTGTCGTTTACACAGCACTCGACCGGGAATTCTCCCAACCGATCTTGGAACGATTTACCCAAAAAACCGGTATACAGGTACTTGCAAAATATGATGTCGAATCCACCAAAACAGTGGGGCTGGCACGGCAAATTCTCGTGGAACGAAATCATCCGCGATGCGATGTCTTCTGGAACAATGAAATCATTCATACCTTAAGACTACAGCAAGAAGGAGTTTTGTCTCCCTGCTTTTCGAAATCAGGTATGTCCTACCCGGAATCCTTCAGAAGTAAAGATTCTACATGGTATGGTTTTGCAGCACGGGCCCGTGTCTTACTTGTCAATCACGACCGTGTTGCTCGCAAAGAGTGGCCACGACACCTTGGGGATTTAACCGATAAAAAATGGAAAGGACAAATAGGTATTGCCAAGCCTCTTTTTGGAACAACTGCAACTCAGGCCGTATGCCTGTTTGCACAACTGGGAGAACAGGAAGCAAAAAGATTTTACCTCGAGTTACGCAACAATCAGGTCCAAATTTTATCCGGCAATAAACAGGTAGCACAAAGTGTCGGAACCGGCGAACTCTCACTGGGATTAACTGACACAGATGATGCATTGGTCACACTGCGAGAGGGTTATCCTGTGACCATCATTTACCCCGACTCAAGTCCAACACAACCAGGAACACTGTTTATTCCCAACACCGTAGCTCGCATACGTTCTTGCCCACACCCAAAATCAGCACAACAATTGATTGACTATCTTCTGAGCCCTGAAGTTGAGACGGCACTTGCCCAGGGAGCTAGTGGCCAAATCCCCCTAAACCCATCTGTAAACGTATCACCGTCTGTTGAAACCCCATCTAATATAGCCGCTATGACAGTCGATTTTGAACAGGCAGCGCTACTTTGGAACCCCGTACAGACATTTCTAAAACAGGAGTTTACCGCTCCAATACCAGACTGATTTTCAACGTCGACTTTGCAATGAACGCACGTTGAAAAGCTTCCTCTTTCCGTATACTTCCGTTCGGTACAGGCTGCACCTGCCATGGGTATCTATGTTTCACTGAAAAAACAATCCTTCTGGGTTACCATCGTCGGGATATCCCTTTTAGTCATAACGGTTCTGAATCTCAGCTACCCGCGAGCAACAACCCTGCTCGGTAATACCCTGCTTCTTGCTTTTGGAACCGCGGCGGGATCCTTGCTGCTGGGATCTTTCCTCGCCTTCCTGCTTTTCCGGACTGACCTGCCTGGATCCTATGCATGGATACTACTCCTGATTTTCCCGATATTTATTCCACTCCCAATATTTGCAGGTTTATGGAAATCAACACTGGGAGTCCAGGGGCTTCTGGCAACTTTCACAGGCACGGTATTCTCCGTTGGAATGATTCCAGCAGTGGCAACCCATACCATCGCTTCCCTGCCGTGGGTCATTCTGATTGTAGGACTTGGCTTTCGAACTGTGGAAGCAGAACTTGAAGAGACCGCACTTTTGGAAACTTCACCTCTTCATGTTATCTGGATCGTCACTGTCCGCCGTACCTGGGGCAGTATTATCAGTGCGGGACTCCTGGTCGCCACTTTGACCACAACAGAAATTTCTTTAACTGATCTTTTTCAGGTAAGAACTTATGCAGAAGAGGTGTACACTTTTTACGCATCCCAAGGTGCACTTCCGCCATTGCCTCTATGGAATATTCCCGGACATTTATTACTGGCCTTAGCAATGATCTCTGTGCTCACAGGCACGTTTAACATGCCTCCTGACCGATGGACCAGAATGTGGAGATGCCGTCTATTTTCCCTTCATCGTTGGAAATGGCCTGCTGTTGTTTTCCTCACACTCACAGCACTTGGGATACTGGGCACTCTCTTGTGCATTCTGATTTTTCGTGTTGGTCTCAGCAGCGAACGGAAACCGATATCTACGCCAACGGTCACCTCAACACTTCAGTCTTCAACGGATGAAATATCCGAATCCTATAGCTCGAAATTGCCCCAGCGTCCTTCAACCGTCCAGTACATCCGAAAATGGTCTATCCACACCGCCGCAGACAGTATCTGGCGTTGTTTTGTTTCACGCCAGGACACCTGGTGGCTCAGCCTGGCTTGCGGTTTTGCCGCCAGCTTGTTAACCGTTGGTTTGCTGCTCCCCATTATCTGGTTTGGCCGATATCAGAAATGGGTATCCGTCATTTTAAGTATTCTCATGGGAGGATTGCTGGCAATCCCCGGTCCGATGATGGCCCTTGCCCTGATCCACTTCTTTAATCAGGGAGGTGTCTTAGGGTACATCTATAACTCAACAGGAATTCTGATTCTCGGACTCGCGTTCCGTATTGCTCCCGTGATTTGCTTATGCTTATGGATCCCGTTGCAAATGATACCCACCAATATCATCGAGGCAGGAAAAACGGATGTAACGAATCGCCTGCAGATGATCCGCTACATCTATTTGCCACTCAGTTTGATTCCGGCTTCGATCGCCCTATTGGGAGGCACCGCACTGAGCATGGGAGAATTGTCTGTAACCGTTCTGCTTCATCCGCCGGGTTTGACCCCTCTCAGTGTGGATATCTTCTCAGCGCTTCACAGTGGACTTTACAATCAGGTCGCAGCAACCACACTCCTCATGATCGGTTTTCTCTTCTGTATAGGGTTGCTTCTCGCCATACGAATGCGAACCTTGAAACAACCCTTCTCTACCTAGTTACAAAGCGGTGTTCACCTGATTCCTTCTAAATCCGTGCCGTCAAT
>CAXEIY010000189.1:0-39869 GCA_963996245.1 uncultured Planctomycetia bacterium | reverse complement strand
TTCACCATAAAAGGGAGTTTTGTCGAGAACGAGGGTAACCGGCTCTGTTTCTTGTACCGCTTCCAACGAGTCAACCAGTTGATCATTGGCAATGATTCCCGTTATGACAGCTTGTGTCTCATGGTGCTTGTAACCTAAGAATTCGCTTCCGCTGATGGTTTCTTTGAGGGTAGCTAGAGGACCACCTTTAAACAGTTCTGAGACAAAGGCACCACTTCCAGAAATGGTGGCATGTTCTTTCATGTGCGTGTCGAATCCGTTACGGTCGACAGGGATGTCTTTTTCCGCAGCGAGTGCTTCTGTAAGTTCAATGGGAAAGCCATAGGTAGCATGGAGGCGAAATGCCTGTTCAGCTGTAATGGAAGCATGCTGTTGTGTATGTCGATCAAAGTAGTGTATACCGCGATCCAGATTGGCTATGAATCGATCTTCCTCGATTGCAATCGTTTGGCGGACGCGTTCTGTTGTTTCGGCGAGTTCAGGATAACCGCGTTTCATGGTATCTGCGACAACAGGGACAAGTTTGTGCAGGAAAGTCTCACGTATTCCGAGTTGGTATCCGTCTAGCACGGCGCGGCGCAGCAATCGACGGACTACATATCCTTGTTTTTCATTTGCGGGAATGATGTTTTCATGAATGCAGAAAGTGATGGCCCGGAGATGGTCGCATATTCGTCTGATCCGAGGGTTTGTGATTCGATCGGCAGGATCATCAAGACAGGCAATATCGGCCATACTTTGGAGGAGTGGTTGGAAAATATCAATCTCGAAATTACTGTGCACGCCCTGCATGACAGCGGCTGTTCGCTCCAGTCCCATGCCGGTGTCTATATTCTGTCTGGGCAGAGGAGTGAGATTGTCTGGAGGAGGTCCGAGGCGATTAAATTGAGTAAAGACGAGATTCCATATTTCGACTACTTCGTTCCAATCCGTACGATAAAAGATCTCACTGCAGGGTCCACAGACTCCATCCGGTCCCTGGCTCGGGGCGCCGGCTGGCCAGAAATTTTCTTTTTCATCGTCACGGACAATTCGTTCCTCCGGAAGTCCGATTTCATTTTTCCAGATGTTATAGGCTTCGTCATCTTCAAGAAAAACCGTAACAGAAAGCCGATCGGGTACGAGTTGAAGGCCGCCTGAGTCGATAGATGTTGTCAAGAATTCCCATGCCCAGTGAATGGCTTCCCGTTTGAAATAATCACCGAAGCTGAAGTTGCCCAGCATTTCAAAAAAGGTGTGGTGGTAGTCCGTTTTACCGACTTCTTCAATATCACCGGTGCGCAAGCATTTTTGACAGGTAACCGCTCGTGTGTATTCAAGGTTGCCGAGGCCTAGAAATTGTTCCTTGAATTGATTCATTCCAGCAGGGGTGAACAGCACGGAAGGATCCGCTTGGGGTACCAAGACGTCGCTCGGGCGTCGGATGCATTGTTTTTTCTCAAAAAAAGCCATATAGGCTTCCCGGAGATCATCGGTATTCATAGGTATAACTGCCGTTGTCAAAAAAAGAAGGTTGTGTATCAGGGTGCATGATACCTTTCGAAGGCCAAAATCGAAATGTGAGCATGAGGAGTTTTAGTTCTGTTGCACGGTCATGCGCTGTACCCGAAACAGCCACATCTGAAAAGGGGTGGAAGAAATGAGACCTCGACGCCCGCGGGATTACATGATGTATTCAATCAGAGATCTACGTGGTTTCAAGTATTTGTGACCAGTCTGTCTTGGAAGGATCAACAACGGGCAGGTCCCTTGGGGGATCCTGGCTGTATTTTATTCCAGTGGAAGTGTTGAACAGAATGATTTCTTCATGGGGTTTGAGCCAGTTGCGGTCAAGAAGTTTCTTGGCGACGGCCCATGTCGCTCCTGATTCCGGAGCTGCAAAAACGCCTTGATAATGAGTTAATTCCCTCTGTGCGTCGAGAAGTTCTTGGTCACTTACTGCCAAGGCAGTGCCTCGTGACTCCTTCAGAATGCGCAGCATGATAAAGTCTCCGATAGCCGCAGGCACCCGTAAACCGGAAGCGACAGTAGCTGCATTTTCAATCCGTTCGGCATGTGTTTTGCCTAGGTCCCATGCTTGTACGATTGGGGCGCAACCTGATGCCTGGGCTACGACCATACGAGGCCGTTCCGGGCCAATCCACCCGAGTTGTTCCATTTCGTCAAATGCCTTCCACATACCAATCAACCCGGTTCCACCTCCGGTCGGATAAATAATGCAGTCAGGAAGCCTTAGTCTGGTGTTTTCTCTTACATCAAAAGGGTCAAATGGCAGTTCGTACCCCATTGTTTTTTTCCCTTCAATTCGGAAAGGTTCTTTTAGGGTACTTAGATCAAACCATCCATGGCGTTCGCATCCTTCACGCACAAGCTTGCCGCAATCATCGATAAGTCCTTTGACAAGAACAACGTGAGCTCCCGATGCCGAGGCTTCTATGATGTTTGTTATCGGAGTGTCTACGGGCATGAACACCCAGCATGGTAATCCGGCGCGTGCTGCATAGGCAGCGGCTGCGCCAGCAGCATTTCCTGCTGAGGGCAGTGCGACTTCGGATATTCCAAGAGATTTTGCTCGAGTAATGGCAGCGGCCATTCCCCGTGATTTAAAAGAGGCAGTCGGATTGAGGGACTCATCCTTGATCAAGCAACGTGTTAACTCCGAGAATGGGCCTCGGCGGATGGTTGGCAGAAGAGGAGTTCCTCCTTCGCCGAGTGAGACGGATTCATCGAGCGAATCTACGGGAAGTACTTCATGGAATTTCCACATGGAAAGAGGTCGTGATCCGTCTGCGGATTCATGACGGACAAGATTCGGTGTGAAATGATTTTTCAGAGTTTCAAGAGGATAACCTGCAAGTAACGGTTTCGAACATTCATGACAAAGATTCTGGGGTATGTTGATCTCGTGTGATTTTTCACAGGAAGCACATGAAAGCGTGTTATGCACGGCGGATACCTTGTCCTGGTTGAGAAGGGGGCTATTAAGTTCGTCAGAATCATGAATCATACCAGAGGATTGTACGATTGTGTCCCATTCCTGAAAACGCCTGCTGGAATCCATCACCTGTGTCTCAGCGGAAACAGCCGGATAACGATACACACCATAAAGAGTCATTAGAAATCGTTGTTTCGACTGAAAACTTCAGGAGTACAATAACCGGCCACACAGATGTTCTGAAGCAACGGCAGACAATGCTCCGGTCCATGGTAGTGCGTTACTGAATCCCATTCGCAGATAGTTTGCGAGGTGCGTTCTGGCCCAGCACCAGGCCTTCCATTTCAAGCATGGTTTTAAGGGATTCCGGAAGCGGACGGCTGACACCGTTATTGTTGTTCCAGACTGATTCGTAAAGGTGTTTACCCGCGAGGACTTGATTGCCCATTCCTTGCCAGTGAATGGACTGGACAAGGCCTTCTGTGGGAAGGGATCCGGAAAAAGAGATAAGGGATAATGGATGTTCACGACTGGACTGTTCACGCATCCGGAAAGTGGAATTGTTTGCCTGAATGGTGCAGTGGTGGGTGGCGTCTGGCGGTCGTATTCCGAAGAATTCGATGACCGTTCCGAGACCGGACAGGTTGCAGTTCTGAACGGAAAACAGGGTGTGGCCACTTCTTACATAGCGTAGATCAACTTGAGCAAGAGGGCCTGGTCCACGGTGTGTGCAGTTGTGTATGTTCGCCGTAAGGGAAGGCGATGCTGTCAGGAGAACAGAAGAAACGGATTGGAAGCTACAGGAAAGGAAAGAAACTACGATCGGCGACAACTCTGATTGTGTATCAATGTGTACCGCCGTTGGCAGATGCTTGATAGGGTAAGAGGAAGAACCAGACGGTCCTACAAAAGAACATTGTTCAAAGGTGGCATCGGTTTTTCGCAGTCCCACGAAGGCGGAAAGGGGTGGTCCTGGTGTTTGTGTTTCAAACGTACAGTTCCGGAAGTAATTAAACGCAGACAGCTCAATAGCCGTGGTGCGGGTATCGGCTGGGATTTTTTCTGAAGGCACAACCAGTCTTAGGTTTCTCCATTCCACTTCTTCAGCGGTTAAACGCCATGGAGGATTTTGGACTATCACAATAGATTTTTTTGAATGGGCACCCTGGATGCGCATGTGGGGTTCGATGGTAAGACGGTGTTTAGGTTGAGCAAGAGAGACCAGAGAATTGCCTCGAACCAGGTAAGAAGATTCGGTTAACAGAATGGTTTTCCGTGTGCCATTGAAGTCACGTTGGTTATCAACTTGGCGAATGTGCATTGCTGTTTGTTCAACAGTAGGGCCATCCACGGGGGCTGCGGCAGATGAGCGTTCTGGGAGGCTGTCGGCAGGAAGAGAAGGCGAAGTGTCGGATGACAGAATTCTGGAAATCACAAAAGAAATAGAATCATCCTTGGCTAAGGTCCCGATTACTAGCGTGCAAATGAAAAGTAAGCAGGCGCAAGTCGCAGCGACGACAGTCAGTTTGCTGGCTGTCCTGAACGTATCGCTGTTGGAAGAAAGGTGGGTTTGACGAGTCAGCCTTTTTACAACGGGTTTGGTACGTCGGGCGAGACGTTGTCGCGTTGTCAGCCGTGAGCTTCCAAGTTTTGCAGACCATTCAATCCAGTTGGTAATACGTTTATCCGGATTTTGCTGTAGTAGTTGTGTTAGAAAGTCAGCCAGACTGTCAGGTGTTTCAGGTGCGAAGTCTCGCACATCAGCGAGGGTTCGTGTTTCTCGCATGATACGTTTGGTTTCAGGATCTGCTCCAGGAAAAGGAGGCCGTCCTGTTAAGAGATGCCAAAGTACACAACCCAGGGAATACTGATCCGATTCCACAGAGCGCACGCGACCTGTGGTACAGATTTCTGGCGCTAAGTAATCGAATCGTTCCGGGGGAAGTGCACGCTCTGTCACGATAGCCGCCTGTGGAAGCGTCATGCGCAGGGCTGTGTCCGCAATAAATACGTGGCCGTTTTTACCGATGAGTACATGATTGATTGAAAGATTTCCGTGGAGCACGTCAAAAGACCACAACTGTGATAGAGAATCCAGTAATTGGCACGCTATCTCGCGGACGAGAGCAGGATTGAGGCGTCCTTCGTGAATCAATAACTCTCTGCAACTGGGTCCCGTAACAAAAGGACAGGCTATCCAGAATTGTTCTTTTTCTATTCCGTATTCAATGGGACTAACGATTCCCTTAATCTGGAGTTCACACAGCTTTTTAATAACCGGTTTGTAATGTTCTTGCAGCTCTTCAGCCGGCAAGAGATTTTTTGAAAACAATTTGATCGATACGGGGTTATGATTGTCAACGCAACGCGCATGATAGGTGGTTCCCAGATCACTACTGCCGAGTGGGAACATGAGAACATAAGATCCGACCTTGATTCCAGGTCCTTTTTCATCTGAAAAGCGATCGGCTTGAAATGGAGTAATGCGGCGAGCTTGGACTAGTGCATCGAGCCAGACTCTGTCAAAGGCGGGCAGATCACGAGTGAGGCGACGTACCCGTCCCTGCACCGCTCGGAATTGCCGTGGATTACAGAGTCCCAGCTCGTCGAGTTGGGCGACCAGATGATCAGGCGGGTCCTTGTGCACGCTTGTATCCTTCCATGTTGCCGCGTAAAAACCCAACGAAAGCTGTTTGCAGAGTGATGCTTCTAAGTGGGCAAATATCCTGACCCCAGAAAGCAATGTCAAGTCATTCGTGGACTGTGGACATATTACAAAAATGATAGAGTATCACAAGCCGTGCTTGGCAAAAGTGTATGTCCTTTCAATAATTAGCTGGGCTGAAGAAACGAACCAGGGAGATCGAAACTCAGCTTGAAAGGAAAGGTGTGGCATGCGGATTCGCTCTTATCGCGGAGAAGATATTGACATTATTAAGGCCATCACGGTTGAAGCTTTTAATGGTGTGTCGATAGATGAGAATATCGAAAGGCAATTTGGGGTTATTGGAGGGCATGACTGGCAATGGCGTAAGTCTCGCCATATTGACATGGATGTCGAACGCGATCCGGAAGGTATTTTTGTGGCCGAGATCGAAGACATTATTGTGGGATACATTTCCACCTGGTGTGATAAGGAAGCTGGAATCGGGCACATTCCGAATCTGGCGGTTCGTGCTGGATACCGTGGTCAACAAATTGGACGGCAACTGATCGTGTATGCCTGTGAGTATTTTCAAAATGGCGGTTTACGTTATGCCAAGATCGAAACTCTGAATCAAAATGACATTGGAAATCATGTTTACAGAGACCAGGGATTTGTAGAGGTTGCGACACAGATTCATTTCGTGAAGCCGTTATAGTCGTTTGTTGTCCTCGTTTCGTGCATGGTAAAACACCGCCTGGAATTTTCTGAGAACTCAGAGGTAGTTGGAAGAAACTTTCTTAAGAGAGTTAAATCGTGTTGCGTTCAGTGCGGGTAACTTCGTAGACTTCGCTTCAGATGTTATCTGGGTTTCTACCATTAGCATTGAAAGTACGGGGTTTATCCAAGCAGTGAAAAGGTCTATGGCTTGATTCCATCTTTGGATGAAATCCAATTTGACAACAGCATCGTTTATGATTTCCAGAAGGATTGGTTACAGTTGTGTTTGGTTAAGAAAAAATCGGGATCAGACACAGCGGGACTGCAGTTTAGAAATAGGAGTCAACCATCATACGACTTTTTGTCTGTAGTTAATCATCTACTTGTTAGTTGCGCATAGTCTCATAATTGTGTAACCAGGGGCCCATGGGAAGACTACAAAATTCCTTACCGCTGCGACTTTTAATGACGTTTGGGCTGCTCTATCTTTTCTTGGTGGGCATCAACTGCCTTGGCGCTGGAATCAAGGGACTGGGTTCCGGTGTTATGGACAGCTACTTTTCCGATAGCATGAACCCGGTACTGGGGCTGCTGGTTGGCATTCTGGGTACCACCCTGGTTCAGAGTTCTTCAGTGACCAGCGCTCTTATCGTCGGTCTTGTTGGTTCGGGGGAACTCAGTGTGAGCTCTGCTGTGCCCATGATCATGGGCGCTAATATCGGTACGACGGTGACCAACACGCTTGCGAGTCTGGCCCATGCTACCAAGGCGTTGGAATTCAGGCGGGCCTTTGCGGCTGCTACCTGCCACGATTTTTTCAACTTTCTGAGTGTTGTGACGCTTCTTCCTCTGGAGATTATTACGCGAGCGATCTCAGGGGAAGGAATACTGGAACGCATTGCCGGTACCGTTTCCGAGTGGACTGTGGGATCGCGTGGTGCCACGTATAAGAGTCCGCTCAAGGCGGCTTTCAAATTCGGAAAAGAATCAGTCAAACATAGTATTGAATATTTTACGAAAAGCGAACAGGCGGTCTCTATCCTCCTGGCCCTCATCGGGGCTACCATCATTTTGTTAACACTGACTCTGATCGTAAAGTGCATGCGGGGTATTGTGATACAGCGCATGGAACGTTATGTGAACCGGATCCTGGGTACCGGTGGGCCAGTGGCCATCATGGTCGGGATCATTCTGACTGTCATGGTACAGTCATCATCGATTACCACTTCCATTTTGGTGCCCCTTGCCGGCGCTGGAGCTTTGAAATTAAAACAGATATATCCCATTACTCTGGGGGCCAATATCGGAACCACGGTTACGGCACTGCTGGCCTCAATGGCCGTGGGAAGTGAAACCGCCGAGGCTGCGCGACAAATAGCCTTGGTACATCTTAGCTTTAACCTGCTCGGTATTCTAATCTGGTACGTACCATCACGGACTCGCCGGATGGTGCTGAGGTTAGCTGAATGGTTCGCACTTTTTGCAACGCGTTACAAGAAATGGGCATTACTCTATGTGGCCGCGCTCTTCTATGGGCTACCGGCCTTGATAGTTTTACTGGCAGGGACGGGTTAGCCCCGGAGGAAAAACTATGTGGTCTACATTAATCCAACTCTTTCGCCCCGGGAATCCCATGGAAGGACTTTCCGATGATTTTGAAAAGATGTACGGGATTGTCCACGAGATGGCTCAAATGGTCCGCCCCCATATCTTCCAACACTCCCTTTCTCTGGAACAGCGTTCAGAAATCTACAAGCTTGATATTCAGGTAAACAAGCTGGAGCGGGCTATTCGTAAACGAGTGGTGAATCATGTTACGATGAGTCGGGAGCAGATTCCCTATTGTCTGCTTCTCATGAGCCTGGTCAAAGATGTGGAACGAATAGGCGATTACATCAAGAACATCTCGGAGATTTCTGAGCTCGGAGGTGGCCCCATCCCAGACGGGGATCTGAGTCGAGAGCTTGCTGAGCTCGCAGACACGGCAATGCTGATGATGAATGAGGTTTATACCGTTTTCAGTAACGAACAACAGGAACGAGCGAACGAACTTGTTCACATCGGACGCATGGCGGGCAAACGTTGTGACCGTCTACTTGTGGCGCTCGCTAAGAGCGATTTTACAGCGACCGAGACTACTTCATTGGTGCTGCTAACCCGATTCTATAAACGTGTCAGTGGACATCTTTTAAATGTTGCTTCATCTGTCATCATGCCTCTACATAAGATCGATTTTTATGACGAACAGCTTGTGACCCTCGACAACAATCCTGATATGGATTGAGCGGAGTTCTTGTATGTGTTGTCGGTGAATTCTTGAGCAGAACAACCGCAATTTTGGAAGGGTGCCGAAAGATGGGGCCCCGTCAGATGCTTAGAGAAGAGAAGTCTCGGAAGGTTGATAAAGAGGGACAGGTGTCATTGCGAGCCATTCAGTGTTATGGCGAATCGATGGGAGTGTGCTAATCGGAGTGGCCATGGTACCCAGAATAGATTGGATTGACCGTGATTTAGAACTCCCAGCCCCATCTTCATGGATTCTGTAAGCACGATAAGCGAAGGCCTATTGAACCTGGTGGTATCGAATGAAACTGTGGAGCACGATTGTCACTGGGGAGCCAGGAGATGAGTTAATGCTGTTGGGTTGTGGTCAAGACAGTCAACGATGGTACGATGCTTAGTTGTGAGCGGTCAGTCCGTCAGAGAGGTCTTTGATTGCGACCGATTTGGAAAGTAGATATTATCGAAATAGATCCTAAGGATGGGGTAAATGAGTTTTTAGGTGCGTGTTGTGTTCTGAGGTAGTCGAAGAACGGTTCATTTTCTAAGAATAGTCCGTTAGTCAAATAAACGACTCCTGAAGTGGATGCAGGGCATATTTTGAAACGCTGAGCTATCCTTGTCTGGACGGTTCTAAGTGTTCTCGATCCAATCGCATCAGGGTTTCCTGTAAATCGTATGAAGCTTTCAATCATAATCCCTTTCTATAATGAGCAGAAAACACTGGCTGCCTTACTGGAAAAGGTTCATGCCGTTGAATTGGAGAGTCCCTGGGAAAAGGAGATCATTCTTGTAGATGATGGGTCGAGTGATGGGAGCGGTAAGATTGCACAATCGGACGTCCGTTCCAATCCCGATCAAACCCGATTGATTTCTTTGCCAGAAAATCAGGGTAAAGGTTCTGCGACACGAGAAGGGTTGCAGTCTGCAACCGGTACGATTTGTCTGATTCAAGATGCGGATCTGGAGTATGATCCAGAAGACTATAAAACGATTCTTTCCGCCTATCGTGATCCAGAAGTCCATGTGGTGTATGGGTCTCGCATTCTGGGTAGCCAAAATCGATTTTCCTGGACTTATTATTGGGGAGGCCGATGCGTGAGTTTTGTGACAAACGTACTTTTTGACTGCCAGTTAACAGATGAACCGACCTGTTATAAGTCTTTCCGAAGAGCTGTTCTTGACGATATAGAACTGGTTTCAAACGGATTTGAATTTTGCCCTGAGATTACAGGTAAGTTAATACGAGCAGGTTATACCATCGCAGAAGTACCGATTCACTACTATCCCCGCAGTTTTGAGGAAGGGAAAAAGATTCGTGCACGTGATGGAATAATCGCTATCTGGACACTGTTTCGCGTTCGATTTGGTATTGGAAAGTAGTGTTCCTTTCCGCGGTGTTAGCTATTCGAGGCAGCTTAGCGAAGAATTTTTCAGCAAGAGGAGAGTATGTTCCATCGTACCCATGCTCTATCCGGAGTGCATATGCTGGATATGATTCTGGGGCTCAGTTTGTGCGCACTCGCATTTCTATTCGGTATTTTTGAGTTATGGAATGTGGATATCTGGTGGCATCTGCGCACGGGACAATTGATGGCAACCAGGATTCAGCAAGGAATGTTTCCTTGGGAATCAGTTCCAGTAAAGGACTGGTACACGTATACCAATCAAAACAAAGACTGGATTGATCTGCACTGGGGGTTTCAAATACTGATGGCGGTGATTCATCAGTGGGGTGGGGTCAGTGCACTGGTATTAATCAAGGCACTGGTTGGTGCCATTACTATGACGCTGGGGCTGTGTATACGACGGATGACAGAATCCGTTCCTCTTGCGGTAGTGGTGTGGATGCCATCACTGATTATCGTGAGTTCACGTATGTATGTCCGGCCCGAAATTTTTACCCTGTTGTTTTTGATGTCTTTTTTGCTGGTACTGTTTCACGCACCGCGTTTGCCTGGTTTATTGTGGTTATTACCGTTCATACAGATGCTGTGGGTCAACTTTCAAGGTCTTTTTGTTTTTGGACCTATCCTGGTTGGAGCGTATTTTCTGGACCAGATCGTTTTTGTGTGGCGTTATCGTCACGTATCGGAAATCGTGGCCGATAAGTCGGTGCGAGGGCAAGGGGACTATGCTGACCACCGTCTATGTGAACAAGTCGGTTCTTTAAAATTGTTACTGGTGTGCCTGCTGGTTCTGTTTGCCTGTTTCGTAAACCCTTACACGTGGCAGGGAGCGTTGTTTCCCATTCAGTTGTTTGAACGAGTTGGAACCGATCATGAATTCTTTAAGCAACGCGTGGGAGAGCTTCGTAGTATGGGTGATTTTTTGCTTGATGCACCGAGCATGATGCAAGCATTGGCGAATCCATATTTTGCAGCGATTGTGATTACGACACTGATGATGGTGACGAGTTTTGCATTGCGAGGTTTCTGGTTGTTACGAGCGATCGAGGGTAGGTCATATCTGGTTTTTCGAATACTGATTGTTTTAGGATTTTCCTATCTTGGCTGGCAGACACGAAGGAATGTCAGTCACTTCGCTGTTGTAGTTGGATTTGTAACCCTATGCAATTTTTCTGAGACGTGGCGGCATCTTAGACGAGAACAGGGAAATTCTCAGGAACCATGGAAGCGATATATGATCCGTCTTTCAATAATGGGCCTAATGGCAGGATGCGCCTGGCTGGTGGTTCAAAATCATTTTTATGAATGGACAGGTAGTGGCCGTCAATTCGGAGTTAAAGAAAGGTCCAACTGGTATCCTCATGAGGCGGCGGTGTTTTCAGGAAAACCAGGAATGCCAAACAAGGCACTGATTACGAACTGGGGACATGCTTCCGTTTATATTTATCACAACGGTCCCGATTATAAGGTGTTCATGGACGGGCGTCTTGAGGTCAATGATCGGACGACGATGGAAGACTACGAGGCGATTACCGATAGCATGACAACGGATGATGGACGGTGGGAACATCTTTTGCGTGAGCAGATTGACTCAAACGAGGAACTGCCGGCTGTTATGATTGAAATTGCGGAGTCACAGCGACGAATGGATCCCCGTTGGTTCCGAAAGAATCATACGAGTGATTCTATGGGAGAGATCGCGCGACTGGGTCCCTTGGTTTTTCATCTCATACGCAATCCCCGCTGGCGTTGTGTTTATGCGGACTCTGTTGCGGTGGTATTCATAGAACATGACCGGTCACGTTTGCATTCCCTGCCAGAGTTAAGTGCCCGGTCGTTTCTGGAACGGGTTTCTGGGATCCGATAATTACAGGGGTTGGATAGGTAGTCTTCTGTTCAAGGTGAACGGACAATCTGCTCATAAAGGAGTTGAGCGACTTCCCTGTGGAGTGCAGGGCCCGGATGAGCATCGACCGCGTTAACGACAAGCGTACTAGGATTGCGATCGACCAGTTGCGGCGACAGGTCAAGGACAGGAATATTCCATTGTCGAAATAGATTGGCCACTTGCTTCGTTATAGGAAGCGTACGTTTTACATCGCGGAGATTGGGGAAAACGACTACGGAAAACGGGAGTTGTTTACTTTTGCAATAATCGACAAAAAGCTTGAGTTCCTTGACGTGATCCGCCCATACGGCCGAGTCCTGGAATCGTTGTTGATAGAACTGAGTATAGTCTTTGGGCCAACCGCTTTGGGCGACACGAAACAATCTCCAGTAAAGGAAGTTTCCGAGATGTGAACGCGAAATGAAATAATCAACGATTCCGGTTGGTTTTCTGATCACCGGACCAGAATAACCATGCCGTGCAGCTGCTTCCATAATGTCATTGATATAGTAGCTGAGAATGATCTGGTCGGCCTGGAAGGGAAAAGCTTTCAAAGCCTGATATTCTGCGTTAGGCCCCCACCCGTTGTGCCCCATATTTATAACGGTCCATGAAGAACCGAGTTTTTGATTCAGTTGATTTGAAAATCGGTCGGCGCAATCATTGATTCCGTGTCCGGCAACAAATGAATCACCCAGAACAAGCAGTGTTTTCTGGTTGTCCAGTGATTCAGAAGTATGTTCGATGTCCCGATACCCCATGGAGTTAATAGGATTCCAATAGAGAGCGGTCCATTTCTGTGCACTGAGAGTGAAGTTTAAAGAGTCAGGAAGAGCTACAAAAAAAAGAAAGAGACCCTCCACTACAAGTAGAGTCATCGTGGTTGTGTAGACGGTCATTGAAGCGTGAACAAGGGTGCGGCGACTCCAGGAACAGGGCTTCCATACGAAACGCAGGCACAGAGAAGCGACCGGCAGTATCGCGATCATGAGTCCAATAATCCAGACATAGCTTTGTGCGGACATAATGGAAGAAAACCTGTAAAATAATCCGAATTGCGAGCACACAGAAAAAGAAGTGTTTCAAGGACACGTATCTCTATTGTAGGAAATATTTGAAGAAGGTGTATTTCCTTTGAATTCGAATTGGTGAGGGTTACCATGTCCTATGTGTTGTCATAATCACGGAGTCGTATGCGGGATAAGCCGTCAGTGACCGTTAAAGGTAGAGGCATGTCCACGAGTACATCTTCTTGTCAGACTCAATCAGGAGAAATTGGAAATGGCCGAGATACAGAAAGTTCAGGACCACGGGGAAGCCGAACTAAATCGTCGCCAGTTTATAGAACGCAGTAGTAGTGCTGCATTGGCGGTGGGTGTTTTGCCGACAATTGGTTTATCAGGGGTGGTACGGGCTGATGAGGCGAAACCAGTTGCAGAAACGGCGGTCACCGCTTTGTATCAGACATTGACCGAGGCACAGCGCAAGGTCATTTGTTTCCCATTTGAACATGAATTACGTCTCAAGCATAATGCGAACTGGAAAATTACCGAACCGTTAATTGGCAGCGATTTTTACTCAGTCGAACAACGCGGCTTGATCGATGAAATTTTTAAAGGCGTAACAAGTGAAGACGGGTACGGACGTTTCCAGAAGCAGATGGACGACGATGCAGGCGGGTTCGGGGAGTATGCCATCGCCGTTTTCGGTGAACCGGGATCCGGGAAGTTTGAATGGGAGATGACCGGGCGCCATCTGACCATGCGTGCAGATGGGGACAGTGTTGAAAAAATGGCTTTTGGTGGACCGATTGTCTATGGGCATGGTGAAGGTGATTCGGTTGCCGGTTTACCAGGTAACGTATTCAGCTACCAGGTAAAAATGGCCAATACGGTCTTCCAGGCCCTGGATAGTAAACAGCGGACCAACGCACTGGTAGCCAAATCACCGACCGAATCGGATGTAGGATTGCAAGGTGCGAAGGGTGAGTTCACCGGAATTTCCGTTGGAGCACTTTCCTCTGATCAGCAGGAACTGGTAGAGATGACGGTTAAGGTTATTCTGTCACCTTATCGAGAAAAAGATGTTGAAGAGGTGCTCTCGATTATTAAGGCGGGCGGTGGCCTTCAGAAACTCAATATGTCTTTTTACAATACAGATTACAATGGTGATGGAGATCTTGGTGAGGATGGTGAGTGGAATATCTGGCGACTGGAAGGGCCTACTTTCGTATGGCATTTCCGTGGTCAGCCACATGTTCATACTTATGTGAACATTGGTCAGAGCGGTTAGTAGATGAAGCGAATGTATTTAAAAAGGCTGTTCGACCACTGGTCGAACAGCCTTTTTTTTGACCATCGTTTTGATATCGCAAAGCAATCAAGTGGGTCACATGAGTTGGTTGTGTCATTTTGTATGATGATCTTCTCACAGGTGTACTGCGAGGTTCGAACGATCATTCATAAATCAATGGGGCGGACGGGAGACCCCTCTGTCGCCGTCTCCTTCGGTCGCATGTTGTTTCACAAGGTCACTTGAGGCTGCTCTGCGGGTACAGTCATCTAAATGTGTGTATCTCATAGGCCGAAGGGAATGAGGGCAATAGCGTGTAAATACTCCAACCGTACCGTTGGAGGAACAATGGTACGGGATTCAGACGAGTATCTGGACGGATGCATTTTGTCCAGACTGGTTCGTCACAGTTGTCTGGGTATCATGCCGTGTTTTTCATCTGGTTTAAAGAGGCTTATATCTCGGCTATCCCGATGACGACCAGTTCTATCTGAGATTTCTGGATTTTGTCCCCCGATTTAATCTCTGCGGGCAACGCCAGAATCCATAGATTGCCCGATGACTGATGGACGACAGCCGGAAGTGTTTTTCGCTTTTCAGGGGGCATTAAACTGAAAATGGCTGGATGGACTCTCCCTGACATGGAGGCATCTACGACTTCCTGTTCTCCTCGGTTTCCCGGTTTCTTGTCTTGCTGAGCGGAGAGAGTGACGGCGAAATCAAGATAAGGCCAGCTTCCAATGTGATTTCCATCCATCGGCTGCTGAGCGTAACGAAGCGTGTAGGAACCCGCTTTAAGTTTTTGATCGCGTAGATCTTTGGTGCCGTTTTCAGGGACACGCATCGCACCGATCAGCTGTGACCGTGCAAAGCCATAGTTCGTGTCCAGTGTAGGCCTGAATTTGGGATTAACCGGGAGTTCTTTACGAAGCCAGATATCACACACCACCTGGTTTTTACTGTCTGTCATACGAAAACCTGTCAGTTCGAGCGATTCTCGAATGGCATCAGAAAAATCTTCTGGTGCGGCTTCATCAAGTACCACAACCTTGTATTTGTCCTGATTCGTGGTCGCCTGAATGACCTGTCGCTGACTGAAAAAGAGGAGAGGTACTGCTGCTGTGGCAAATAGAAGTGCGATCGAAACGCGATGACGTGTCATGAAAAGAATCTCCCTGAAGGTTTGTCCATACGGAACGCCGGAGCACTCAAAACAGTGGTGATGCAGGATTTAACGATGACAAAAAAAGAGGAGGCCAACTCAGGTTGGCCTCCCAGAATGTAGCTTGAATCAAAAGATATCGGTCTCTGTCAGAATCGGATAGATCTGTAATAGACTTATCCATTATCTTCGGCAAAGAACTTGGCAACGTAGGCGCTACGTCGGTTGGGGCTGCTCCACATGGACCCCAGTCCTTTACCGTGAAATCCGTGTTTGACAGTAACGGCCGGTACACGCTGGTCGACATCCGCCAACGGCGGATAAAGGAGTTCCAACGTGCTTCAGGTGTGTCCGTTGTCTTCTTCACGAACTTCGCGAGTCTCTAGTTTCGCGATGTCACTAACCGTAAGGTATCCCCGCTTTTCTGCATGGTTCATGGAGAATTGAATCGGTTTGGCTTCAACACGTACGACCTTGTTGAGTACGTTTTTAGCCTGTGACTTGGCAAAATCGATCAGAGCTTTACGCTGGATCAGCGTAGCCGTCTGATCCACGTAAATGACAGATTTAATCGGAAAAGGTTTAACGATATAAGGGCCATTCATCGCGAGAGTGTCACAGGCCTGAATGGCAGCAGCTACCTTCAGTCCAGTAAGGTCTACTCCTTTCCAGGTTCCCTCTTCAACACTCCAGGCCATGAGCGCATTGCGCCCTGTCATGCCAATTTCTGCGTTGGCAAAGCAGGGCCCTGTATACACGTCACAAGTACGTGCTTCTAGATAGTCACCAGCAATTTCACCTGCCACAGCCGTGGAGGCTATGGGGAGCAGGAAAATAGTAGCGACCACCAGGAAAAGCGGTCTCTTCATTGCTTGAACCCTCCCTTTGGGACGACGGTCAAAGAAACTGTATAGTCTTACCTTTATTTTGACGGTTGTCGTGTTCAACGGTCAATATAGGTTGGGAAAAAACGAGCCATGTTTCCCCAACTGGCTCTACACCATATTTTCATAGCAGGTGCGCCCAGGAATACACCTGGCTCGCTCCACCATGTCGCTGTCAGGGCCCATCGCCTCCATCGTTTTCTGACACCAGAGGTAACCGTCCCCGGCAACATGCTGGTCTGCTGGCAGATCAAGATTGATGTACATACCTTTGGAAAGCAGATGGCGGCAAAGGGGTTGATCACTGTTGATGACCTTTAATTCGTCAGACATGACTTTCTTGACCTCCTTCCAGAAGACCTGCAGCACGTAAAATCGCTCGTTTTACAGCAGTACGTGCCATTTGAACTTTATAGCCGTTTCGGCTCAACGGAGTTGCCGTTGCAACGGATATGTCGCCCGCCGATTGGGCGGTTTCTTCCGTGACAGGCTGTCCGATCAGGGATTGGGCCGCGTCACTGGAAACCCATGGAGTAGGCGCTACATGGCCTAATACAATTTTGGCTTCCTGAACGATCCCGTTCTCGATTTTCAATGATGCCGAAGCAGCAGCGAGCGGCCAGTCGAGGCCTTGCAGCTGAACCACCTCATAGGTGGCATTCACATAGTTGTCCGCTGGCGGAATAAGGACATGCGTCAGCAGTTGATTGGGTAGAAGAACGTTTTCCGTTTGAGTTTCATTTCGTGGCGTCACGAAAAAGTATTCAAGCGGAAGTACGTCTTCCATATCTGGACCGATAATCCGAACTTGTGCATTCAGAGCTATTAATGCCGGCGCCAGTCGTGATGGGCTCACAAACAGGGCAGGCCCCTGGTTGCCGAGAATCGCGTGGTAGCGGTTGTCACCCTCGAGAGGCAGCGACCGCTCACCATCCCGTCCCAGTAAGCCGTAGCCGTTGCGAAAATACCAACAACGTGGCCGTTGGCACAATTCGCCTCCGATGGTGCCACGGGAGCGGATCTGGATGGACTGGATTCCGTCTACAGCCTGATTCACGGCAGGAAATTGTTCGAGGACTTCACCATCGAGCAGGTCGTCTAGGGAAGTCAACGCACCAATTACCAGGCCTTCATCGGTGGGTTGTAGGGTTTTAAGGCTCTCAACATGGTTAATGTCGACCAGCACCTCCGGAGTACTGACACGATTTTGCATCAGGCTCATGAGGTCTGTTCCTCCGGCTAGTAATGCCGTGTGTCCCCACTTTGAACCCAACAGATTGACGGTTTCTGATTCGTTAGTTGGGCGTGCGTATGCAAATGATTTCATTACGCGTCTCCTCCTTTCTCCAAAGCTGCCAATACCCGATCCGGGGTCAATGGCAAAGTCGGAACTCGGACTCCGATAGCATTGGCTACCGCATTGGATATGGCTGCTCCAGGACTGATCACTGGTGGTTCGCCAAGACCAACCACTCCACGATCGTGTTCAGCGCGGCCAACCTCGCCGTCTTCGGGCTGAATCATGTGAACAATGATTTCCCCAATGTCTCCCAAACGCGGGAGTTTGTAATTTACCATATCGGAATTGATGAAACGTCCGGTAGCATTGTCCATGATCTGCTCTTCCGTTAGAGCAAAGGCAATTCCCATGATCACGGCACCATGTACCTGACTTTCTGCGGTGAGCAGGTCAATAATCGTGCCGACATCCTGTACGGCGACGTATTTGTTCATACGAACAATGCCGGTTTCAGTGTCGACAGAGACATCTGCTATTTGCACACCACCCACGCCGCGTGCAGTCAAACCCGGTTCATCACCTCGATGAGTCTGCATTACCTCGATGGGTTGAACACCGAGTAATCCCGTGGCTTGTTTCCAGTCCAGCTTCCGATCGGTCCCTTGGACACGGATTTCCCCGTTACGGGCTTCGAGCTGGTCTGCGGATGCATTCAGTCGTGGAGCGACTTTAGCAAACAATTCCTTTCGGGCTTCTACTGCGGCTTTTCGGTTGGAACCACTCACACCGCCAACCGTTGTGCTACCGCCTGATCCACCTGAGACCGGGTATGACGAACGTCCAACGTTTACTTTAATCGCATCTGCGGGAAGCCCCAGTGTTTCCCCGATTGCCATCGCAATAATTGTTTTAGTTCCAGTACCAATATCCTGACTTCCAAGATAGGTCTCGACACCTCCGTCGGGTCGAATTTTCAGCATGCAGCTGGAAGGATGAGCACCACCACCCCAGCTATGTAAGGCAATACCCAGACCTTGTTTAACCGCTCCGCCACCTCCCTGGCCGCGCGGATGCCAGCGCTGGTCCCAGCCAATCAGGTCTGCAGCAATGTCCAGTTCTTTTGCATAGACAGTTGCTGCGTCTGGATGTTGGGCGCGATCAACGATATCCAAATTTTTCTTGAAAAACGCGATCGGGTCCATACCCAGTGCGGCGGCTGCATCTTCCATTGCTGTCTGGGTTAACGCGCATCCCTGAGGATGGTTGGGAGCGCGCCATGCGCGGGCACCACCTGTGTTGGTGCTGATGGAGATCTGTTGGCGACGTGTATTTTCCGGAGTAAAAATGTACGGTGTGACGCCGGTGCTGACCCCACCTCCGCCTACTCCGCTGGTGCCCCAGTGCACACTATCCCAAGCCACCATCTTGCCATCGTTCTTGATGCCGATTTTAACTTCTGCATAGCCGGATGGACGATTGCCCGCAACCTGCAGTTCCGTGGCTCGGCTCAGCATGAGTTTTACTGGGCGACCCGCTTCGTGGGCGAGATAGGCTGCCGCGATCCCCCACGTGTCGGCAGCGAACTTGCTTCCGAAACCACCGCCTTCGTACTGGCAAACGACTTCGGTAGACTCAATGTCCACATCTTTCATCGTAAGGCCGTTCGTAAACTGACCAGGCGTTCCGGAGACATTCTGAGTTGACAGATAGGCCGTTAGGCTTCGACCATCCCATACACACGTGGAACCGTGAGTTTCCCAGCAGCAGTGCGTAATGGTTGGAATCCCGTAGTGTCCTTCAATGATCTTGTCTGCCTGGGCAAAACCAGCGTCAACATCACCGGCAGTCTGGGCTTCATTTTCATTAGCACGTCCGGCAGCACGGGCTCCTTCAACATCTGCTTCATCGACCCAGTGTTCCAGAACCTCGTATTCAACTTCAATCGCAGCAATTGCATCTTCGGCCTGTTCAGGGGTGTCTGCTGCAACGGCTACAAGTTCACGGCCCTGCCATCGGATCTCGGATCCAACTGCCGCATCCGCAAAGAGATACACTCCCTGCACCCCTTTGCTCTTTTTAGCGGCATCTACGTTGATTTTCGTGATGCGGGCATGTGCATACGGGCTGGTTAAGAGCCTGCCGTGCAGCAAATCAGCGGGGTTCAAATCAGAACTGTACTTGGCCTCGCCAGTTGTTTTGTAAATACCATCGATTCGAGTGGTACGCTGGCCAATGATCTGTCGGTCTTTTGCGGACGGCCATGCATACTCGCTACGTTCCTGTTCCTGGAAAGTTGCCATCTATGCCCCTCCTTTCGCTACGTCAAGTGCCGAGGCGGTTACGCCGACATAAGTGCCGCAGCGGCAAATGTTACCACCGAGACCTTTTTGCACTTCATCGAGTGTGGCATCGGGATTCTTGTTCAACAGTGCCCGCACAGCAACAGTGAACCCGGGGGTGCAGTAGCCACACTGCATCGCATCGTGCTGTACAAAAGCCTGACAAACAGGATCGGGTTGTGGACCACCCAGACCTTCCACCGTTTGAATCTCTTTTCCTTCAGCCTGAACGGCGAGGATACCACATGCATATTGAGCTTTTCCGTCTATCATGACCGTGCAGGAACCGCAGACCTGTTGTGAATCACAGGCGTCTTTCGCACCGGTAATGTCGAGGTGGTCACGAAGAGCAGACAGGAGACTGACGCGTGGTTCTACTTCCACGGTTTGTTTCTTGCCATTGATTTTTAAGGTTACTTGACGAGCTTCCGGGCCGTAAACGGGTGCGGTAGAGGCATTGTTATCTGCTTGTGCGCTACGGTCGTTGATCGCCGTTGCTGCTGCTAATGCGCTCGATCCTTTGAGGAAGTTACGTCGACTGAATCCCCCATCCTGCGGACGGTGTTTTTCCTGGTCCCTCATGGGCAGGACCTCCCTTGTTCAAGGTTGTCAAACGGAACAGTGTTCTGCTTTTCTGTATCGGTATTTCTGTCAATCTTCCGATGTAGATCAGCAGGTGATCACTTTAAAAATTTAATGGCCGAATAGCCAGCTTGATGATTGTACCGATAATTTACTCCGCATCAAACACCTTCATGCAATTATTCCTGGTCGGTGGATTGATCGGAGAATGGTTGTCATGAAATAAGAGGGCACTCATCGCGAAAAGAGAGATACCGGTTTAGGACCTGTTCGGATATGAAAATCGTTGTTTAATCACCTTTTTTCTATGTCATAGTCCGTTTAAAATCAGAAAGCAGTCATGCTAATTAATTGTCGGCACCGGGACAGATACAAAGGGAGTGGTGTCCTGGTAATAAAATATTTACGGATGTGTTTTCTGGTTTCAGGTTTGAACAGGTGACAATGGACCCCAAAGATTTCGAGGCTATCTTTCAACAGTTGTGGAATCATTCTCTGACGCCTGAACAGGCTCAGGTGCGATTGAAGGCGGATCACACGTTAGATCTGGGATCTACAAAGCTTGATCTCGACCGACAATCGCGCTGCGGTTTTCCTGAGGTAATTTTTGCTCAGGGAAAAACCAAGGATCAGATTCAAGCAGCACTGCTCGCATTGCAAGATGCGGGACAGGACGCGCTGGCTACACGGGTAAACGCAGAACAGGGAAGCTATCTTGAAGAAACAATCACTTCAGGACAGTACGACTCGGTTGGACGGACGTTCCGGATTCCATGTGATCCTCAGCCGGTCAAACAGGGAAGAGTCGTGGTAATTTCGGCCGGAACCACGGACCTTCCCGTGGCACAGGAAGCGGTTGTGACAGCCCAGTGGATGGGTTGTGATGTTCAATTGATACAGGATGTAGGCGTTGCTGGACCCCATCGATTGCCGGCTTATAGAAGTGTTTTTCAGGACGCCGATGCGATTGTGGTACTGGCGGGTATGGAGGGGGCCTTGCCGAGTGTTGTAGGAGGGTACGTCGATTGTCCGGTTGTAGCGGTTCCAACCAGCGTTGGCTACGGTGCCAGTCTGGGAGGAGTAGCCGCATTACTGGGGATGCTCAACAGCTGCGCTGCGAATGTCACGGTGGTCAATATCGATGCAGGGTTCAAGGGAGCGTATGTGGCAGGTTTGATCGCTAAGCGAACGGCCAGTGCTTCGGCTTCCACATCTTAGGCCAGGCTGAAATGCTGATTGTGTAAAATTGCAGAAGGTTCAGTGACGAGACTGGGAAATTCCAAGTGTGAGCGGTGAGTGTCAACATGGAAAAATCTGGGTCAGATGTACCGGTGTTCCTTCCTGAGCGTGCATCAGATGGCCATAAGGGGACCTTCGGAAAAGTTCTCGTGGTTGCGGGTAGTCGCGGCATGAGTGGTGCGGCGTGTCTTACTGGTATGGCTGCTCTGCGAGGAGGGGCGGGATTGGTGAATCTGGCTGTGCCGAGAGCTCTCGTTCCGATTGTGGCGGGATTCGAACCTTCTTATCTGACGACAGGGCTCGACGAAGATGATCAAGGGTGCCTTGATCGATCCGCTCGCTCACATCTGGAACAGTTGATTGGTCAGAATGATATCGTTGCGATCGGTCCAGGACTCGGACAATCGGAAACATTACGGGAATTAATACGCGATCTGTTTTCTATAACAGGCAAGCCGATGGTGATAGATGCGGATGCAATTAATGCTCTGGCACCATTCGAAGATACGATTCAACGGTGTGATGCTCCGCGTGTCTTTACACCCCATCCCGGTGAATTTGGACGGTTGCTTGGCTTGGGCATTTTAGATGTACAGCAGGATCGCGAATATCACGCTTGTCAGTTTGCTTTGAAACAGCAGGTGGTCGTGGTGTTGAAAGGAAAGGATACCGTGGTAAGTGACGGCCGACAGACATGGGTGAACCGTACAGGAAATTCGGGAATGGCTACCGGCGGATCTGGAGATGTATTAACCGGTTTAGTGGCTTCGTTTTTGGGTCAGGGCATGACTCCGTTTGACGCATCCCAACTAGCTGTTTATGTGCACGGGATAGCAGGGGATCTGGCAGCAGAGGTTTATGGTGAGGCAGCTTTGATTGCCAGTGATTTAGTACGTTATCTACCCGTTGCCATTAAACGGGTCGAATCGCATAGCGGGACTAGTCGATCGGATTCTGACTGACCCGTTCGGGGTGGCGGAAATCCGGCATGATATGAATGTCTTTGGTAGCAATTTGAACTTCCACGAGACTGCCGGCTTCCAGTTTGTTCAGATGACTCCGTTCCGGGAAGTCGAGTACATTCAGGGTTTGGCATGGTTGTCCGGATGTGTAATTGTCATTGAGTTGTACCTGGATACGTACTAGCGGGGTTGCCGGTTCCCATGCAATAATCTTTCCTTGAAGGGAAACGTAACGCTTAGAACTGCTGTGTTGGTCGTCCTGATTTGGAAGTGTTTTGGAGGCGGAGGAGTCAGGTTTCAGTAATATCTTTTCTGGTCGGATTCCAATTTTAAGCGTACTTGAAGTGGAGCCAGGCAAGTTTGGATCGTTCAAGGTAATGGCACCGGAATGCAGACAGGTTTTGCCGGAACCTTTTTGCGTAATATGGGCTGGCCAGACGTTGGTCATTCCAACTACCGAAGCCACCTGTGGGTTACAGGGGTGATCTAATACGCCTGCAACACTTCCTTGTTGAACCAGTTTGCCGTGGAGCATGACCCCCAGACGATCGACCAGTCCTAGGCTTTCGTACAGATCATGGGTAACGAGTATCACGGCCGTTTGAACTTGTTTTAGGACATTCCGAAGCTGAGTTTGCAGTTCCTGTCGACTTTCCCTGTCAAGATCATTGAACGGTTCGTCAAGAAGCAATAGTCGTGGTTCCAGAACCATTGCGCGGGCCAGCGCAACACGTCGTGTTTCCCCTCCGGAAAGCTGACGGGCGGTACGTTTTGCAAGGTGAGTAATTCCGAAGAGATCCAGCCAGTGATCAGCCATCCGATTGCGTTGGCGACGTCCGATCCCGCGAAACTTAAGCCCGGTTGTGACGTTGGTCTGCACACTGGTGTCGAGCAATATCGGTTTCTGAAAAACAGTGGTGACCTGGCGCCTTTGGGCCAATCCACGGTGACCGTAATTGACAGGTTGGTCGGACAGAGTTACCTGTCCTTTGCTTGGTTTTAGTAATAGTCCTAGAATTCGTAGAAAGGTTGATTTTCCGGCTCCGTTGGGCCCGAGAAGTCCAAGAACTTCTCCTGCGGCAAGCTGGAAGTGGTCAATCTGTAAGAAGAAGTCAGATCCAAATTGAAAAGAAATCTGATTCACAGCAATGACCTGGGGCGAATGTTCGATTTCCATAAACATGTTTGCCCACGCAGACCTGACGTGAACGCTCCTGAAAGTGTTGTCGAAATGTCGGAATCCGGATTCCGGTCAGGTTATCCGGTACGCCGTTCCTT
Source organism: uncultured Planctomycetia bacterium (assembly GCA_963996245.1). Classification (GTDB taxonomy): domain Bacteria; phylum Planctomycetota; class Planctomycetia; order CAXEIY01; family CAXEIY01; genus CAXEIY01. The sequence continues at coordinate 16,015 of CAXEIY010000189.1, read as the reverse complement.
AGCGCGCTGTTGGACCAGTGTCAGACATAAGTTTGCAATGAAGGCAATTCCCAGTAGAAAGATGCCAAGGGCTATAGCCAGTTCGTAATCACCACGTTGGACCCACATCAGGATCGACGTTGTTAAGACACGCGTTTCGCCTTTCAGATTTCCTCCCACCATCATGACGGCACCAACTTCAGCCAAGATGCGTCCCAAACCAGCCATCATGGCTGCAGCCAGTCCGAGACGTGTTTCCTTGAGTAGCAGCAGGAGTGTCTGTCCGTAGGATGCACCCAGACTTCGGACTTGAAGGAACCAGTCTCTTTCCAGGCTCCCAATGGCTGCAAGAGTGACTCCGATTACAAGGGGGACGGCAATGATTACCTGAGCGGTAACCATGGCTGCCGGGGTATAGAGCCATTTCAGATTTCCCAGAGGGCCATCACGATACAGCAGAAGAAAAACAAAGAGACCGACAAGTACCGGAGGAAATCCCATTCCCGTGTTGATCAAGGTGACGAGCAGTTTCCGTCCGGGAAAACGGGAGAGTCCCAGTAGAATTCCGGAAGGCACACCGATGATGCAAGCGAGGAGGATGGCGGAACCGGAAGTCAGCAGCGTTAAAAAGGTTGCTTGATATAACTCCGGATCCCCATTTTTGATTAGTTGCAGGACTTCCCAAAAACCATCTCTAATCGGTTGCATCTATCAGTGTACCATGATAACTGGAGTTATTCGGATCCGGTGGACTGTTCATCTGACAACAGATCTGGGGTAAACAGTGATTGTCCAAACAGCTCACGTTTGAACTCACCGATTTGTTTCTGAATGTCGGAACGTGTTAGGTACTCAGCAAATTGTCGAGCTTCACCTACATGGATCCGGTCGGCATCGAACTTTTCAGGATTAACCAGCATGACCGAGTAAGGATTGTACAAGGCATCACCTCGATCACAGTGATTTTTCAGCTGAATGCGATCCTCCGCGAGATAGGCAAGATAAGTCCCTATGTCAGACAGGCAGTAACTATTTGTCTGGTCTGCCACCTGGAGACTGGCGCCCATACCCTGGCCGGTTTCCTGATACCAGTCTCCCGACGGATCGGTACTGGTTGCTTCCCATATCGATCGTTCCTTTTTGTGAGTTCCCGAATCGTCACCACGGCTCACAAATCCGGATTCGCTTTCCGCGATTTTACGAAAAGCATCTAGGACATCATCTGACTGGGCAATTGCGGCCGGATCGTCTTCGGGGCCAACAACAACAAAAGTATTGTGCATGAAAGTAGTCCGTTCGATAGCAAATCCGGCATCAATCAGTTTCTGTTCTGCCGGGGGAGCGTGTACAACCAGTACGTCCGCCCGTCCTTCCTGTCCTTCCCGTAGTGCCGCCCCTGTGCCTTTGGCGAGAATGCGTACATGAATTCCGGTCTCTTTTTCGAATTGTTCTGCCAGGATCTCCGCCAGTCCAGTGTTGAAAAAACTGGTTGTCGTGGAGAGGGTAATGTTTACCTTGTCAGATTCCGGTTTATCGGAAGCTTCCGATTCACTGGTGGCAGATACGGATGGCGAGTTGCTGGTGCCGGGCTGTTTCGGGATCGAAGAAGTGGATTCTGACGGCGTGGAGTTGCTGTATGTAGAGTTGTCGGTTGGCTCGCTGGTATTTTGACTGCAGCCGAGCATCAAAGAAAACACAAGGAGAAGGAGCCAGTTTGGTAAGCAGCGTATTTGGAACATGGTTTTAATATACTCACTTAACAGAGATGGAATTGAAGAAAGTGACACGGCCGTTAGTCAGGTAACGATCGAAACAAAAAAGGAATTCCGTTTGGGTCATACCAACGTAAACGGGGCGATTGGGATCAGTGTGGCGGTTGGGAAACCATACAAGAAAGGACTCTGAAACCAGTGACACCCTGTGTAACCAATAGTACAAGTGACATCCCTGTATTCTGATATTTTCGACGATTAATACGTGGGAAACATCCAAAGAATGGAAAAACTTGTACTGTTTGACGTGTGACAAGTATTGTTTAAGTGTCACTCTGATTCAGCACAGAATCAGTAGGCTCTGCCGAATTCGTGGTCGAATCGGGGATTCTGGAATGTCCGAGGCTGTTCTGTGCCACCAGGTACACCGCGATGCAGAGAAAAAGAGCGCCCAGGGGAACCAGATAGATACCGATTCCCGGGTCCGTTTCGGTAATTCCAAATCCGCCAAGAAAAAAACCGGTAGGGAGCAGAATCAACGAATTACCTAGAAAGAAACTAGCCAGTCGTATGGTTTTGTTAACGCTAAGCAAGTGCAGTTGCAGTGCAAACGCAAAAATCAGATGTACCAGAGCCAGCAGAGTGCCATGGCGATGACATAGCATCCATAGAAACCGACGAATATTGTTGTAAGAATCCACGTCCTGTAGTGCTCGGGGAGAATCGATGCTCGGATCGAGATAGGAGCCTATCTTAAACCCGTGAAAGGCATCGAGGGCCATGCCAAACGAGATAAATACAAACAGGGCACACCATCCAAAGCGATGGTGGCGATTTGCCAATAAACGGTTGTCTTCAGGCAAAGTTCCTGTCATCGGAGTCGTTCAGGACGGAGAGTGCTGAGTACAGTATATGAATGCATTTGATTGTAAGTAAACCGAGCCGTTCTTCATACCGGTAAAATGAGGTGCTGGTACTTTTGACCTCCTTCTACATCTCTGTTTAAGGGATATCATATGGATTAAGAAGTATGATATACAAGTTCCATGAATGACCATTCCTCAGGGGAGGCATGTCCTGTGACAAACTCGAGCCAGATCTCTAAAATAAAGAATCCAACAGCCGGATTTATGAAAGCATACTTTGTTGCGGATTTAGCGGGATCGTATTCCAGTCAAGTCCGTGCGGTGAACTCCAGACCTAGATTCCAGCGTTAGATGTCACTAAAGATGAAAGGCGGGCTTGGGCTACTTGAGACCGGCTGAGGATAGGAATCTGAATAGCGACAGCTTCCTTCCGGAGGTGTAGACAAACAGATTGTGGATGCGCATTCACAATCTCAGGTGGCTGGATTGAAAGATACAGGCCATGTCTCTTTCTTTATTCAGCAGCGGCAACGCCTTCAATCAATTCACAGACGATTCGAAAACCATCCGTGTTCCGACGGGCAGTCGGGAGACGTTCATATCGACTTGCACTGCGGCAGCCTGCAGCAAAGTAGTACCAACCCCCACCTCGTGCTACCCGATGTGTGCCAGTCTCAGGGCCCTGAGGATTTTCCAGTGGAGAGTTGCGGAAATACACGGGACTGTACCAATCAGCACACCATTCCCAGACGTTTCCGTGCATGTCATACAGGCCAAACGCATTGGGAAGGTAGGTCCCGACAATCGTGGGACGTTTCAGGTACGGGCCCTTGAGGACCGCTGGATCAGTTCCCTTACGTACTTCATCTGGGTGAAGATAGGGATGGTTACCGTCAAAATTAGCCTGTTTGGAAGAGAGCTCGTCTCCAAAGGAGAAGGCACCGCTGGTTCCTGCTCGACAGGCATATTCCCACTCGGACTCGGTCGGGAGCCGATAGGTGCGTCCTGCTTTTTTCTCCTTTTCCATCGCGGATAGCTTGGTACAGAATTCCACGGCTTCTTCCCATGACACCATTTCCACGGGGAAACGATTGGTCTCGAGTCCTTCCAGCAATTCTTTGGAATCGCCTTCAGAGGTGAAAGCGCTCGGATTGCTGCCCATCACGACGGCGAATTCCTGTTGGGTAACTTCAAAAATTCCAATATGGAATGGTTTCGTAATGGCTACCGGGTGCTGTTTTTCTGCGGCGTACCTTCCAATTTCACCGCCTCCGGAACCCATCGTGAAGGAACCAGTAGGAATAAGGTTGAGAGTCATGCCGATTGAGTTGGTAATGGAAGTAATCTTCTTTTCCGGCTCTTGTTTCTTTTCCTTCTCTTCGGTTTTCTCCTGAGCATATACCCAGGATGCTGTTGTTACGGAACATGCCAATGCAAAACCAATCAATCGCTTCATAATGAATCCTCAAACGTGTCGTTGCGAGATCATCCTGGAGGTAGTAATTTCCGTAATCGGTACGCTATACCAGCCTTGCCGATATTGCGCAGAACGGCCAGACATCATTGTACAACAATTCTGGCCTGGGTGAGGAGTAAATAAAAGAACTTACGGAGTTCCGGGCAGAGCGGGACTACCGGGCAGTAGCGGACTGTTTGGCAAGGTTGGACTTTCCGCGTTTTCTTCCTCTCCTTTGGCTTTGACAAGATCTACCCGAGATAAGTGAATCTTCCGGTAGACCTCATCGGAAATCACGTAATACCAATCAGCGAATCGGTCGTTCAGTTCCTTGACACGGTCCTTTGCCTGCTGGATCTGCGTGTTGTACGCTTCCAGTTTTTGTGCATTGGCTTTCTCAATGCGTTCTTTTTCTTCTTCGGGGGAAGGGGCAGCGGCTGCAGCCGGCGTTTCAGAGTTTCCTGTTTCCGTTGAGACGTTCTCAAGCGGATCCGGGGTAGCATCTTCCTTGGCGGCGGCAGGGGAATCTGCTGATGGCTCGCTTGTATTGGCCGATTCTTCTGCAGGAGCTTCTTTTTCCGGTTGTGGTGCCGACGGGGTATCGTTTTGCGAGCTGCTGTCCTGGTCAGGTGAATCACCTTCCTGAGAAGGTGTCGGTTTTTCTTCTTGGATGAATCCGCCACATTCCGGAGTATCTTCAGCGGGAGTATCTTCAGCGGGAGTATCTTCAGCATCAGAGGACTCGTTTGCAGCATCCGGATCGCTTGTTTCGGGTTCCGAAGAAGTCTCCGGCGCTGTTCCCGGTAGCGTTTCCAGTTCAGGTTTGGCAATCATCGATTCATCCAGCTGGGCGGTGACGAAGATGTAGCGATTGGACCCAGTCGGAGTAGGGTCGGAGGTGTCGGTATCGTCATTCTCGTCTCCAGTAGTCTCTTCTGCAGATGACCCGCCACCGGTCCCGGTCGCAATTTCTCCAAATCGCAGCACGTACTGCACGCCGTCTTTGAGCGTGCACACGACTTCACCTTCATTGGAAAACAACCCCTGTTCGGTTAGGAAAAAACCACGGCTCTGCAGTTCCAGACGAACTCCCTGGCCAAGGGCAGCGCCTTCCTGCAGTCTCAGTTCACGGCTGAATCCAGTCGGTTTGCGCCGTACATCGACGATTTTCAGGTCGTCGAGTGCATATTTCAGGTCATTGACCTTGGTGCTGTCGATTTCCTCTTCCTCCGTAAGTCCTTCCATGGACCACTTTGCATCGGTATCGTTGTAGGTCAGTGTCAGGTTGTCCCCCTGAATCAGTCTGCCCTGAACTTCATCAATCGAATAGTTGTTGAGGATGACGTTTCGAATATCAAAGGAGTCAAGTTTCAAAAGGTCGTCTTCAATCCAGTCTTCAAACTTGGTCGAGAGCTTGACCGTATCGACCTGTGCCGTGAAGACAAAGTCTTGTGCCGGTTGTCGCACATAGCGCAGGCCACTTTGTCCTTCGACTTCCTTGCCAACAATAAGTTCAGCCAGAGAATCGCCACCGGAATCCATCATTTTGATTCGCTTTCCAATTCCCTCGGTGCTGCCACTGGAATCTTCTGGATCGACGACGCCATATTCTTCTTTGAGTGCCTGGTCGGTATTCTCATTCGCTATTCCAACTTTTTTCAAGTCAATGACCGCAGCAGCCGCTTCGGCCAGTTGTTTCTCCGCATCGGCAGGATAGTTTTCGTGAGACGGAATCGACCAGATTTCATCGGCCTTGGCAACCCGGAAGGTGCGAACTTCTCCCAGCGTCTCATCGTACTCCAGGATCTCAAGCTGGGTGGACCTGAGAGGGTCATCAAAATCGGGGAAAAACTTGGTTCCCGTTTCATTTTGGAAGTCCGGTTGAAGTGCAGAAGGCTGATAGATAAAGGCAACGGTCGTAACAACGGCAGCTACAGCACAAAAAATGATGGTTTTGTTCGTTTCGGTCATGATGTCTCAGGTTATTTCAGAAAATAGTAATGTGAGTCCAGGTGTTAACGTAACCGCGAACGGGATATTCCTTCGCGTTCTTCGCCACGACGTCGCCAGAAAACGAAACATGCCAGCAGCAGTGGGGGAAGTGGGGGAAGGACTACTGACCATAGCTTGTACTGACTCTGAACTCTCTGGATTTCCAGGGCCAATTTGGTTTCCGCGCTTTTGATATCACGGTCCCGATCTTTTTCAGCGGCTTGGAGTCGTGCATTCATACGGTTTCGGTACACTTCTTCAGCCATCTCTACTTCCCGCATTCGGCTGACGGCATCTCCTCCCTGCTGGTCACGCAGTTTGGCGATCGTTTCATCGAGAGTTTTCTGTTCATCGGTTTTGGCACTTTCATAACTTTCAATGAACCCGTCTCGGGCGGCCTGGAAATCGGTACGAGCTTCCTCGGTGCTGCTTTCGATTCTGGTAAGCGTTCGGTGCTGGCGGCGGCGTTTTCGAATGTCAATAAAACGGTTGTCGCCGGCGAGGTGATCCAGCACGTTCAATACAAAGGTGACATTGTCCAGTACCAGGTTCACATCGGAACCGGGTTGTTCTCCCTGGGCACGGAGGTTGAAAAATGCAGAATACATGACGTCAATATCGCTGACCAGAACGACGTTGAGTTCGGCCTCTGCCGGGGCGGCGGGTTTATCCGCTCCTTCGGATTCCGATGCAGCGGGATGCGGTAGAGGAGGACTGGTAATGTCACCGGTGATGTGTGCCGCCATGACATATTCGTCGCGGGTCTTTCGTTGAAAAAGCTTCATGTTGGGATTAATAGACGGTTGTCCCATGAAGCCGGTCTGCATGATATCACCATAGTTGATGTAACCGGTGTTTTGACCGGTAATCAGCAATTCTGAAAAGTCCATTTCAGAGGAGGGTTTTTCATTAATGAATCCGGGAAACAGGAACAGTACCTGTTGCATTTGAGAACTGATTGGATTCTCAGGATTAAAGGGTTTTTCAGCTCCGGAACCTGGGTCAATGAAAACAAACTCATCCCAGAACTGGGAAATTTTCTTGTAAGGATTGTAACCCTGCCAGACAACTCTCTGCGCACTGATATCGACCCCCAACATATCCCATAATGCGGTGATATTCCCCTTGGGCTCCGGTGGAGGTGTATTCATGCCACCCATCCCTCCAAACATACCGGGATTCTGTTGTGGTCGCTTGGGTTGTCCGGTTCCCGGCACACTTGGGTCAAGAAACGGGAAGGGATCTTCGAATATAGCCGTGGGCTGCCCGGTACGCAGGACGGCCAGAAAATTGTCCATCTGTGGTTGTGTCAGCGAGGAAGGTTGGACTGCCAGCAGAACATCGTAGGTTTCGGTTATCGGTGATGCGGGATTGACCTGAACAACCTTGTATTGTTTTTCAAGTTCTTCGACGATCCGCTCATTGCGTGACGGGGCCATGCTATGGGGGTTAAACCCGCCGTAGAGTTTGGCATCGGTCTGCAGAATTCCAATTCGTTTGCGTTCTTTCTGGGCGACGGTTGTGATGGAACGCACCAGCTCATACTCAACCGGAATTCCAGGTTCGATGAATGGTACCACGACCTTGTCGAGCCCGCAGGTGAACGCAATCCCCATGTAGATTTCCTCCAGGTTGACTGCGCCACGACTGCGTGAGGCAACCTGTCGGCTGGTGATTCCAAACTGCTGTTCCGCTTGGTCGGCTTCGCCGCTGAACTTTTCTGTCGGGTATACATTGACCTGAATCTCGTCGGGATTCAGCTTTTTGAGTTCCTGAAGGGTATTGATCAGATTCAGTCGCGTCTGCACATAGGACTCAGGTACGTTTTCGGTTACAAAGGCTTCGATTTTGACCGGGTATCGTGCCTCGAGCTTCCCAAGCAGTTCGGTTGTTTGCGAAGACAGTCGACTGAGGCCTGCGTGGGTGACGTCCTGTCGAAAGATATCGTGATTTGAGGCAAGGGCGGAAACTCCTGCAACGCCGAACAGCAGTGCCACCGTTCGTATGGCGTAATGCTTTAACAGAGATTCACCATCTCGACCACCCATCCAGTGACGCCTACCGATCAGGATCATGTTTACATACAGCATAAGTACCGTGAGGGAAGTGAAGTAAATCAGACTTGAAGAACTGATTATGCCACTTCCAAAATCCCTGAAATTCTCTGAAATACTGATGCTTTGAACGAGGGCATAAAGGGCGGTTCCACGGGGGAGGATGACTTCGGCTGATGAAGCAAATACCAGTGGCGCATTCAGGATCGCACCAAGAATGAAGCTGACAGTGAGATTGGCAGTTAGAAAAGAGGCGACCATACCCACCGCAAGCATCGCCAGCCCAAGAACCCAGTATCCAATATATGTGGAGAGAAAAAGTCCGAGGTCCGGTTGGCCGAGGGTACGAAGTACGAGCAGATTGGAAATCAGAGAAAAGGCGAGTGAGGCAGTAAAAATAGCCACAGCAGCCAGGTATTTGCCAATCACGACATCAAAGTCCGTCGCGGGTAATGTTAAAATAAGTTCGTCGGTTGCCTGGCGTCGCTCTTCCGCCCAGGTACCCATGGTGATTGCTGGAATGAAAATCAACATGATGTGAGGCAGGTAGAGGTTGAGTTGGCTTAAGTTCGCGAGATTGGCGTTGAAAAATTCATTAGGCCAAAAAGCGGCTAAAGCGCTCAGCAGTACAAAAACGCAAATGAAAACATAGCCGGTCGGACTGCTGAAATAGCTGACGAAGTTACGCTTAAATATTGCACGAACCACGTGTCCATTCATTGTTTATTGCCTCAATATTCCTGTGATATTTTCAGATTATAAGTTGTCAATGCGGTTGCGGATTCTGTCAATTACTCGCTGCCGGCTGATTCGCAGGTTCGGAGTCCTCTATTGAAAGTTCATGGAACCGTTCTTCCAGATTCTTGCTCTGGGATGAAAATTCTGAGACCGGACCATCGTATCGCAATTCACCTTGTGAAATGAAAATAACCCGGTCCGCCATGGCTTCCACTTCCTGAAGGATATGAGTCGAAAGCAAAACCGTCTTGTTTTCACCCAGTTTGCGGATCGTTTCTCTGACTTCGCGTATCTGATTGGGATCCAGTCCCGCTGTCGGTTCATCAAGGACGAGCACGTCGGGTTCATGAAGCAGCGTCTGGGCCATGCCAACACGTTGTCGGTAACCTTTCGAAAGTTTACTGATCGGTTTGCCAAGTACACCGGTCAGGGCACACAATTCCACCACGGAGTCAATCCGATCGCGTTTCTGAGAGGCATCCATGTTTCTTGCATCTGCAAAGAACTCAAGCAGACTGCGTGGGGTCATGTCGGGATAGAGTGGTCCGTTTTCAGGAAGATAGCCAAGTCGATTCGCGGCTGAGAGCCGGTCCTTGGACATATCGAAGCCGGCAATATGTGCCGAACCGGTCGAGGGAGACAGAAACCCTGTCAACAATTTCATGGTGGTACTTTTCCCGGCTCCATTGGGGCCCAGGAAAGCCACAACCTCTCCCCGATTGATCTGAAAGGAAATTTCTTTTACCGCGACGAAAGGACCATAAAACTTAGACAGCTGGACTGCCTCAATCATGGGAACATTGGTTTCGCTTGTAGTCACCCCGGTTCGCTCCACTGGTAAGCAGGATTCGCCACACACGTGCAAGAACACGTGACTTGAAAACTAAAAGGAACTTCGATTACCGTAAATCTTATTTTTGGAGGAGGAATTATCAACCCGAACTCTCGAAAAAATGCGATTTCTTGCGTTGGGGTTAGCTTTGACGCGGGGCAGAAACACGGACAATGAGAACGGTTGTTCCGAAAAAAGAGTGTTTTTCGATTGTCCCGTTTTCAAACAAAGGCTGTCTGAGGTCTGGTTTTCCTTTGTTCCAGGATTGAGTTCGCTGGAAAAAGTCTGGTGTTCCCAGGTAAACATGCGCTTGTTGACGTAGACTCGTCCGAAACAGTTGACTGTCAAAATCATCGAGGTAGAAGGGCTGAGGAGTAACGGCGACAATGTGTCGGTTACCCTCTAGGTGGCGTTCCGCAGAGGACAAGATGAATGGCGGGCCCACTACAATCCGGTCGTTCGGCTGAGTGTGCGACACGATAAACTCGAGTACGGATTGCTGGCTGACATGTTGAGCGATGAAAGGCTGGCGGCTCTGTATTTCTACTGTGAAGAGATAGGGCCATTGCGGCGCGAGTGAAAAGTTCATGGTCAGATGCACCAGGCCCAAAACAGTGAACACTGCGATTAAGGTGTGACGCCAGGCACTCCTGGTGATTTCGGATAGGAGAATAGGAGCCAGACCAAAGGCGTAAAAGGCAAGGTAGATAAATCCGCGCAGCGCATCCCAGCAGACAACCGCACAGAACAGGGCTGAAGCGAGAAGAGGCAATGGAGACCCTTGGTTGCGAACCCGAAAACTATTGACGATAGTGAAGACCGACAGCAAGAGAGGGATAGCAAATACAATACGCCCCAGAATGGACTGATAGGATAGCGGGCCGGCATACCATCCTATCCCGGGATACTGAAATCCTTCGTGTCGAAGGTGTGCCTGTAAATGGGGAATGAGCTGTGTTTGCACGGCATCCCAGCGTCCATACCAGAGCACGCTGGTAGCGAGCCCTGCCATCAGGCACAAGGGGATCGTCCAGATTTGCGATTTTTTTACATCCGTTTGGTGGGGAGAGCGAAAGAGAGTAAAACCCGCGAGCACACACCAGCTGAAACATGCAAGAGATAGGCTGATATGGATCAGAGGAAGGCAACCTGCGAGCAGCCATTTCCAGGACGCGGTTTTTTCCGCTTGGGGGATAAAAACGAATGCAAGGATGCTGTAGGCCAGTAGATCATAACGCTGATTGTGCAGGGAACTAAGGTACGTAGCATGTCCAAGCCACGCATTGGTAAGCAAGATAGAAATGGTCAGGCTGCGCAGCTGCAGCGCGCGACGAAAAAGATATGGGAGAAGGAGCAGATTGGTTATGGCAATGGCCAGTGTGCCCATTAGGTAAGAGGTCCGGCCTATTCCGAAGGTTAGAAACCATGGGACCGGGCCTAGGCCCATCCATGGAGCGGAAAATAACCAGTACCGGTCGAAATGATACTGTGTTCCAAGTTGCGGAAGGTTGAGGGTTCCCCGGGTAACCCAGTTCGCCGCAGGCAGTGCGTACGCCACCCAGTCATCCCATTCGAGCCTTTCAAAAAGGAGTCGATAGTGTAATACAAGCAGGGCAATGAAAATTCCGATGGCAGCCAGGGTGTCAAAAAGCTGCCATCCTGTCAGATATGGTTTGAATCGTGACGTGATGGGAACAGGGGGTTCCTGGGGCCGATATTTCATGACAGTTTGCCACCGGACAATCGTTCTTACTCCTGTTCCAAATCAGGCCCTAAAGGACGTAGAGAGAGGGCACGAATGGTTTCAGGCGAACTTCCAGATTTCAAGAGTTTGACCGCGTCTCGATATTCCTGGACGCGATTTAATCGGGCCACGGCATCATAACGCCAGTAGCTGATATTTCCATTAATGGTGGCTTCCCACTCACAGACGCGAATGAAATCTTCCTGTCCCAGTTGGAAATGAGACAGGATGGCTTCAAGGGAAGTGGGATGGCCAGGTGATGGCCAACGTGAATCGCTGCTCTCAATGCGGAGGGGACTTGGTTTGAGGCCGCGTTGCTTCATGTTCTTTTGCCAGAGCGGGGATTCAACAAGACTGTCAAATACGGCATCGGCTATCGCCATGTGGCCGGGTAGCGTTGGATGACAGTGGTCATGGAAGAGCTGGTTACCAAACAGGGTTGTTTTACTCAGGGGAAGCAGAAGTTCTCGTGCGTCGAGCAGGGGAACCTGGTATCGCGCCGACAACTTATGATAAATCTCTGCAATAACCGATGTGGCGCGAAGAGGGAAACCATCCAGGTCAATAGCCTTTCTGAAACAGTTTTTCGCTTCGGCGTATCGCTGACTGATTTCGTAACGTTTTCCCAGTTGATACCAGGATTCTGCAAATTCCGGAGCTAGTTCACAGGCCTGGTTGAGAAGTTTTAGTTGTTCTGCCTCTGGTGTTGTTGGATCGTCGAGTTTGACATAGATAGCTTCCAGTTGATCTTTCGTGTCCTTTGTGACAGATTTGGGAAGCAGGGATCGGTTGGGGCCAAATCCGGCTTCATTGGATCCCGGGATTACGAGCACAGCCGTGATGCTGTGTTTCTTGCAAAACTGCAGTATCGCATCAAGAAATACTTCAAATTCACGGTAAACGTTCTCTGTGTCGGTCTCTGTCATGGCCGGGCCATCGAATCGTTTTCGCGGAGTCCGATTGGGGAACGTTGCAATGGACAAGCGGTCATAACGCTCACGAATTACCGACCCTATGAAGGAGGGAAGCCAGATGCGGCGAACCGATGGACCGACTTCGGAATTGACACTGAATCTTGCAGAAAACTCATTGTGGCCTGAGTAGATCAATATCGCATCGGGTCGTCGTTCCAGTTCTTGTAGATAAGCATGCATTCGAGACAGGTCGGCTCCACCTTCCGCCAGGTTGTTCACAATGACACGACGGCCCTCGTAAAATTTCTGGAGTTTCCATCCAGTGATTTGTGGAAAAGACAGACGGTCATGATAGGGTTGTCCTTCCGTTGTCGACCCGCCGAGTCCGACGACGTAGAGTTCATCGGAATCACTCTTGGTGAAAGTGGTTGGTAGCGCCGCCAGCGTGGTACGATGGGACAGATACAGCCAAAGTCCGCCGATTGCTTCAAGAGAGATCCATAGCATCAGTAGCGTAAACCAGGCAGGCAGCAGGTAACGCCGCAGCAGAGTAACCCACCGCAAGTCGATCGAAGAGGGTCGGGGAGTGGATGACGGGATGGTACGATCCGTGTCTGATCGGTTCGGCGATATCCATTGCACGATGGTCCAGCCGCAAAGCAGTACGATACTGGTGATCATGGACAGGGACAAAATTCCGACCATCCACCAGGCGGATGTGAGCAATGCACGGAAAACGGGCAGTTTTTCCTTCATGGGCCTGAGCGACCAGATGTCATAGCCAAGAAACAGTCCGAGCCCCAGCACCGTAATCGTAGCGGCATAAACCGTGAGCTGGATTTTTCGTTTACGTAGTTTCCAGGAGGCGGGCCGGATTGTTTCTGGATGCGTCACAGGTCCAACTGTCTGCTTGTTATGTGCAGGGTGGTAAAGGATGCCATCTCAGAACATTATAACCCGGTGGTGTACAGCGGCAACGCATTCGCAATACGTGGTCGATGCCGACAAAGGTTTTGTGTAAACTAAAGCGAGGTTTTATCCAGTTTCCTGTTAGTTCCATACGGGTGAAGGTAATGGGAGTTGATTCGTCGGATCGCTTGGTTGTTCATTTTGTCACCGCGGGTGTTTTGGCCGTAATTTTCAGCTTGGACCCGGCTCATGGTTCGTCACCTGTACCGGTCAGTGAAATCGAATCGGAAAGGAAAGTCGACTTCGATCAGGACATTTATCCGATATTGAATCGGCGTTGTTTCTCGTGCCATGGTGTCAGGCATCAGCGCGGTGGTTTGCGACTGGATCATCGAGCCAGTACGGTCAGAGGTGGTAATTCAGGTCTGGCTATCGTTGCGGGAGACAGCGAGGCGAGTCTACTGATACAACTGGTTCGCGGACGGGATGACGGAAAAGTGATGCCGCCCAACGGCGATCGCTTGTCGGAGGATGAAATTGCTTTACTGCGGTCTTGGATCGACCAGGGAGCCAGTTGGTCTGCAACCGCTTCTGATCCGGGATCCAACGTCGCTTTCAGTGATCACTGGTCTTTTCAATCGGTTCAGCGTCCTGAGGTGCCCAAAGTAAGTCAAAATAACTGGGTGAGCAATGCGGTCGATGCGTTCGTGTTGCACGAACTGGAACAAAAAGGGCTGCAACCAGCCGAAGAGGCCCCACGCAGTGTGTTACTGCGGAGATTGAGTCTCGATCTACTGGGTCTGTTGCCAACTCCTGAACAACGGGATCATTTTGTCAAGGACACACGACCGGATGCCTACGAACGTCTGGTCGATCGCATGCTTAGTTCGCCTCACTTCGGTGAACGTTGGGGGCGTCACTGGCTTGATCTTGCACGCTATGCTGATAGCGAAGGTTATGAAAGTGACCAACCGCGTCCTTATGCCTGGCGCTGGCGCAATTGGGTTATCCAGGCATTCAACGAGGATATGCCGTTTGATCAGTTCACGATTAACCAGCTGGCTGGAGATCTGCTTCCAGATGCAACGTTGGATCAAAAAGTTGCTACCGGGTTTCACAGGAACACTCTGAGAAACCGTGAGGGAGGGGTGGACCAGGAAGAGGATCGAGTCAAGATTGCAGTGGACCGTGTCAATACGACCGGCACAGTCTGGATGGGACTTACTGTCGGGTGCAGTCAGTGTCATGACCACAAATACGATCCGTTGACTCATCGTGAATATTATGAGTTGTTCGCATTTTTTAATACGGTTCAAGATATCGATATTGCCGCACCGCTTCCCCAAGAACTCGAGTTGTATCAGGATGCCATTGCTGACTATGAAAAGCAGCATCAACAGCTGCTTGCTGAAATGTCGGAGGATGCATCTGGCAATTTGATTCACCGGCAGTTGTCCTGGCAAACGCGCGTATCGGAGTATGAAAAGCCAGGAGACAGGTGGCATGTGTTGAAACCGCGGAGCTTTACATCAGATGGAGGAGCCGAATTAACCAGGAAAGATGATGATTCGATTTTGGCAATGGATGGTCCGCGCCCGGATAAGGATCGTTACCGGTTGGTTTTTCACACGGAACTCAATCCCGTGACTGCTGTTCGACTGGATTTCCTGACCGACCCGTCTTTGCCAAAAAAGGGACCAGGTCGGGCAGATGACGGTCATTTTGTGATTAATGAAATCCGTCTGGCGGCTTCACCTGCCGGAGATGCGACATCATTCAAGCCGGTTGTTTTGCAGAATCCTTTTTCTAACACCGAACAGCAGGGGTTCGAACTGAAGAATATGGTCGATTCCGACTCGAAAACGGGTTGGGATGCGGGTACGGAAGGAACGGACCTATTTGTTTTACTGGAAACCTCAGAAGACGTGGGCTTTGATTCGGGTGCAACGCTTGTTTTGGAAATCGATCAGTATCAAGGAGACGGCGCCGCTGTCGGACGCCTCCGAGTTTCGGTTGCTACAACGGATCGCTCGCATCTTCAGGATCTCCCTACAGCTGAAGTTGCAGAAGTACTTACGTTGGCTGACAAGGAGAGAACCTCTGATCAACTTGAGCAACTGATGCACTACTACCGTAAACGGGATAGTCAGTGGATAGCGCTCAATCGCAAGGTCCAGGATCACGAAAAAGAAAAACCACCATATCCTAAGACTCTCGCTCAAACTTTGTCGCGTTCAGAGAAAAAACGCGAGACACATTTGCATGTTCGGGGTGATTTCCTCCGGAAAGGTCGGACGGTGAATGCTGCAACGCCCGCTGTTCTGCCTCCGCTGTCCGTGTCGGCCGATAGTCCCTCCCGGCTTGATCTTGCCCGGTGGTTAATGGATCCACAACATCCCTTGACAGCGCGAGTGGCGGTGAATCGAATCTGGCAGAATCTTTTTGGCCACGGATTGGTCGCTACTCCAGAGGATTTCGGGGTCAGGGGAGAGCTTCCTTCTCACCCTCATCTGCTCGACTGGCTGGCTAGCGAATATGTGAGCCGCCACTGGAGTCGAAAAGCGATGATCAAGATGATCGCACTTTCTTCTACTTATCGACAGGCTTCTGAGATACGTGAATCGATTCTCGAACGCGACCCCAAGAATCGGCTTTTAGCTCGGCAGAATCGGTACCGACTGGAATCGGAAGTGGTGCGGGATTTGTATCTTTCAGCCAGTGGACTGTTACATTCTACCGTAGGAGGTCCCAGTATCCGTCCTCCTTTACCGGCGGATGTTGCTGCCTTGGGGTACGCGAACTCGGTGAAATGGAATGCG
>CAXEIY010000188.1:0-7428 GCA_963996245.1 uncultured Planctomycetia bacterium | reverse complement strand
ATTGCCGCGGAAAAACGGATTTCCGGAGAGCAGAGGATTGGTGGGATCGCCGGCTCGCAGGAAGTCCGGTGTCGCGGAAATGGCAGCGCCCTGATTGTCGTGAAAATTGCTGTCTGTGATCGATACGAAGAACGGGCTTTGACTAGGGAAGAATTCCAGCACATCGTGACGGCCCGTACCGTCTGCGTACATGATATTGCCACCTCCATAGCGGAAGGTCGCTTCATCGATCACCAGGTCTGTATAGGGGGCCACATTAATGCCTCCCCAAATCCCGCGACTTGCTTGGCTGCCTGCTGTGGGTTGAGTGGCACTTCCGTCGTTGTTACTGTCCAGGGCAGGAGTATAGGTGACGTCAAAGATACCATCATCGTCCAGATCGGTTCCAGTCACGGCCTGATCATCGCTGAAGGAGGTGAAGATTACCTGACTGTCACCACCACGGGCACGCACGTGTTCCATCGTTTCCGTAAAACCATCCAGCGTACGCCGGTCACCAATGTTCAGGACACCCCCGTAAACATCGAGGCCGGAACCGCTCATGAATTTGAGTACGGTACCCGGATCAATGTTCAGTTTTGCGCCGGCCATCGTGACTCGAGTGGTGAAGACCACCGGGACCGAGTCGTCAAAAGTGAATTCACCGCCTGATAGCGTAGCAATGCTTGAATTGGGAGTCGGTCGGACATGGATGCCACTAAGGCTGTTGTCGATAAAGGTAATGTCACGGATTAGAGGTCCGCGTGTAAGCACATCTTCCCGGAAAGAGTCGGTATTGGCGGAAATAGCTATCTGGGAATTGTGCTGCATTATGGTGTTGGTAATGGTCGGCCTGGCCGATTCGAGGTAGATCGGATCAAAACGATCACCTAAGCCGCTGGGTACGGCACCGCCCGCATACTGTATCTCGGCAAAATTGATGATGGAGAGGCCATCCTCAGAACCGTCGCGGAAGACGATACCCCCCCAGTCACCTCCGGTCGGGACACTGTTATCGGTGTCTTCATTGGTGTCTCCACCCAGGGAATCGTCCTTGTAGGAGGTAAGTCTAACCGGTAAAGACTCGGTTCCATTAATCTGAAGAACCGATCCATTGCCCGAAATATCGATGTTGCCATTCTGTAGTTTGAGAATGACGCCCGGTTCTAAAATGAATGCAGTCTGGTCAGGAATGTTTATGGTTGACGCGACACCGGATCCGGAGGGCGAGGCAACTACCAATGATGCTTCCGGGTCATCCAGCGGAGTCTGGGCGACCAGCAGGATGGGCCCTTGAACACTTTGATTGCGGTGATCAGTAACGGTTCCCGTTTCATCGGGAAAATCAGGATCAACACCCAGCGCACGTTGGATAGAGGGGAATGGATTTGCGGTTGAACCATCGGGATCATCCATATTTAGCAGCGGATCGTCGAGGACATCTGCACGTAGATAAACCACTTCACTTCCAACCAGGAAGGAACTGGCAAACGCGCCACCAGGTTCTCCATCGCCACTAAGCGCCGGGACTCTTTCACCGGAGCTCAGATGGACCTGGTAAGGGCCGTGGCCGGGTTCGTCGGAGTCGGGATCTTCAAATGCGAGTGCTTCTCCATCGAGTAGGTTGCCAACAAGGTCAGTGATGTCTGCACTATCCCAACTGTCTCCGATGATCACTCGGTAATAGTCGGCCGGAAGGCTTTCATCGGGTGTAAAGGTGACGACATCGAGACTTGGCTGGCTACTTTGTCCGGAAATTTCTATGTCATCCCCATCTCCGAAAACACCATTTCCACTAGCGATCAGGGTCAGATCAAAGTTACTTTGCACGGGTTGTGGATCAAGGCTGTATACCAGAATTTCGTTCGTTCCGGCACTGTTGACATAGAGATCGTTGTTTGTCGAGTCAAAGGCCATTTCTGATGGACCGATGAGACCGCCTTCTCCAACAGCAATTCCTGTGGAAACAATCTGGTCTACGAAAACATCGATCAGTGCTCCGGTCATACCGTCAAATCGGATAACTCGATTGTCTCCGGAGTTCGCGACATAAAGGTCGTCTTTACCGTCTCCGTTCGCATCAGGACCAAATGTCAGACCGGTCGGCATGTCCAGTAACTGAGAAGAAAACTCACCCAGTGTCTGTCCGGTAACACCGTCATAGGCAAGGACTTGGTTGGTGGGACTGACAGCGCTTTCGGGATCGTCTGGATCAAGTAGGTCACCATCAAATTCCGTCCATACGGATATAAATAAGTCGGCAAACATGTCGCCGCTAATATCGGGACCAAACACCATGTCTCCGATATTAATGAACGCATCCACATCCGCTCCAACCAGATCTTCACCAAGGGAGGCAAACGTCCGGACGAAAAGACCGTTTTCGTCAAATTGTTGAATATTGATTCCGTCGACTTGCATACTGGTGATGTAGTAGTCTCCGGCCCAGTCGATTTCAATTTCCTGTGGCGCGATGAGGTCTGTAAATATAATGTCCCCGATTGGAAGCCCATCTTCAGCGCTGAATTGCTGGACCTTATCCGTCCATGAGCTTACGACGTTAATGACACCGTCGGGTCCAACAATGACATCTGTGGGGCCGCCAAGGGCAGCGGATTCATCGTCGTCAAACGTATCTGGATCATCCCATATGAAAGGTGTCAGTTCACCGTTGGTGGGATCGTCTGGATCGGGCAGAACTTTGTAAATGACATTGTCCCAATAGTTACTTACGAGCATCGAATCGGAAGTGAAAACAAGTTCATCCTGTTCGTAAAGTCCTTCATCGGCGTGCACATACGTGTTCAGAAACTGGGTGGTCTTGGTTCCCTGCATCACTTCTTCGGAAAAGGTCACCCGGATTTCGTCAGGCGTATCACCTGGTGTGAACAGTTCGCGTGGGGAGGGTGTGATGTCAAGTATTCGTGGCGAGGTGGCATCGAGACGGAAATAGGAAAGGAAGGAATCACTATCGGTCTGGTTGCCGTTGAGTGAATTTCCTGCAGCATCAGTCACACGCGAAGCAACGATTTGCAGTTGATACAGGTCATCGGGCATCGATTCCGGATTGACGCTGAGTGTCAGGGTTGTGACGGGTGAAGTGAGCGGGTCAAAGGCAATGTCAATTTCCGAAATCGCGACGGAAACGTCCTCGTCGTCACTGTCCCCAAAGACATCGTTGACCGATCGAATTAGACGGTAATTTCCAGGTAGCGAAGCGGTAGCGGGATCGAGACCCAGGTTGACATTCTCAACGGGTGGATCTTCAATTTGTATTACGATATCAGTGAAAATATTAGTAGTAGCTGCCGCACTCGGAGTGACGGTGTTGGTGACCGCCATAGTGCCGACATTTACCGATAGGACGTCGGGTGGCGTCAGGTCAACTCGTACCCCATAAAGGCGTGAAGTGGTCTGGTTGGAGATGTCAGTGAAACTGGCTTCAACGGCGTGAATCCCTTCATCGAGACGTTTTCCGTTTTCATCCGGAACCTGGAATAGAAAACGTCCTTCTTCGTCGGTTTCAACGTCTGCAATGCTGTAATCGTTTCCACCATTGGCGTCTAAATCAATGGCAATATCCACGTTCTGCCCTTCGGTAATGGAAGGGAATACATCGAGCACCTGTCCTACAAAAACGGGCGTGGACTGGTTGGTGGTCTGGTCTTCTTGGATGCCGGTATCACTACTCGGACCGAGTCCGAAAGGACCCTCTCTGAGGGCCAGTGCACGGTCTCCATCGAGGTCCAGATGCCATTCGAGTGTTTCGGCATTAAAGGTTCCGAACAGTGACGAAGCACCGGTCCATCGTCCCGGGACCGGCTGGCGTCCTCCCAATCCAAAACTATAAGGACCTTCACCCGTGGGATCGTCGATCAGGTTACCATTATTGTCGGTAACCCATTCACCGGTACTGCCGCGATACACGCCGGGCGTGTCGCGCCCAATGCTTGTCCAATCACCTACTACGGCCGTATCGCCTGGTTGACCAAAAGTGAAGATGGTGGCATCGTCGTGTTGAAGTGTCCCGTCTATGTCCCAGGTCCACTGGGCGGTCTCGGTGTCAAAGACACCAATATTGTCAATGGAGTCCAAGCCGTCCCAGTTACCTACCAGAGGCTGCAGGTTGGCTTCGCCGTAACTAATGAAGGATTCGTCTCCAGTTCGGTTTCCGTTGGAATCAATCAACCAGCTTCCCGAAGAAGCGCGGTAGACTGCAATCTCATCTCCGGCTGACTCGGAATAATTACCAACCATGGGCTGGTCACCCGCGGCGCCGTAAGCGATACCTTCACCGGTATCAAGCTGGAAGTTACCGTTATTGTCCAGGAACCACTCACCGGTACTGGGGCGGAAAACTCCCACTTCAACGCCAGGCCGCGTGGTATCCCAGTCTCCAACCGCTGGAATATCTTCAGCCTGTCCAAATTGGAAAAATTCCTCTCTGCCTTCGAGTCGTCGATTGGTGTTCAGGTCAAGAGACCATTGTGCGGTTTCGGGGTTGAACATGCCCATCGATTCGATCCCGGTTCCGGACCAGTCACCTACGACGGGTATCGTTCCTACAAATTCTGATGCACTGAAGAAATGATCTCCTTCGGCAAGTTTCAGATCAATACGTGGATGCCGGTCGGTGACATCGAAAACCTGCAGGAAATCACCGCCAGCCATACCATCCCGTTCCAGGGGACCGTTAAAGCCGTCGGGGTCACCGTCGAGACGAGGCCCAGCCGTTCCGTCAATATCGATACTGGCAATGGGATCAGATGGATGAGCCTGTACGCTGCGTATGTTGCCGTAGGCGTCTTTGACCAGCATGGTTAGCTGCTCAAAGTTGTTCATGGATGCCCGGACGAACTCCTGTACTGCATTATCGCCGCTTACCAGGGTATCCAGCTTGCGCACGATCTCGTTTTCAGCACCCAGAGAGGCCGTAAATATGCCTTCCGACCCGGCGTTACCACTGGCGTCCAAAATGTCAGCAAAGAACAGAACAACGTCGTCCTTGTTCAACTGTAATCGCCCCTTGGGGGCCAGCCGTTCGGATTCAGAACTTGTCAGGGTTTCCAGTACTACGGTCAGATCTTCGCGCGTGGCCTCGACCAGTTGCGTTGCTCCACCTGAGGTCGTTGTGTTGAAAACGACCGTTTCCCTGTTGCTGAGTGCGACATGTCCAAAGCTGGAGTATTCGTCACGGTTATCGGCAAGGGTGATATCATTGATGCCATCGGTGAAGATGACCGCTTGGTCACCGTTGTCGAGAGTTGTTGGGAAAGCAATATCGCCGGCATCATTAAAGTCAAAAGTGGTGATCGTGTCGTAAGGTCCAAGGGTATTGACTACCGTATCGACTTCGACACTGATATTGTCTGAATCGGCTTCCCTGACTACCGTGGCAACCTTGACATGATAGGCTCCACCTGAATGCTCAAGGAAAGCAATGTCGCCGTGGACGTTCAGATGCATTTCATCAGGGAAAAGCTGGACGAAAGGGCTTTCCAGTGCTACAGGAAGGATGGCTCCATCTTCATCGATCAGAAAGATGCCCGTTTGCCCAGTGTCTACCGACCCGAAGAATACCGTTAATTCATCATCTGGATCGGGATCGTCGTCTTCCACCGCTTCACCATTGAGCAGTACCCGTTCGACGGATGCCACAGCACTGGAATTGGTGTCAATGAGAGTTCGGACGCCCTCGTCGTCATTAATCTGAATGGTTTGGCCACCAGTTGCAAGTTCCAGGACCGTTGCCACGGTTCCACGGTTATTAATTGCCGAATCAATAACGTCTTCGACCTGAGTGTCGTCACTGTCAGCATGCTTTGCGAACCAGTAAGGTGTGGCACCGGTACCTTTGAGAATCAGGCGGTAATCACCGTTGGGAACGTTAGCAGAGCTGTCGAGTGAAAAAGTCCAGACACTGGTGTCGTAGCTGAGGATTTTGCCATTGTTGTGGCTGCTTGCCAGAAGTACGCCGTCCAAACGGAAGGCGAGTCCGTGGGGACCGTCCAGTTCATCTCCCCGTGCAAACTCGTTGAGAAAGGCGCCGGTTTCTCCATGGAATCGAAGGATGCGGTGATTATCAATGTCCGTTCCTTCAACACTGCTGACGTATAAGTTGTCATCCGGGCCGATGGCCAATCCTCGGATGGATGCAAGGTCGCCGCCTACTGCAAATTCACCCAGGAATGAACCCGTTTCTCCATGAAAACGAAGGACGCTCTGGGTTGCTGAACTGGCAACAAAAAGATGATCGTCCTCGTTGAAAACCAGGTCGGTGGGTTCGGTCAGACCACCACTTCCTGAAGTGACAAACGTACCCAGAAAAGCGCCTGTCGCACCATCGTAACGCAGGACATTATTGGCCAGCCGGTCCGTTACGTAGAGGTTACCATCCTGCCCGAATGCGAGCCCCTGTGGCTCACCCAGCCCTCCGCTTCCGGGGGCTACGAACTCACTGATAAAATCTCCTTTAAGGCCGTCATAACGCAGAATACTGTTCGTTCCTTCGCTGATGACGTACAGATTTTCATCTGGACCGATTACCAGGTCACCAGGGGAATCCAGACCACCGGTTCCCGGTGCCACGAATTCTTCTATCAACTCACCGGTATCCTGATCCACACGAAGGATGTTGTCGGACTCGCTGCTGCTGATATAAAGGTTGATGTCGGGGCCGATCGCCAGCCCTTTGGGTCCACTGGCATGGGAAAACTCGGTTCCATGTGCCATCGGAGTCGGGTTGACCGGGGCGTATACATTATCATCGGCGGTATCAAAGGCGCCGTCAGCGCCGGCATTGCTGAAAAGGAAGGTTGAGGGGCTTACATTGGTTACCGGTTGATCGAAACTTACGATCACATCAAGATTTTCCAATAACACATCTTCTACTACCGGCGCAACACCCGCCCGACGTCCTGGTATGTTCAGTGCCTCAACCGCTCGAAAGACATTCAGACGACCTCCGGTAACGGTTACGTCCTGCAGAACGGCAAGCGGATCAACGGTTTCAAGGAGGGCATCTCGTACTTCGATATTGGTCGCTTCCGGATTAACGCTCCAGCCCAATGCAGCTGCACCGGCAACATGTGGAGCAGCCATGGAGGTACCGCTGGCAGCCTCATAAGGGCCTCCGAGGGTCATCGGGAGTGTACTCAGGATGTCGACACCGGGTGCTCCGAGATCAACGGTCATGGCACCAAAGTTGGAAAATCCAGCCAGGTCATCTGTATGATCCGTTGCGGCAACGGAAATGACGTTTGGCACATCGTAGTTTGACGGGTAGTTGGGGAATTGATCGGTATCCTGAGTGCTGTTTCCAGATGCTGCGATAAACAATTGGCCAGAGGCGTGATTGGCATTGATGGCTTCATATTCGGACTGGAGATAGCCTCCGCCACCGTAGCTGTTATTGGTGACCAGAACATTCACCCCGTAGCTTTGCCGCAT
>CAXEIY010000187.1:0-4204 GCA_963996245.1 uncultured Planctomycetia bacterium | reverse complement strand
GATTACAACAATATTGGTTATTATTTCGTCTACTATCTCGCAGGTGTTTTAATTTACCGGAACCGTGACCTTCTGGAGAAGTTGTCGACGAACTGTTTTTTCTTCCTGGCCATCGCGCTGTCCACGGTTCCTTTCACCTTTAGCTTGACCACCTTGGTCGGCGAAATGCTGCCCAGCGCCGTTCATGATCTCAGCTCTTTTAAAGTCAGTAACTTTTCTCCTGTAATGGAGGACGTTTTTTCCGGCGGCATATTCAAGGTCGCCGTCGTTCTGATTCGATCGTGTGCTGCCTGGTTATTTTGTTTTGGATTAATAGGTCTGGCCGGCCGGTATATTGTACGACCCAATATTATTATCAAGTACATTTCCGATTCCGCATATTGGATCTATTTTATCCATGTGATAATCACTTTTGGACTGTCCATTGCTCTTGCTCGAATGGACTTTCTTAATTCCTTGTCTAAAACGTACCTCGTACTGGTGGCATCGACCCTGTTTCTTTTTTGGACCTATAACAAGTTTGTCCGCTATACCTTTCTGGGTGACTACTTCATGGGTCGCAGGAAGCGGAGGGAAGACGAAAACGAAGATGAGATTCAATTCAGCAGACTATTTGCCCGAACCATTGTCCCGCTGCTGCTGTTGTTTCCCGTAGTTGTTCTTGTAGGAGAAGCGTTTCGAATGCAATCCGCAATGCACAGGAAAAATATTCTGATTGAGGCCCGACTGGCACAGGACTCGAGTAATCTTGGAGGTGAAGAATCGATAGATGGAATTCAGGATCGGTACGGCCGGACTCCGCTTCATTATGCAACGATGACACCCCAGGGGTGGCGTGATTACAATCCACTGGAATTATTGATTTCAAGAATCGGGGATATTGACGCGCGCGACTGCATGGGGCGAACGGCTCTTTTCCAAGCCGTGAGAACGGGAAATCCTGAGGATGTGAATATCCTGTTGGATGCCGGTGCGAATCCTGATGCAGCCGATCAATATCGTCATACGCCAGCCCATGTAGCGGCGATGAAAGCAGCTAATTCCAATGGGGAAATGGCAGAACGCTACCAGGACATGTTGCTGAAGCTAAAAGAGGCAGGCGCGGACTTTTCTCTCCGAGACAGTCGCGGGAGATCAGTAGAGGACTGGTTAAATAAATGATCGCTGTCAATCACATATCATTTGTCGGACAGAATGTGGAATATGGTTGGAAAGGTAGCGGACAATGAATCGAGGATATGGAGTACTTCTGGCCTGCTTCCTGTTGACGGTTAGTGACGTCACCGAGGCCAAACCAACGGCATCCCGTCCCAATATTGTGATCATTTACAGTGACGACCATTCCGAACACGCAATCAGTGCTTATGGATCACGGATCAATCAAACACCTCACATCGATCGACTGGCTCAGGATGGTGTCCGATTTACGAACAGCTTTGTGTGTAATTCTATTTGCGGGCCATCCCGAGCAACACTGCTGACAGGACTGCATTCACATGCCAATGGCGCCGTTTCAAATCGTGCCAGATTTCGAGATGAATTGCCGACCTTTGCGAAATCACTTCAGACTGCCGGTTATGACACAGCCATGATTGGCAAATGGCACCTTCCGTCCCTCCCGAATGGTTTTGATTACTGGGCAATCAAACGCGGAACCTATTACAATCCTGATTTTGAAACGTCACGAGGTCTTGAATCATCTACTGGTCATGTGACAGATGTGATTACTCATCGTTCTTTGGACTGGATTAAAAATCGCGTTAATCCGGACCATCCTTTCTTGGTATGGATATCGCATTCGGCAGTGCATCGGACCTGGGAGCCTGCCATTCGCCATCTCGATCGATACTCCGGGGTCAATGTTCCAGAACCGACGACGTTATTTGACAATTACTCAGGAAGGAATCCTGGTGCGATAACCGCGCAAATGCGTATTTCACGTGATCTGTTTCCTGCCTACGATCTGAAATTGCCGGTAACAGGTGAAGGAATTCTGGATCGTAATGCACAAAATCAGCTTGGCCGGATGAACTCGGAACAGCGTTTCGCATGGAAAGCTGCCTTCGGACCACGCAATCAGGCCTTTGCTGAATCGAATTTGTCCGGCGATGCCTTGACCCGATGGAATTATCAACGCTATATCAAGAATTACCTGCGCTGTGTTGACGGGATCGATGAAAGTGTGGCGAGGGTACGTGATTTTCTGAAAGCCTATCAACTGGATGAAAATACCATTGTCATTTACACTTCAGACCAAGGATTTTTTCTGGGGGAACACGGCTGGTACGACAAACGGTGGATGTATGAACCCTCCCTGCGCACCCCGCTTATAATTGATTGGCCAGGTGTTACCGATCCAGGTGCAACTCGGGATAAGCTGGTCCAGAACATGGACCTGGCACCTACCATTCTCGAGATGGCTGGTGTTACAACTTCCTACCATATGCATGGTCGCAGTCTGGTTCCAATGCTTCGTGGCGATTCACCGAAGGATTGGCGCGATGCCATTTATTACCATTACCAGATGCAGGAACCGGTTGGTCGTGCCTCCCATCTGGTTGCAAAGCATTATGGAATACGCACCGATCGCTACAAGTTGATTTATTTCTATGAACATGATTTCTGGGAATTATACGATTTGAAGAAAGATTATCTCGAGATGAACAATTTGTATGGACAGCTGGGATACGAGGATCTGGTGGGCCGCTTAACGGGTCGATTGTCAGCTCTTCGTAATACGTTTGAAGACCGTACGGGAGTGTCTTTTTGAACGATAGGATTACCGTACGGTTAACAAGAGTGGGCTCTGGACTTTTGAATAATCGAGGTGAATGATGACTGACACACGACGTACTTTCCTGCATCGAACCGGAGGGTGGTTTGCCACCGGTGCGATGGGATCCTGTCTCCAGGCACACGCCGATGTAACGAGAAGTGGTCAGGTGTTTGAAGGAATGGCAATTCCTCCGCGCCAGGGAGTACAGGAAGTTACTCTGGTTAACGCACCACAAGATGGGTATTGGATGTTTCTGGGTGAGAACAGTCGGCTGGTTCGCAAGGTGTCTCATGATGGTGGGCGAAGCTGGAGTGATTCCGAGATGCTTCGAAGTAACCGTGGCAATCCGATTGTTCTGGCTCGCGATACGGCACATCTATCCTTGCTGTTACTGAAGTCAGGGATGATGGCCATTGTTTATGGTGGTCCCGCAGCCCGGCCGGGGCGGGATGGCACGGTTCTTTATCGGACTTCTGAGGACGGAATAACCTGGTCAGAGGCCATAGAGATCGATCCACTATTTGCGGTATGTCGTACTCAAGCCGCGCGGGTTCTTTCGAGTGGCCGTATTGTTGTTCCGGTTATGAAATGGATCAGTCCATTTTCTGGAGGCGAGTCCGAAGATGGGGATAAGAGTCTCTGCTACAGCTGGGTGTACTACAGTGACGATGAGGGTCAGACCTGGCATCGTAGTCTCAGTGAGCTTTTTGTAGCACTGGACGAAGGACTCCGGGGAGTGACCCATTTTGAAGAAACTGTTCTGGAAGAATGTCCAGATGGAACATTGTTGATGTTGGGAAGAACGGAACTCGGACAGATTTACAAGAGCCATTCCCGTGACCAGGGCATTTCATGGACACACCCGGTACCGACCGGCCTGGCCAGTTCATATGCTCCGAGCACTCTAATACGGATACCCAGAACGGGGGACCTGCTATTGGTATGGAATCAAGTTTCTGCAGACGAAATTAAGGCTGGATTGCATCGTCATCGGTTGTCGATGGCTATTTCGACCGATCAGGGAGAAACCTGGAAGCATTTTCAAAACCTGGAAGCATTGGACAATCGCGTCCGTATCGAGGTGCCTTCGGGTCAGCCGAACGTCATTCGCATGAAGGAGTATGGTTATCGGCAGCCGGATCCGAGACAGTATCCAAACGCGCCGGGTTGTTTAAGAATCTGTTATGCGACGGTCGCTTTTTCAGGTGACGAAGTAGCTATCTGTTATGACTACGGATACGGAGTGGGAGTTTTCAAGAATGCCCATGCCACACGTACTCGCATATATACGCTGGATGGGCTTTATAGAAGAGCCTGAGATAGGTCGAACAAGATCCGGTTGGTGAAGGCTTTAAGATTGATTTTTATAAGCAGCCGGGTCGGGCTCCATTTTTTCTATTTCAGATGAAAAATCTCACATCTGTGTTT
>CAXEIY010000186.1:0-6145 GCA_963996245.1 uncultured Planctomycetia bacterium | reverse complement strand
GGTTTCCGAGGGTTCTCAACAAAGGGCAGAACAAGAGGTGGCCAACCGGGCGTTCGGACACCAGGCTGCAGAATAAGGACCTAATCATTTTGGAAAGGACCGGCATTTTGATGCGGGTCTTGTAGGAGTTATTCGAGTATGGCTTACCACATTAATCGCAGTCATTATTCCGAGATTTATGGCCCTACTACAGGGGACCGGGTTCGACTGGGTGACACGTCATTGGTTCTGGAAGTGGAGATGGATTTCTCGTTCTACGGAGATGAATGTAAGTTCGGTGGAGGGAAGGTTCTTCGTGATGGAATGGGACAGGCGTCTGGAGTCTCTCAGGAAGATGCCCTGGATCTGGTTATCACCAATGCGCTGGTGGTTGACTATTCGGGAATCATAAAAGGGGATATCGGGATCAAGGATGGTCGCATTGTGGGGATTGGAAAGGCGGGTAATCCCGATGTGATGGATGGTGTGACATCAGGAATGATTGTTGGAGTCACAACGGAAGTGATCGCGGGAGAAAAATTAATACTGACCGCTGGTGGCATTGATTCACATGTTCATTTTATTTGTCCTCAACAGATTGAGGAAGCTTTGGCGAGTGGATTGACTTCCATGATTGGTGGAGGCACAGGGCCTGCAACGGGAACTAATGCTACGACCTGTACACCCGGTGCAAACCATATTCGCATGATGCTTCAGGCAACCGACCATGTTCCCTTGAATTTTGGATTTCTGGGAAAAGGAAATGCTTCTGAAAAAGAAGGATTGCCGGAGCAGATCGCGGCCGGGGCGGTGGGACTGAAATTGCATGAAGACTGGGGGACGACCCCTGCTGCAATTGATTGCTGCCTAAGTGTGGCCGAACAATACGATGTTCAAGTCGCCATTCACACCGATACCCTGAATGAATCAGGTTTTGTGGAAAGTTCCATAGCCGCTATCAAGGGGAGAACCATTCATACCTACCACTCGGAAGGGGCTGGTGGGGGGCACGCTCCTGATATTATCCGTGTATGTGGAGAATCCAATGTGTTGCCGAGTTCCACTAATCCAACCCGTCCTTATACGGTCAACACGATTGACGAACACCTCGATATGCTGATGGTGTGTCATCATCTTGACAAAAATCTTCCGGAAGATGTCGCGTTTGCTGAGAGTCGAATACGCGGTGAGACCATTGCGGCGGAGGATATCCTCCATGATCTTGGTGCGATCAGTATTATTGGATCTGATTCTCAGGCGATGGGACGCGTTGGTGAGGTGATTACTCGAACCTGGCAGACTGCAGACAAAATGTCTCGACAACGCGGGCGACTTGCAGAGGAAAAAGGTGAAAATGATAATGCACGTATCAAACGATATGTTTCCAAGTACACCATCAACCCGGCCATTGCTCATGGGATGTCCCATATGATTGGATCAGTGGAGGTCGGGAAATTAGCAGATCTGGTTCTTTGGGATCCTAGATTTTTTGGAGTTAAACCGGAAATGGTAATCAAGGGTGGGGTGATCGCCTGGTCCCAGATGGGTGATCCGAACGCATCCATTCCCACTCCCCAACCGGTTTTTCAACGGCCAATGTTCGGTGCCCAGGGCAAAGCGATGGGGCCGCTTTCTGTAGCCTTTGTGAGCCAGCAATGCGTTGCGCAGTCGGTTGCAGTATCCTATGGCCTTTCTAAGCACATTGAAGCGGTTCACGGGTGTCGTAGAGTGGGTAAGAAAGATATGAAATGGAATGACTCTACGCCGGAAATCCATGTGGATCCGGAAACCTACAAGGTGACGGCCGATGGTAATCACCTCACTTGTGAACCGGCGACGAGTTTGCCTTTGGCGCAGAGGTATTTCCTTTTTTGACGGATTCATCGATTGGGCAGTCGACGTTCATCGTGGGTGATGATCGCTGGAAAACACAGCCGTTCCCATGCAACTATCCCAATGGCTGTTACCAGTCAGCGGGACGAGGAGAAACCGATCTTTCTTGCTATGAAAAACAACAGCAGGACTACTGCTGTAATACCGAAAGCCGGAATGCCAAGGGAAACCGGATAATTTTCAAGAAAGTCTGGAAGTATTAGGGTCAGGATTCCCCCTCCTACAAAAGGTGCTGAGAGCGGGGCTGCCAAGGCATACTCTTCCGCGGCTCCTGATTCAAGATCCTTGTCAACAATCCGTAACAAGGCCAGTCCGTTTGCCGTTGTTCCGGTGGACATGCCGTAATTAATGATTCCCAGTTCAAACCAGTGCTGTTTTGGAAGAACTTTTTTCCCAATCCACAATAAACAAATGCCCGTCCATACAAATCCTGCAAGCAAAAGAACGCTGAGTGGAATCAGAAGCTGAATGACCGCTTCCAGGTTCAAAGAGACGATTGCAGATACAATCAGGAATTCCATGGCTGTCGATGTAAGACGTCGGATACTCAGTGAATCAATGAGGTCACCCAGATTAAAGTGATCCATGCATTTACGGACGCACAATCCTCCAATAAGTGTAAAAATGAAAAGGGGAACTTTCTGCAGTGGATTTGTTTCAAGAAACGGCAGTTTCCATCCTGCTGTCAGAGTAATCAGGTCATGCATGATGAGCCCCAACAGGATCGCGGCCATAAGGATCAAGGTTTGAAAAACCATGGGATCAAGTACATCGTCACGCACCCGTGAAAGTCCAATTGGGGTAGGATCACTTCGATCCTCCATCCCGGTAATGATGGTTGCCGATATGTTTCCAG
Source organism: uncultured Planctomycetia bacterium (assembly GCA_963996245.1). Taxonomy (GTDB): domain Bacteria; phylum Planctomycetota; class Planctomycetia; order CAXEIY01; family CAXEIY01; genus CAXEIY01. Next base: position 3,417 of record CAXEIY010000186.1, on the reverse strand, counting down.
AGCGTGTCCATCCTCGGCGCACTGCGAGATTGACATATACCATGCCGCTCAGAACACTGAATGCGATACCTGCAGTCGCCATGAAAGTACCAAGATCCCGCCCCATAGGAAAATCGAGCTCGTCGAAAACATGACCCATTGCAGCGGCGGTTCCATGTCCGCCGGCAAAACCGGTTTCAATGAGCATGCCGAATGAGTTCGGCACATCGGGGTAAAAAGGTTGAATAATCAGCCAGGTTACCATAAGCCCCAGTGCCACCTGTCCGAGTGAGATAATCCACACCATGAGTCCTTGGCGTAATGCGCCATGTAAGCTTTGGCCTAGTGGTCGACTTTGTTTATCCAGAAGCAGCCCTGCAAAAACGATCGCTATCAACCATCCAGGCCATGATCGCAATTCAAAGATTGATTGAGACAGTCGGATCAGAGGTTCTGACATCCATGAAGACGGTTCAGCAAGAAGATGTGATCGATCGGTGCCCAGACTAGTTCCCCAGAACCATCCGACGGTCTGAATGAGGATCAATCCAACAAGCCCTCCAGCGATGGAAGCGGGGACATATAATACCTGCAGGGCGCGCAATTGGACTCTCAATATGAATCCGACAGCCAGTAAGACGCACGCGATAAAAAAGGCAGATACCATAATGAAGGTGGTCTTCCTGAAAAAACAATAAGAACGTCCAGTCTATTAACTGCACAAGGGACCGATCATTCAGGGAAGGACATGTGTGGTTGTATGGAAGATAGTCATGGACGGCTTTGTTAACGGGTGGGTGATCGGGGCAGCTGAACGGGATGGTGTGAGGGATCGAATGTTCACTTACGATCAATCATATTGTGTCATTTCCTATGAGGGTCGCAAGTGGTGCTGAAGAAAATGTCCCTGTTTGAATCTCCGTGGTCCCGTTCACGGGTTTATCCCGTGTCGAGTTCTATTGTTGCTGTGTCAGTGAAAAGCGATTGGAATTTTTCAACGATCTGTGATCGGTCCCCTGAAACAGCCATCATGGCGGATATTCGGTTTCCCTTATTTATGAATTACAGGTTGGTGGTCAATCCGCATGAGTTCAATGTTGGAACGCTGTGGGTTCAAGCAAAACCGAATAGCGTAAATGCGACTGGGGGCGCGACCGCTTTCTACGTAAGAGATCAGCATCGAGTCATCCTTCATCAGGAATCCACCCGGATAACCGTAACTGCTTTTGTCCAGAACAATCGGAGCAGACCAATGCTGTCCGTGGTCAGTACTTATAAAAACACAAAGGCGTCTGTAAGTAGCCACGCAGACAGCGGTACCATCAGATAACACAAAGAGTCTGGGTGCTTTAATCTTACCTTGCGAAATGAGTGTTCCTGACTCTTTCCAGCTTATGCCATTGTCGTCACTGTGCAACACGCCTCCATCGGGTCGGCAAACAAGCATGATTTGGCCATTTGCGAGTTGGACAATTGCGGGTTCGTCACAGTTGATCTCATCGCGGCGGATGGTCGACCAGAGATGCCAGGAACGTCCTGAATCTGTTGAACGATGAATGGCACCATAAAGCCGTCCATCGGTCCCCGAGTCGGAGCAGTAAATCGGCCATAATATGGATTGGTCATTAATCTGGATGGGTTGTGCATGGCTGCGGGCATAAAACCTGGCGGGTGTTTCCAACGCTACAGGTTCCGTCCAGGATAGACCGTCATCGGTTGAACGAATGTAGAACTGCTGGGTGTTGAGTCCGTTCAGCAGATGCTTCATTGTCGGAGGTGATTCGGGGAAACCATACCAGGGCGCCTGGACGCTAATGAGACAAAGCAGACTGTTGTCAAGGCAACGTAACAGCCCGTAAGGCGAGTCGTCCTGTGGATGGTCAATCAGGGTGATCGGGCGGGTCCAGGTTTTTCCACGGTCACTCGAGTAGGTGACCATGGAACGCCCTCCGGTCGGAGCTTTGAAATCCAGTGGCCAGTTCTGTTTGCGCCAGCGAACGGCAAGCTTGGGTTCGATCAGGCGAGGTTCGGAGAAACTGCTGTGCCAGTAACCCCACTGATGGACGAGCATGAGCCGTCCATCCGTCAATTGTGTGATATTTCCTGCCCAACCAAAGTCACCTATCCCAGGATAGTCCTTTGGGCGATTTTTGTCGTATCCTGTGACCGTAACTCGTGATTGGTTAAGCGAAAGGGGCTTTTCGAGTGCGGGAATTGGACTGCTGTGAAGAGCGACTATCAAGAAGATATGCCACAACATCAAACGAAACACAGTTGGATAGAAAAGACTTATTTTCTCGTTTCGGAGCCATGATTCGGGCAGCATGGTGCGATTCCATAAGACGTGCTCAAAGCGGTAGTGCCTTTGAGATGCGTATATTTTCATCTCTGCAAATCAAGTGTTCGTGTGCATCATAGCAGACAGTCCATAGTGGCATAAAATGTTTTTATTCCTGTTCTGGTGAAGCGATCCAGTACTAGAGTTGCCCTCATTGTAAAGTTCACATGTATATCAACACGATACGTTGGTCCCAGTCGAACCCCATTTGTCTGAATCAGGTTCGATACCACGATCGTGTGAAGTTCTTGTGACTCGTTGTAAGTTCATGATTGAAAATGAGGCGATTCGATTGTATATCTATGCGGAGGCTTCTGTAATCGAATGCGGGCTATGCTACGGTCGGTTTCGCGATGTGCTTTGTTGTGCCGGGTGTGCCAAGGACCGCGATGTTTCGATGGTTTAGAATGGTTTTTTTGTGGAGTATATGCGATGAAGTCTTGTCCGGAGTTTTTTCTTTTCCAAGGAACCCAGGGAATTTCCAGAAGGTCTTTTTTACAACAGGCTGCCACTGGCATTGGTGCACTGACACTTCCTTCTGCGATTTTCGGGACGTCGGCTGCACAAGCCACTCGCCATCGATCCCATCAGCATTATGACATTGTAGACGTCCGTCGGACGACCGTTCGGGTACCATATCGTGAGATTCCTGGTCGCAATATGGCGCGAGAACTGCCTCATTGGATGTATTCAGAAATTTTTGAGGTGGAGCTAAAGTCTGGTGAAATTGGAATTGGTGAAACACTCCTATACTACACTTGGGGAGCGACGGATGATGAAGATGTACGGAGGGTTGAGAAAAAAAACGCAGCGGAAATGATGTGGGATGATTCATTGGGCGCGGGTTTGCAGATGGCGTTGTTTGATGCGACCGCTCGAACTGCAGAAGTGCCAGTTCACGCCTTGTTAGGACAAAAGCAGAATCAGCGCACACCTTTATCCTGGTGGAATATTGATACGTCGGCTGAAGACATGGCCATCGAATGCAAGGAGGCCTATCACCAGGGATACATGGCCTACAAGACCAAAGGCCGTCCGTGGATTGATGTCTGGGCTCAAGTGGAAGTGTCGGCAAAGGAAGTGCCGGAGTCTTTTAAAAT
>CAXEIY010000185.1:0-3290 GCA_963996245.1 uncultured Planctomycetia bacterium | reverse complement strand
CAAGAACTGCATGATGCCGGACACTGCCGAACTTGCAAAGAGCGTGTGTTTCCCTGGCTGGAGGGCACCCATGGATATCAGATGGCAATATTGTGTGGACGTAATGCGATTCAGATTACTCCAAAACATAGCGTGTCTTTATCTTTCGAAAATCTGGCAGCCGTTCTCGGAAACCTCGGCAAGGTGACTTACAATCCCTTTATGCTGCGATTTCGGATTCACGATTACGGTATTACTCTGTTTCCTGACGGACGGGCTATCATCCAAGGAACGGATAATGAAGAACTCGCCCGTCGCTTATATGCACAATACCTGGGAAACTGAGATTCCGGCCCACCCCAAACCTGCGATCAATGCCTCTTCGGCCCACTTACCAGGGTTATCAAAAAAAGATCATACATTTGTCATAGGCTACAAATCCACCTGCAAGCAACAGACCTACGAACGAAAGCCAGAGAAACAGATCCCATATTTTACCTGGCCGAATGCGGGCATCCGAATGACGAAACCGAAAATATAGTGATGCAAAACCAAGCATCGGTAACATAATGGCCTGCATCACACCACTTGCCAGTACCAATGAAACCGGGTTCGCTCCGGTAAGGAATACCGTCAGAGAAATGAGTGGGAAAACGGTACACCAGAGAGGAATCAGTTTTGACCTTATCTCTTGATCCCCATCGCGAATTAGCCCGAAAACACGGCAGGCATCTGAGGCAATGCGAGAAAGACCGGCATTCGCTACAAAAAAAGTGGAATACAGTACCGCTATCGCACCTCCCAAGAAAAGCCACTTCGCATAAACACCAAAAACCGGCAGATAGGCTGCAGCCAGAGTGTTGACCATACGCATGCCGTCGGGATCTTCGCCAATCCGATTCAGAACACAGGCACCCAGAATATAAAACGCCACGGTTGCAAACGTGTATACCACCATAGACAACCAGGCGTCGTACCGCATGACCCGCATCCACCCCTGAGCGCGGTACCCCCAGCTTGAATCATTCGTGCGAGGTCCCGTGAAACGAGCATAACCTTTTTCCAGACACCAATAGGGATAGGTAATCAGCTCAGATGCCCCAACGCCAATAATGCCAAACGTGGCAAGCGCGGTGAACAGCCCCTGCCCAATACTGCCATTCGCATCACGGGGAAAAGAAAACTTAAGGCCCGATAACAGCTGGCTTCCAGATAACCCCCAGTCTTCTGTAAATTGCAATGCCAACACATTACCCAATGTCAGCAGGGTGAACGATGCCACCAAACTTGTTGACACCATCTGAATCAGCCCGTATCGGCCTCGTGTCAATATGGCAATCGTAATGAGAGTAATCGCAAGCGCCCACCATTTGTCATCCCAAGTGTAGGGATCTTTGATATTACCTCCCTGCTCCAGTACCTCCAACGACCGCTCACACCAGCCCGAACAGGACTTCAAATGTTCCTCCACTTTTGTCAGAGATTCTCCATGCAGAGTCGATTCGAAAAACGATTGTAATGTAGTCGTCTCCGGATGACTGACCGCATCTCGATAATCCCCTTGGAACGGAAAAGTCAGCGCAAATGCCTGCCCCACACCTCCTACAATTCCACCCAGCTGGCCCAGACTTACCAGCAACATGGCTAACCAGTACCAGACAATCCAATTGACTCTCCAACGTGGACCGGGCACACGATTAAGCCCATCCAGGCAGGTATTCCCGGTTGTAATTGTGTAACGTCCCAGTTCAATCTGCACGAACACTTTGATAAAACATCCAGCTAGTATTAACCACAGAAGTGTCATACCGGCCTGTGCACCTGTTTTAGTTGTCGCAATAAGTTCGCCGGAACCAACAATGCTCCCTGCAATAATTAATCCCGGACCCAGGCGAGACAGGGTTGCCCACAACGTCACAGGTGGATCTTCAATACCTCCCATATTCTGAAGCGCTGCATCTCCAGATTCCGACGAAAGTCTTGACCCAGTTCCTCGGGAAGAAAGATCATCATTCATGGCCATTGATTCTTTGCTGTGAAGATTTAATGTCTGACCTACCTATCAACACGTCGCAGAAAATTATCACACACTCCCGCGCCAAAAAAAAGAGTGCACTTGTCAGAGATTATTAAATATTAACCTATTGACGCTCATGCTGTGGTAACCAGGTGTATCGCAGACATAATTGTGTAACAATACGGTTGCTCTCAGATACCGGATCCAGAATTTACCTGCACTTTCGACAGCATTGCGTGAGGCGTGATTGAACTCTATTCAAAATTTCTTTGCTCGACTGATTCGCTGTATCACGAACCGACTAACGCGTCGTGCCCTTGCAAAAGAATCTCGCCAAGTAATCCTTTACTCCCGCCAGGGATGTCATCTTTGCGATGAAGCGTACGAAGTTCTGAAGCGCCATGACTTAGATATCACACTGATTGATATCGATACCGACCAGGCCTTATTCCAACGTTATCGAAACTGCATTCCCGTAGTCACGATTGACGGCAAAGAACGTTTTCGCGGAAGCGTTAACGAAATTTTACTAAGGCGCCTGCTCTGAAACGAAGCCATACCTTGACCGATCCTCTCCGGTGTATCTCCATATTGAGAATTCGTCACTCCTGCAAAGTCAACAGATGTCAGAAGAGCACGCTCCCTATTCACGTTTCCGAGTTTTCGTTCGTTACCTATAATATCTCGTCTCAGGAGGGATCATAATGCCCATCTTTACCTGCACGTCAGGAGTGGAACATGGAACAAAAGCAGCGCCGATCAAAAATCTTAATAGCCGATGACAACATTCAGAATGTCGAACTCCTAGAAGCTTATCTTGCTGAGCTTCCCTGTGATATTGATGTTGCCTACGATGGCGCTGAAACACTGGAACACGTTCAATCAAACCGCCCAGATCTCGTTCTGCTAGACATCATGATGCCTAAAATGAGCGGCTATGAAGTCTGTCGCCAGTTAAAGTCCGATCCGGCGACACAAGATATACTGATTTTAATGATTACTGCGCTTCATGAAATCAGCGACATCGAACGAGGAGTGGAAGCAGGTACAGATGACTTTCTCAGTAAGCCGATTAACAAATTGGAACTTCTTACGAGAGTGAAGTCCTTACTCCGTGTCTGCCACTTGACAGACGAACGGGACCGTCTGCTTGCTTACCTGGAAGACCTGGACACCGCGAGATGGAAACAAAGTGAGAATCAGTCCTGACAGAAAAACATGGAAATCGTAGAAGTCCGCTTCCAGAAAATTGCATGAAATACTAAAATAAAGATTAGTAGTCCCCAGTTAATTT
>CAXEIY010000184.1:0-13736 GCA_963996245.1 uncultured Planctomycetia bacterium | reverse complement strand
GGACGGACCAAGGCCTTACCCGGAACCTGATTCTGGGATCTGCTTTGAGTATGATCGTTTTGCTGATATCCATCTCAGGCATGGGTATGCGTTCACGTATCCCGGATCACTCACCTTCTTTTGATCAGGTAGTGAATCTGAGTTCGGGAACACACCAGTCTACTGCCTGGTCCTGGATTGGCCAGGCCAGTAGCCTTCTGGCACACCTTCTGTTCCTGGCTGCACTCTGGCGAATGTCCGATCAAAATAAAGCGCCCAGGCTTACGCAGGCGGTGGCTATCTTTGCTGTCATTTCCGTTCTCATGATCATCGGAATTTTCATGCTTGAGTTTTCTTTGAATGATCTTCAACCTCCGAGCATGTCGGCTTCAGCAGACATTTACTATCGATATTTCATAGCGATCGCCGCTTTCGTTGGATTCACCATTGGGTACCTCCGTCTTGTTTCCGCTGCGCAGCAACTGCTGATTGATCCGGAAATTGTGTCCGATCGATCGTCTTTGACCACTGAATAAGATTCCCGTTGGAACACCTGAATGGATAACCGATACAACAACCAGACTGTTCCTGATAGCTGGTTGCGTAACGCCCCACTCCCTTGGTATGGTACGACCGTCGCACCTTAGGACAACAGACTCCGGTCCTTCACCATCCTTCAACAACCGGACAGAAAACCATGAAAACAGTCGCCGCCATTATCACTGAATACCGTAACAATTCACACGCAGACGTGATTGTTGGGAAAATTCTCGATGGTTTTCATCAGGATGGAGGTCCCGGCCCCGACCTGAAACTTGCAAGCATGTTTCTAGACCAGTTTCCCGAAAGCGACATGGCCCGTGAAAAAGCAAAGCATCATCAGGTTCCTATTTTCAAGAATATTGAGCAGGCAATAACGCTAAATCAGGACAAGGTCGCGGTTGACGGTGTATTGATCATCGGAGAACACGGCCGTTATCCTTACAACGTCAAACAGCAGCATATGTACCCGCGACCAAGACTTTTTGAAGATGTGGTTGCCACGTTTAAAAAATTCAATCAGGTCGTACCGGTTTTTAATGACAAGCACCTCGCATACAATTGGCACAATGCCTCGTGGATGTACGAAACGGTTCGCGACATGCAGATCCCTTTCATGGCCGGATCGTCACTTCCTGTCGCTTGGCGCAAACCGGCCCTCCTGCTTCCCCGCGGATGCGAAATCGAAGAGGCCATGGCAGTGGGTTACGGTTCGCTTGAAGCGTACGGATTCCACATGCTGGAAACCCTGCAATGTCAGGTAGAACGACGCCAGGGGGGAGAAACAGGGGTTTCCTGGGTAGAATCGGCACAGGGACAACAGATATTCAATGCAGAAAACAAAGGCCGCTGGTCACGCCCTCTACTTGAGGCCCTCATGCAGTCTTTTCCGGAAAACAAAAGAGGCAATCTCAAAAAACAACTTGGGGAAAGTACCTTCTATCTAATGGAGTATCGTGACGGACTCAAGGCGTCCGGTGTGATGCTTCCGCGTCATAGTGAATTTGGGTTTGCAGCCAAATTAAAGGGAGAAAAGTCGCCCGTAGCATGCTGGTTCGGACTCCAGAACGGCAAACCGTTTTTCCATTTCGCCCATCTCGTTCAAGCTATTGACCAAATGCTGCAGACCGGTCACCCATCCTATCCGGCTGAACGCACCTTGCTCACCACAGGTGTCCTGGATGCAGCCATGACCAGTCTCTTTGAAAACGGACGCAGGCAGGAAACACCGCATCTGAAGATTAATTACGAAGCCATTGACTATCCCTTTTCTCCCGGTGAACCGCCATTTTCTCCCGGCCCCTGACACGAGCTTCATAACTCACTACTGGAATCATCTCATCGTCTCAAATTTGCAAAGTAAATAAATCAGAAACTGTAGCGCTGGCAGCCAGCGAAGCTACTGACACCTTAAGAACAGTTTTTTATTTCCGGCTCCGATGAAGATCAAACCACTTCAGGATGTGTGCTACTTTACTGATCAGATGGCTTGGCCGAGCAGCGATCGCATGTGATGCGCCCGGCACGCGTACCATTACGGTCTCAATACCTCGAAGTTTCAAGGCCTGGTAAAACTGTTCTGTCTCAGAAATCGGTGTCCGATAATCCTGTTCACCGGTTAACAACATGGTGGGTGTCGTCACCTGGCCAACCAGGGAAATAGGAGACCGACGAAGATATATTTCCGGATTCTCCCAGGGCAGACCTGGAAACCAATACTGGTAAAAGTAATTATAGATATCTGAAGTTAATGCGAAGCTGTACCAGTTGATGACAGGTTTAGCTACAACCGCCGCATGAAAACGATTCGTCTTTCCAATCATCCAACTCGAAAGCACTCCTCCCCCACTGCCACCGGTTATGAACAGGTTGTCCGTATCAATGCAGCCTTGTGCAATTACAGCATCGACCCCCGACATCAAGTCATCAACATCATGACCGGGATAATCATGGTGAATCAAATTCGCGAACGCATCTCCATAACCCGTACTGCCTCTCGGGTTGGCATACAAAACAACAAAACCCGCGGCAGCATAAAGTTGTATCTCTGCTGAAAAACGCAAACCGTAATTCGCAAAGGGACCTCCGTGAATTTCAAGAATGAAAGGATATTTTTTTTCTTTATCGAATCCGGGTGGTTTTACAACCCATCCCTGAATTAAATTCCGGTCGTGCGAAGACCTGTACTCTATCTCTTCTACGGTCCCCAGTGTCGTGTCTGCAAAAGCATCTTCATTAAGTCGTGTCAGCAACCTTGCACTGGAATCTACAATCTTTACCGCAACATCTGCTGGTCGATAGGCTCCGGTCCGGGTAAACGCAAGGCGTTTTCCAGAAACCGAAAAACTTCCCCCGGCATAAGGACGACCAATCACTTCTCCACCCAGCGAAGAAGCCACTAACTTCACCTTACCTTGAAGAGAGACGCTCCCGATTTTCGTGTCACCGTGATCATCGTATTTGAAATACACTCCTTGCCCATCAGCATGCCAAACCGGGTCCATCGCGTCCCGGTCAAACTTCTCGGTTAGAACTCTCGAGCCACTTCCGTCATTGTTCATCAAATAAAGACGCTCGACATGGTATCCCTTCCGCTGATCATCGAATCCGCTGTAAACAATACTTTTCCCGTCTGGTGAAACAGATGGGGATTGATCCGGCCCCTGACGATCCGTCAGTGCACTAATTGTGGTGTCCTGAATTTGAACCCGATAAAGTTCTGTATTAAGTGGATCTTTCAACGCATCCTCATGACGATTTGCTGAAATAATCAATTCGCTGGCATCTTGATTCCATGCCATCGGTCCCTGATGATCAAAAGGACCATGCGTCACTTGCCTTGGCGTCCCACCTTCTGCGGGAATCACAAAAACATGATGGTATCCCTCTTCCAGATACCCCTGCCCATCAAAACGGTAACGGAGTTTCTGTATGACCCGCGCAGACGGTGCCCATCGGGCCCCTTGGGGTTTCTCAGGTAAGGTCACAAAAGCATCCGATTTGTCTGGAACGAGCATCGAAAAGGCAATCCAATTTCCGTCCGATGACCATGTCAGATCGGATGGTGTGTGCGTCAACTGGGTCAACTTCGCCGTTTGTCCGGTATCCATCCACCGAATAAACAACTGTGTGCTTTCGTTTTCCTGAAGTGCGTATACCAGACGATCTCCACTGGGTGACCATCTTGGCCAGCTCACCGACCCTTCGGAGATCAACAAAGGCCTGAGTGAATCGCCATCAAAATCAACACTCCATAACCTCGCATGGCGTCGATCCGTCATGATGTTCATGGTGTTTCGGAGAAAGACCACCTGTGCACCATCCGGAGAAATACGTGGTTCGCTGGCATACTCAAGCTCAAATACGTCCATCAACTGGAATCGCCGCACCCTGCCTTCTGAACCGATCTCGGCAGATAATACATCTGTCAAACACCCTATCGCCAGCAAAAGCCACCCACTTCGTCTGATTGTCAACATCACGTTGTGCGTCATTCCATTTCCTTTTGAAAACAAGACATTCGCGGTTGCCTGCATGATGGTTACTTTCAGTGAACATACCACGTCAAGCAGAATGTTCCATCAAATCCTGAAAGCGGACATACGCTTCTTCCCATGCGACACCAGAACGTGGCTCATAGGTCTTCAGAGGAAAAGACCTCCGAACGACATCCCGTAACTCTTGCATCGACCCCAAGGATCCATGGGTTCGTGCCTGAACCAAAACATTCCCGATGACAGTTGCTTCAACGGGCCCCGCTATGACCTGACGATTGCAGGCATCCGCTGTCAACTGGCAAAGTAAATGGTTTTTTGAACCACCTCCGACAACATGGATCTCTTCAATCGCAGCATCGGTCACTGATTCCAAGCGATCGAGCACCCAACGATATTTCAAAGCCAGACTTTCCAGACAACATCGAACTAATGCACCCGGATCTAATGGAACCGGTTGATCAGAGACACGACACAACGATGTAATCGCTTCCGGCATATTGAGTGGATTCAACAGTTGAGAATGATCTGGATCGAGTATGGATTGAAATGGTGGTGATAATTCTGCTGCTCTGGTAAGTTCCTGGTATGACCAGCGTTGTTCCTGACGTTTCCAATCGCGACGACAACACTGAATCAACCAGAGCCCCATAATATTTTTCAACAATCGGAACGTCTGATCTACTCCTCCTTCGTTGGTAAAATTATTTTCCATTACAGCGGGAGTGATAATTGGCTGTGTCAATTCCACTCCCATCAAAGACCATGTTCCTGAACTAATAAAACACCAAGTCGGTTTTCCGAATGCTGTGACCGTCCTCTGTGCCGGTATCGCTGCAACGGCAGACCCTGTATCATGCGTGGCAGGAGCTATGACAGGAATCTCTTTGCGACCGATATCGTCTCCGACTCTCCCTTCGATCATGGCCAGTTCACAACCGGATTCTACCACTTCCGGAAAAATGGATGTTGGCAGGTCCAGTCGCTCGAGTATTTCAAAGGCCCACTGCTTCCGCTCCGGGTTAAAACACTGAGTTGTGGTTGCATTTGTAAATTCCACGACTTTTCGCCCGCAGAGCATCCAATTGAACAGATCGGGTATAGTCAAAAACGTTGCAGCCCGCTCCAGCTGGCTCGAATGCCCACTGCGCATCGCCAGCAACTGGTAGAGCGTGTTGATTTGCATGAACTGGTTTCCCGTCTGTTTAAAAATCATCTCTCTGGAAACAGCACGGGTGGCCGCCTGCAACATCCCCTCGGTTCGTGTATCACGATAATGAACGGGGTTACCGAGTAATTGGTCGTCAGCCCCCAGCAAAGCAAAGTCCACCCCCCATGCATCCACACCTATGGAAATGATGTTCTTGCCATGAAGTTGAACGGTTTCGCGCAATCCATTGAGAATCTCACGCCAGAGAGATAGAACGTCCCAAAACAGTGTTCCGTTAACCACAACTGGATGATTTTCAAAACGATTGATCTCTTCGATTCGAAGCGTATCGCCGTTAAAATGACCGGCTATCACACGGCCGCTTTCAGCACCTAGATCCACTCCCACGAAACACTGTTCCGACATGCAGAATCCCTTTCTTGTCACCTCAATTATCAAAACCCCATCGCACATCCATCCTTCCGAGGGTCCGTGCCACCATGTAACACACCGTTTTCCCAGTCGATCCATATCGCCTGATATCCACCGAAGCTCCCTGGAGCACGGATCAGATGATGCCCACGTTTTTTTAGTCCCGCCATCGCGGATTCTGAAATCCCGCTTTCCACGGCAACACTTCCCCCGTCGATCATTTTATCTCCTGTCGGGCTGGAGGATCCCAGATGACGCGCTCGTGCGGCATCCCCTGCCTGCTGCACATTCATCCCAAAATCAATCATGTTACAGAGAACCTGAACATGACCTTGAGGTTGCATATCACCTCCCATCACACCAAATGACAGAAACGGTTTTCCGTTTTGAGTAACAAAGGCAGGAATGATGGTGTGAAACGGTCTCTTGTGAGGCTCAAGAGCATTACGATGATCCGGATCCAGAGAAAACAAAGCTCCCCTGTTTTGAAGTGCAAATCCCAACTTCCCAGGGACCACCTGAGAACCAAACCCATGAAAAATGCTCTGGATAAAAGACACACAGTTTCGATCCTTGTCCACAACTGTCAAATAGACAGTATCGCCGTGTTCTAAAAGAGACTCGCCCGAAGGTACTTCCTGAGCAGCATGATCTAAATCAATCTCTTTCCGACGCTGTGACGCATACTCTTTGGAAATTAGCTGCTGAACAGGAAGAGAACGGAAATCAGGATCGGCATAAAAAGTGGCTCGATCCGCAAAGGCTATCTTCTTCGCTTCCACAAACAGATGCAGGTACTCAGCCGAATTATGATCCATAGCTGAAAGGTTATAGTCTTCTAGAATATTAAGCATCTGAAGCGCGGCAATACCCTGTCCATTTGGTGGCAATTCCCATACACGTAACCCCCGATACATCGTGCTGACAGGATCCACCCAGTTCGAGGTATGGTCATCAAAATCCTCTAAACTGAAATACCCGCCGTTACGTTCGCTGAAAGCAACGATCTCTTTCGTAATGGCTCCTCGATAAAACGCATCCCTACCATCTCGTGCAATCTTTTTCATCGTTTCGGCGAGATATGGATTTCGAAATCGTTCTCCCACTTCTGGTGCTTTTCCATCAGGCAAATAGGTCTTTCGTGAGTCTTCCCATCGGGAAAGTCGGTCAACCGATTGAGCCCAACTGTTGGCAATCACGTCGCTGACGGGAAATCCCTGATCCGCATAATGTATCGCTGGGCCCAGTATTTCAGACAGAGAAAGGGATCCGAACTTTTCACGAAGGACTTCCCAGCCATCGACACAACCCGGTACTGACCAGGACAGCGGCCCCTCGATAGGAATTCGATCCAGCTGTTTCTCTTGCAAATTATGAATCCCAAGACTGTAAGGAGAACGTCCGCTTGCGTTAAGCCCATATAACTTTTGGGACTTTGCATCCCATACGATGGCAAACAGATCACCTCCAATGCCGCAGCTCATCGGCTCCACTACTCCAAGGGCAGCATTAACAGCAATGGCGGCATCCATTGCATTTCCACCTCGCTTCAGAATATCTATCCCAACCTGAACGGCTAGAGGATGACTGGTAGCGACCATTCCATTGTCCGCAATTACCACGGATCGACTTTGATGGCGATTTTCCGCCGGCCGATCATATCCAGGCCCCTGAGCAAAAACAGACTTTCCGGGAAGCACTAATTCATTCATCACAAGACTCACTATGCAAAAAGTTTTACTTAAAACCAAAAGGTGACATAACTTTGACATGACCTCTCCTTCAAAATCCGTCCTCGAGTTTTTCGAGCCTTCTTTCTTGGCTTTCAGGATTACGGCATTCCACCCCACACCCGTTTTCCTAGATGACCGTAAATGTAAAAGCACCCGTGCACAGTCTATTGACATTGCGCGCTGTCCGCCAGATAGTACATGATGGACAAGCGTCTCAAAGATGGCAGATCGGATGCTACGTATTACGACCAGCTCTGAATTTGGAAATGCTGCCCGAACGCGCCGGGATGTCTTGCGCATCGGCGGACTCGGATTTCTTGGACTGAGTCTTCCCGGACTTCTGCAACTTGAAGCGAATGCGATTCCCGTTACATCAGCTGGCTCTTTTAAAAAACGAGCTAAACGATGCATTCTATTTTTCATGGAAGGCGGTCCCTCACATATTGACCTGTGGGACATGAAGCCGCTTGCTCCACCAGAAATTAGAGGTATTTTCAAGCCGATCACAACCTCTGTTCCCGACATCCAGTTCTGCGAACATTTACCCAGCTGGGCACCACTAGCACACCACCTGACATTCGTTCGGTCAGTAACCCATTCTATCGTCGATCACAATGCCGGTTCTTACTACGCACTGACCGGTCGTTCTCCAATTGAAAACGGTCAACTCGTCGTCGCATCCGGACCAACGAATGCGCCTCCTTACGGATCGGTACTGTCTCACCTGAAACCCAGTCATCCGAGCATGCCCGATTTTGTACATCTGCCCGAACTGCTGTTTAACAACGGCAACACCATACCCGGACAGCAGGCAGGATTTCTTGGTCCATCCCATGATCCTTTTCTAGCAGGTGATCCGAGCCAAAAAAACTATCATGTGCCTGGTCTGCAAAGCCCCATCGAGCTTTCTCTCGATCGATTTGAACGACGAGCTTCCCTATTCGAAAAAATGGATCAACTGCTCGTGAAGACTCGTGATCATCCAGATATCGATCGCATGAACACTTTTTACCGAAAAGCGATTTCGATTATTACATCTCCTAATGCGCGCGAAGCGTTCGACCTAAGCCAGGAACCGGAACAAGTACGATCCCGCTACGGGATTAATCCTCATGACGCTTCCGTCAAGGCCGTTCGCCAATTCGGCGGGTTACCTCATCTGGGACAATGCATGCTCATGGCAAGACGCCTCATCGAACGTGGGGTTCGTCTGGTAACGGTATGCACCGGACACCGCTTTGACCAATCCTGGGACACCCACCGTCGCCATTTCCCGTTGTTAACCCAGTCCCTGCTGCCACACACCAATCAAGCTTTCTCGGCACTCCTGGAAGACCTCCATACAAGAGGACTTCTTGACGACACACTGGTTGTTGCCATGGGAGAATTCGGGCGAACCCCCAGACTGGGCCAGATCACATCCCTGGCCGGAGCGGATGCTAGCGGACGCGATCATTGGCCCCATTGTTACACCGTACTCCTTGCCGGGGGTGGTATGCGACCGGGATTTGTGTACGGTGCCTCCGATCGCTTTGGAGCCTACCCAGCCCGTGATCCTGTCCGTCCTGAAGATATCGCGGCGACCATTTACACGGCCTTAGGCATTCATCCCAGACAGCGAATTCTTGATAGCCTTGAACAACCTCACACAATCGCTGACGGAAACCCGATTTTGGATCTTTTTGAAACCATCTGACACGTAGTCAGGTTCCTTCCACAACAGGTTCTCCTGCCACGCAATTACGTTCGGCATGTCCTACTGGAACAGTAAACTTACGGATGCCGTGTATCATCGGACTACATCAAAACGTATCCGGGCAGCGCTTCCCATCTTTAGCTGCTTTGTTCATAATGCGCGTTCATCAATAACTTCATACATCATCAGTCAGAATTTCTCCACTTAACCATAGCGGGAGTGTGTCGATGGAACGAACCAGGATTACGCTAGCAATGGACAATGCCATGATTGGAAAAAAGGTCCAGTTAAATGGCTGGTTGCGCACCAAGAGGGAATCCAAAGGAGGATTCTCGTTCCTGGAAATCAACGACGGCTCGTCCTTATCAAACATTCAGATTGTTGCAGACAACACGTTATCGAATTATGAAGATGTCATTCGGAAATTGACTACCGGATGCAGCCTCACCGTGACCGGTATCCTGCACCCATCGCCCGGAAAGGGACAACGGGTCGAACTGCATGCTGAATCGATCAATGTTGTTGGGCAAGCGGATTCATCCTTTCCCATACAGAAAAAACGACACTCCCTTGAATACTTGCGTGAGATGGCTCATTTACGTACACGCACAAACACATTCGGTGCGTTGGCGCGCATTCGAAACTCACTTTCTTGGGCTATTCATTCTTTTTTCCAGGCGCGAGGCTTTCTGTACTTACATACCCCCATCATTACGACAAGCGACTGTGAAGGCGCTGGATCCCTGTTTCATGTTACCACTCTAAATCTCAATCAATTGCCTTTGGAAACAACAAAAACAGATTCCGAAACAAAAAAAGAATCCTCCCCTATTCCAGATAAACAAGTTGATTTTTCCAAGGATTTTTTTGGTTGCGAAGCTCACCTTACGGTAAGTGGACAACTACAGGGTGAAAGCTACGCCTGTAGCCTGGGAGACATTTACACCTTCGGCCCTACGTTTCGCGCTGAAAACTCAAACACCACACGTCATCTTGCCGAATTCTGGATGGTAGAACCAGAAATGGCATTTTGTGACCTGGTGGGAAACATGGACCTCGCGGAAGAGTTTCTCAAATCCGTTATCTCACAGGTCATAACGCAATGTCCCGAAGATATGACACTCTTCCACCGGTTTGTAGAACCGGGCATTCTTGACACATTAAATCACATGATTGACCAGGACTTCGTTCGTTTGCCTTATACCGAGGCCATTGAAATTCTGGAAAAGACAACGACTCCTTTTGAATTCCCCGTTAAATGGGGCTGTGATCTTCAATCGGAACACGAACGGTTTCTGACCGAACAGCACTTCCATTCTCCGGTAATTCTTTTTGACTACCCCGCCGAGATCAAGCCCTTTTACATGCGTGTCAATGACGACAGAAAAACCGTTCGTGCCTGTGATGTACTGGTTCCCAAAGTTGGAGAACTCATCGGCGGAAGCCAACGGGAAGAACGTTATGACGTCCTAATTAATCGCATGCAGGAGCAGAGCGTAGACCCGAAAGACTATCAGTGGTATTTGGACTTAAGGAAATGGGGGACGGTACCCCATTCAGGATTTGGTCTTGGCCTGGAACGCGTCGTACAGTTTATCACGGGTATGGCCAACATCCGTGACTGTATCCCTTTTCCGCGCACACCTGGAAATGCCGCTTTCTAACCTTGCCACAATCCCATTACAGGTCTCATTGAAAAATCTGCATGCCGCTCGCTGGTCGCCCCGCTTCCAGACATCGTGAAGGCACCGACAAACCTGGGCAATCCGCACACCCGACCTGATTAGTCCTGGCTGGAGTCAGTGTCTCGATCCATATCCATTCCATCCAGTGATTGATTCAGTAACTTTCGCCACATGAACAGTTGTGCTTGCTCTACCTCAATCATTCCTTCCTTTACTTTCCCTGTTGTACTCATGATTCTATCCGCAATACAACTGCGCACAAATTTTACTAAACGGACCGCCTTATCATCGCCAGAGCTTTTCGAACTGGTTTCTGACGGTGATCGTTCAGTCTTAATGTCAGAAAGAGAATCAGAATGTGAAACGGACGCATCTTTACCCGGTTCGGTCCATGTTTCCGTTTCTATTTCTGCTTGATCAACCTGTGTTTCCGTAATAGATGATTGAGCCAATTTCCTGTCCCCCTCTGAAATAGGATATACCTCTAGTTGACTTTCTCACGGGTACTCTATTTTGCTACGTAAAAACTTTGGATTCCGTTCTCTCGGACGGTTGATCAAAAACTGTTTTCGATACCAACATCGGATTAATTGAGAACTAGAAATTCCCGTTAAGAACGAAAATCGACAGGAACACGTGGCAATATTTAACGGACAGATAAAAATTCCGGATTGGACAATATGGGAGATTTGGGTGGTTTTTTCGGTCTTTCCAGACCTGCGTACTGTAGCGGCTGATATCTAATCATTTGTACACATAATCAGACAAATCTGTCACACGGCAATAATATCGGTTGGGTCACGGTGTAACAACGATAGGCGCGCTGTAAAAACACAGTCTCACCCATTAGCCCCACACGAGGCTGAAGAAAGCATGACTACGACCATTCCGGTTCGCCCGAAGGGAATCAACGGATCCCCTGTTATTCTGTGATGGGATTCCGTCCAGAACGTTTCGATATCACCACTGTATGGACCAATGAATCGGCGCACAGCGTTTGTTGATCAGAGGGTCAGGCACCTGATGCCGATTCGTCATTTGAAGCTGCGTCAAAAGTCTCAATGGTATTTAATGACTGATTTAGTAGCTTTCGCCACATGAGAAGTTGCTCTTGTTCTACTTCTACCATCCCATTTTTCACATCACCCACCGAACTCATGATACGATCCGCAATACAACTTCGCACAAATTTGACCAAACCGATGGCCTCTTGATACTGTTCAGCACCTGTCATCTGGGAAACTCGCCTCCAGCACGATTCCATGAATATTCAATTATAATCCACTGTCATCTCAGTTTCCGCACTGACATGACCTATATTAATCATAACTATTAAACCCTCCTTTTTGCGACCCCTGTTTGATCGAAAATCCCTGACATACCAAATGTATGCTCGGTTATGATGGGAAGAGGTAAATTTCGTAGCCCTCTTCAACTGACCTGAAACCCTTTTTATCCGGACAGTTTCTCACAAAGTTAACGATAAAATTGGTTACTTCATGCAAGTTAACCGGACCCATACTCCTGAAAGGTCGATTATCTTCCACAAACGGCACACTGCCGAATCACTATCTGATGCCATGGCGACTTCGTGTTTTTCACCTTACGTTAGTCCTCTTTTCCTCTCTTCATTGCAAGTGTTTATGGATCGGTACCCGAACTTGGAAAGACGTCTTACCAAATGGCATCTTCACGATTCTTTTCTGTGTGATGAAGGAATCACTGACCATGACTGATTTTGACAAGCTGATTGCACAAATACACCAGACATCAACCCAAATTTCTCTCTGTGTTACCGGAGGAGGCAGTCAGGCTATCAGCCGGTTGCTCGAATCCCCGGGGGCAACACAGACCGTAATTGAGGCCTATGTTCCATACAGTCAAGAGGCACTGACAGACTTCCTTCATATAACCCCTGAACACTACTGTTCCTCGGAAACAGCGCGGGCAATGGCTGCAACCTGCTATGAACGGGCCTGTCAATTCGGAAAGTCCATGGAAACGGCAGCCGGAATAGCCTGCACCGCGTCACTGGCCAGCAACAAGCCCAAAAAAGGCCCCCACCGATGTCACATTGCCCTGCAAAATCTGGATACCACCGTCACTCATTCTCTGCAGTTCAACAAGGGAACACGCACGCGGACAGAGGAAGAACAGGTGACCGGAAACCTGATTATCGCCACGGTTGCCAGGGCATGTGGCCAACCTTCCTCTTTGCCTCAGTTAGAACAATCACAACTGGGCCTAACACATGATGAGCACATCCATACGGTATGTACTCGAGCTACCCAACCTTTGATCGATTTAGCGGCAGGAAGCGCGCGTTATTTATGGCGTACACCACAGGGCATTTTGCACCCCATACCCGCAAAACAAGATTCAAAAACCAGTGAATTCTGCCCCGAAGTCATTCTACCTGGTACCTTCAATCCACTCCATCATGGGCATGAACAACTCGCACGCGTTGCCGGACAATTACTGGAAAAAGATACCGTTTATGAAATATCCCTCTTTAATGTCGACAAACCGGTTTTGAACTATACCGAACTGGAAAACCGTCTGAATCAATTTAATGAACGTTCCAATGTTCTAATTACCCGAAGTGCTACGTTCCCGGACAAAGCTATCCTTTTTCCGGGCTCGACATTTGTCATTGGTTACGATACAGCGGTTCGTGTTCTGAACCACCGCTACTACCCCCACCCTTTATCTCTGGAATCCGCCCTACACCAGATCGAGCAACAGGGCTGTCGATTCCTGGTGGCTGGTCGCCTCATTGGCGATGAATTTCACACACTCCATAATTTATCCATTCCCAAACGCTTCAGAGATCTATTTCTGGATATTCCAGAAGCACGGTTCCGTATGGACCTTTCTTCCACAGCAATCAGAGAACAGCAAGTCTGATTGTGCCATGAGGACCAACACGAACCTTCCTTGTTCTGTCTTGGTACGATAGCTATTCTGAATAGCTATTGAAGCAAGTGCCGGATTCATCCAGCGAGGTACACTTGCATAACGACCCAG
>CAXEIY010000183.1:0-22276 GCA_963996245.1 uncultured Planctomycetia bacterium | reverse complement strand
TGATTAAGCTCGTACTCCATTTCCTGCATCCAGAGTCGAAAACGCTGTTTTTCCAGTGCTAGACGAGCATATTGGTGGTGGAGATTTGCTTCACGGCGACTGATATCCTGATACAACGGATCCTGCTGCGAGCCACCGGGAGGTGAAGATATGGGTGTTGCTGTTTGACTGAAAGAATTTCGATTCACTTCCGTTGAAGTTGTACCGGTTGGCGGTACGGTAGCTGGTGGATCGGACGGCGCTCCCGATTCGACATGTGCCGGGTCAATTCGAGACAGAATTTCCATTGACCCCGGTCGAGATTCTGAACCGTTCCTCTTTTGTCTGTGTGAGGCGTTCTCAAATCCGGTAGGAGATATAAGTTCCTCATCCATCAGCGGACCCTCAAAAGTCCTTTCCCGCATACCACCACAAGGGAAAGAAGGTCGTTTATGAAAACGTGCACTTGCTATTGCCTACTTAGCTCATCGGCAACCGGTGGTTAGAAACTGATGGTATTCCATCATACCAGTGGGAATGGATATGGACTCTTTGATCACGATCAAGAAAGTGCGTTGTTCAGCACCCCTTTGATTTGATCTTTGCCTGTCAATCCCTGTAGTCGATCAATTTCGGTTCCGTCTTTAATCACCAACAGCACGGGGATGGAACTGATTCTGTAGTTCCCGGCAATATCCGGACAATCGTCAACATTGACTTTTCCGATTTTAACGCTTCCGGCGAATTCTTCAGCCAGTTCTTCAATGGTGGGAGTCAACATGCGGCAAGGTCCACACCACGGAGCCCAGAAATCAACTAATACGGGTTGATCGCTTTCGAGTACTTCAGTCTGAAAGTTATTCGTGTCAAATTCCACGAGATTGTCTGACATGGAGTCCTGCCTTTGAGGAAGAATTCGATTGTGGTGCGTCCTTGCAAACTAGCGGTCATTATAAACCCTGTTAACGCACTGTCAACGTGCCCGCAGAGTCACTTAAAGCGTTCAAATATGGCTTAATCGTTTTGATCTTGTAAAGCGTTATGTTTCTTCCAAACGTTACGGCGTTCATTTGTTTGCCGGCAGATCAAGTTTCTTGTTACACCTATCCGATGTAATCATGCAGTAACACAGGTCATAGCGTTTTTATGGTCCGTGATAAGCATTTTTCCGGGTTGCCATCTCGATCATGGAAGGTGGGTAGGCATGTTAAGAGTATTCCTGTTTGCGCTGGGGTTCTTTTTGTTTCTGTTGGCCAGTGAATTGTTCATGATCGATCAATCGCAGGCAGGCATCGGTGAAGACGTCTGGTGGGCAGCTGCAGGAGATGTGCTTCATTCAGACACGCGTTTCGATCCGCCTGTGTGGGCGTTTTGGATGTTGGCAGCGTCGAGTGCCATTGTAGTGCTATATGCGACAGCTTTGCCAAAAGCAAACCGTGTTTGACGGTTACAGTTTGAGTGCTCAATCGTATTTTATGAGGAGGGAATTTGAGAATGCGTAAATATTGGAAAGCGTGTTTGTTGTTAACCGTATTAGCGGCGGGATGTGCAATGCAGACACGTCTTGGCAGTGAGAGTGTAGGCGCTTCATTTGGTTGGGGGAGGGAGGCTCAGACCGCCTCAGATCTCGATTCCTATGACGTGCCTGTCACCGAGCAGGCACGTTGATCTGCCGAAAAGATTCCAGAAGCAATAGCTTTAAAACAAATCTAGACGGCCGGCCTTTCTTTTTCAGGTGTGCCAGTAGGGCGATGCATCGGTGTGTATACACGGAAGCTCGCTATGAGAAATCCAATGACCAAGATACCGGTCAGAGCACAGAAAATGTGGACCATCCATGGTTCATGTGAAAACGTGTAAAACACCTCCGCCTGAGGGTCGATGAAATCTTCCCATGAATCGTAGGGTGAAGAGGACATATCTATGCTCCTGTTAACGATTTGGTTGTGAGGATACAGGCGTTGCTGCGGGCACAACTCCCTGGATTCCGAGCTCTGAGCAATCCAGACCTTCCCGTTCATGTTCGGGTGAAACTCGGAGCAGGTGGCATTTCTTTAAAAGCAAACTTATCAGGTAGCCGGGTAGAAATCCCAGCAGCACCATCACTACCAGCCCTACTAATTGTCCAGGAAGTGAAGTGAATCGTTCATGCTGGGGGTATCCGGAAGCAAACAAACCCATGGCGAGCATCGACCACATCCCGGCACCGCCGTGTACCGCTACGGCACCTACGGCATCATCGAGTCCTTTTCTTTCCATCCAGTTGCCAAATTGAACCGCAATGATGCCGCCAGCGAAGCCCACCAGGTATCCCAGAGCGGGGTGGTAGACATCGACACCTGATGCGATCGAAATCATCCCGGCAAGACCTCCGCTGATAGTCCAGTAGGGATTGCCTCGAGATGAGAGAAACGCGCCCATGGCACCTCCAGAGAAACCCATGGTAACCGTAAATGCGAGGGAACTGAGGGTCATGGGGGTCAGATAGATGCTTAACCACGGGCCCGTTGTCTGAAAGACCGCACAAGCGGCATAAAAGGCGTAGAAACCTGTGAAAATAAGCATTAATCCCATCATGGTCAGTGGTAGGTTATGAGGAGGAATTTCCTGGGGAGTGCCCTCTTTGTTGAACTTTCCGATGCGTGGCCCAAGTTGAAAGAGCACCCCAAGTGTGAAGAACGCCGAAACTGTGTGTACACATCCCCCGGCTCCCCAGTCATGAAATCCCCATTTCTGATAGAGCCATCCATCGTCCTTCCAGCCCCAGCTTGCAGCCAGCACCCAAACGCCTGATCCGAGGATGGTTGCCAGAATAAGGTAGGAGCCCATTTGTATGCGTTCGATAACCGCCCCTGACATGATCGACGCGGTGGTAAAAGAAAAAAGCAGGAATGCAAACCAGAAAACGCCTGTGATATGGTCTGAAAGATTGGGTCCCATTTTAGAGCTCCAGGGCAGAGCATCTAGCGCGAGTTCACTGTTTACCGGCAGTCCCTGGGGGCAGGCATAATAAATCCACCAGCCGAAGAGGAAAAAAGACGGGGTTACGACGGCACAGGTCAGAAAGTTTTTCATCATGGTGGCCAGAACATTTTTTTGGCGTGTCATTCCGGCTTCATAGGCTAGAAATCCGGCGTGAATAAGCCACATCAGGACGCCTGACCAGAAGTAAAAGATCTCGATGTTCTTTTCGGCAAAGAGCTTAATTTGGTCGTTATCCACAGAAGGCCTCTTCTTGGGACTGAAGATGGTTGGAAATCATAGATGACAGCTGCTGGAAATCCGCTTTCCCTGTCGAGTTTTCCAATAGTGCACGCACCATTTGAATATAGGAAGGGGAACCTGAAGATGCAAACGGACTAGGGTAATCGATTACCGTGACTTGAAAAAGATAATGCGCTCGAACCAAACTTTTTCTTGACTTGTTTTTCTGGTAAGCGAATATCAGGTTGTCGGGTTGTGTTAGATCTGTAGGTTTCAGAGTCGAACAACGGGAGCAATACCATGATTCAGATAGGTCTGTTTGTGGCTTTTGCATTATGCGGTGGCACAAATATCTTGTTCGCAGAATCCCTTCCGTCGGGTTCATCAGAAAATGCTTTAGCTGAGGTTTCCAATCTCAAGCGTCTTGTTAAGCAGAAGGATCTCCAGATTATGCGGCTGCGAAATCAAATTGACGAACTTGTTGAACAGTTGGAACAATACAGAAAAAATCCCAGCGAGGATCCGAAGGTTAGCACAACAGCGGATCCTGAGAAGGCGGATACAGAAGGAAAACGAAAAGTTTCCAGGCAGGATATAGAGAAGGAGATGCAGAGTCTGCTGACACGTGCGAAACGGCTGGAATTACAGGGAATGAATCAGGAGTCAGCAGCGCTCCGAAAGCAGGCGAGAGCTTTGCGACAGAAATTAAACAAGGGTTTGTCATCAGCAAAGAATAGTCGCGATTTCGAGACGAGTTCTTCGAAAACGCGTTTGCGTCAGGAAATCCGGAAGCTTAGAGGAGTAGGCAGAATTGGAGAGGCTCGGGAATTGCAGCGTCAGCTGGAGGCCCGCCAGGGGGATGAAAAGCAGCAAACGAAGTCCGAAAAGAGTGGCATTAAAAATAACAAGAATCCAGTGAGGACCGGTATTTCCAATGAGAATTCTGGTGATTTGAGAAAAGTGTTCGAAAATATCCTGGAACAATTGCAGGGCCTGCGCAACGATGTTGGAGAGCTGCGTGACGAGCTAGGGCAGGTGCGAGAGCAGGTGGAAAGTGACCGGACACGTCGGCCGTCCCGCTTACGGAGATCTTCCCGTTAAGTATCGATTTTTTCGTTGCCAGACCAATATGCGAAGTAAAAGGGGAGAAAGCTCGTCAAAGGTGCCCCCTGATTAGTTGCTGTGAACGGGACGATGAGCATTGTTCTGATTTGGAATCCGATTATGAAATACAGGGCGACTGTGTTGCTGAAATAGAATGCATGGGTCGAAACTTGTTCTTCGGTTGAGCAACCTTTACGATGTCGGTAACGTCGTGGCAAGTAGCTGTATTCTTACTCTCGTCGTGCTGAACGGTGGTCGAGTGTAGAACGATCCAGGAGCTCCTTTTAAGATTGTTCCGTTGAGCAATCAAGTTTCTTCGAAACCACGCTTTTATTATTAACAGGACAGGAAGATCAGGGAAGTTTTTCCAGGGTCTCAATTAAGATAATACCAGCACCCGAATGAGAGCTTTCGATGGCGGACCTAAAGCGGGCAGATCGGACAGGATTGTGGAAGATGTTTCGGCTGGTCATGTGGTTGTTCCTGACAGGCGGATTGCTATGGGTGGGCGGATTGTCCAATGATTTGTCCGAGGAATGGAGAAAACATCGCCAGGAAAAAGCACAATTGGATCTTCGCCATCAGCAAAGAGGATATGTTGGTATCGGACCGAGAAGATCCGAGCCAGGTCCGGAAAAGTTTGTTCGGGAAGAAGATGGAAAAGTATTGCTTTGGTCCAAGCGAGGGCAAAGTTCTAGAGGCTGGTTCGATGTCACGTTGTGCCGCTATCCTGTAGCAGAGTTTTCCTATCGGATGCCGTTGTTCAGAGGTGTTGATGTTCCTGTTTTGGTTGGTGTAGGTCATCGAATGCTGGATCGAATTCCGGATCAGGAACCCGTCATTGGTGTTCAGCTGGGGCAATCACAGTGTGCCTACCCTGAAATGGTACTGCGACGGGTTGTTGTTGTGAATGACGTGCTTGATGGCATACCGATTGTCGTTCTTTTTGTTCCATCGCCATGGGATCAAATGGTTGCGGTTTATCGTCGTGAAGGCGTTGACTCGGTACCCGTTTTCGATTTAACCGGTTATGTCTATGCGAATAAACCAGTCTTGGTAGAACGAGACACGGAACATCTCTGGTATCCCGATGATCGGAGTAAGTCACTGATAAGGATTTCTGGATCCAGTGAGAATAAAAGTTTTATTCTGGTGAGTCATGGTGAGCGTACCACTTGGGGGGAATGGACTCGAACTCATTCCGAGACACGCTTGCTGGTGGGAGCGGATCGAGGATCTCTACCTTCACTTCGCCGGCCCAAGTTTTCTGGAAATTAGTTCCTGGTAATCAGAAAGCAAATTACAGAAGCATTTGATATCTTGTTTCGAATCGAGCAATTCTAAAGAAGATTTAGTTTCGAAGCGGCTTCTCCGAAATATGGAAGCGGGGCACCTCTCAATGTAGAACTTCTTCTTCTTCTTCTTCTTCTTCTTCTTCTTCCTCTTCGTACTCGTAGCTGTCTTCTTCACGACTGTCAGCAGCGGATTCTTCCGGAGATTCGTACTCGTGGCTTTCGTCGCCTGCTGAGTCGGTTGTTGAGCTGTTGTGTACGGCGGTTTCTTCGGTGTTGTATTCGTTCATGGAGTGCCATTCTTCAGTGGTTAACAGCACTTCTCTGGCTTGACTTCCATTGTAATCTCCTACGATTCCGTCCTCTGCCATATAGTCGATTAACCGGGCTGCACGTCCATATCCTATTCCCAAGGTGCGTTGCAGAAGACTAACACTGCCTCGGCCTTCACGAAGAACGATTTCTACAGCACCTCCAAACAAGGGGTCGTCACGACGTGACGGTATCTGGTTGTCGGCAGCCTCTTCCTTGGGTTTAAGTTTCACTAATTCAGCAAAATAACTCGGCTCATTGGTGGCAAGAAAGGCAACCGTATCGTGCACTTCAGCATCACCGACAAACGTTCCTTGAGCACGTACCATCGTGCTGGTTCCGGGAAGCAGATAGAGCATATCCCCTCGGGCAAGAAGTTTTTCCGCACCGATTTCATCAAGAACGACACGACTGTCGGTACGACTGGCGACTTGAAAACAGATACGAGCTGGTAGATTGGATTTAATTAATCCAGTAATAACGTCGACTGTTGGTTTTTGGGTTGCCAGAACCAGATGAATACCAACGGCTCGGGATTTCTGGGCCAGTCGGATAATGTGGCTTTCGACTTCTTTCGGAGAAGTCATCATCAAGTCGGCGATTTCGTCTCCAATGATGACGATGTAGGGCATTTTCTTCGGAATACGTGCGGATTCGTCTTCATCCATCGGCCCGAGCCTCTCAGCTATCGTTTCCGGATCCAGGTTGTTGTAAGAATCGACATGTCGAACTCCCGTTCGGGCCAGTAATTCGTATCGTTCCTCCATTTTATCTACGGCCCATGCAAGAATGGCTTCGGCCTTTTTCATATCCGTAACTACTGGATGCATTAAATGCGGAATCTGACGATAGGGAGCCAATTCGACCATTTTAGGATCGACCATAAGTAGGCGAACTTCGTCGGGATCACGGGTCATTAGAATGGAGAGTATGATGGAATTTAGGCAGACACTTTTTCCGGTTCCAGTACGACCTGCGATCAGTAGGTGCGGCATGTCAGCGAGATCACACACCACGGATTTTCCACTAACATTTTTTCCCAGGAACAGGGGGATACGCATTGTCTCGGTTTCATTTTCGGCATCTTCAATGACTTCTTTCAGACGTACGAGAACACGTTTTTCGTTGGGTATTTCAATTCCAACCGTGTTTTTTCCTGGAATGGGTGCAACAATTCGAACGCTAGGGACTCGTAGTTTGATAGCTAGGTCATCAGAGAGACCCATGATTTTGGAAAGACGTAAACCCGCTTCGAGCTCGATTTCGTATTGGGTGATGACCGGTCCGGTGTCAATTTCCACAACTTTTACATCGTATCCGAAATCTTCAAAAGTCTGTTCCAGTATCTCGGCCTTCTTGCGGACAGTCTGTTCGTGTTCTTCATATGGAAAGGTATCCCGTGTAGAGAGGAGCTCGAGTGAGGGCAGAACGTGTTCTGTTTCAGGTGGTTTTTCCGTTGCCGCGTCGAGTACCGCGATCACTTCTTCTTCGGCTTCTTGTTCCTGTTTTTTGCGTACACGAGAAGGGGTGTTAACCGGGATGGGTGCGCTGGATTCCTGAGCATCGGAAGAACTGGAATTTTCCGAATCAATGCATGATTCGTCCTTTTCGGCAAACAGGTCAACATCCAGTGCAACCTCTTGCCCATCATCAGCAGCTTCCCATTTTGCTTGAGAAGGTTCTTCAGTTGAAACGTACACATCCTGTTGCATGACGCCTTGTGTATTTTCTGCGGTTCGACCAGCGTTACGCTGTTTGACTGCGGAGAGCAATTGGAAGGGAACACGGACCGGTGACAAGATCAGTTGAATCATCCATTGGTCCAGGACGAGGGTCAGGCCAACCAACAGTAAGCTACCCAGAGTCAATCCGATGCCGAGTGGCGAAAGTTGGTCGGTCAGAGTTAGTCCGAAAGTTCCCAGTAGTCCTCCTGAACCAATGGGGGGAAGAAAACCACTACCCAGATGGGGGGCTGTCATTGACAGAAGCACACAACATGCACAAAAGGTCATGAACCAGCCTGTAATGCGCAAACCCGAATCTACAAGACCTATCCGCGCGAACAGCATAACGGTTGCAATACCCATGCTTCCTACCATTAGATACGCTCCAAATCCAAATAAATGGACCATGGTTTGAGCGGCGGTTGAACCATAAATTCCACACAGATTAAGCGGTGCTGTTCTTGCCGGGAAAACCAGGCTGGTGGGAGGGTCTGACGGGTGATAGGTACCGAGACTCAATAGGAGAAATACGGTAACGACCAGTAAGGTGATAGCCAGCAGATCAGTTCGGAAAGTTCGTTCCTGTTGCATTCGTTGAGTTGCTCGTTCGGACGGTGCCATAATGACAACGGGACTGATTCGAGAGGAGTATGAGGAGACTCGAAGGTCCGTGTTGAATTCGTGGTCCTTCATGGAATCAGATTTATTGTGAAAGATATTGAAACCTTCGGGTATTCAGCAATATCGGCGATGTGTCCATGCGTTCTGTTTGAAATTGTGCCGAATTCAAGTTCTTTACAGCAGATCACGTAAGGATTATGGAATCGAGTATGCGACGGATCCTTTCCAGAGTTTAAATAGGTAGCCATTAACGGTTGTAGGGATTGCG
Source organism: uncultured Planctomycetia bacterium (assembly GCA_963996245.1). GTDB lineage: Bacteria > Planctomycetota > Planctomycetia > CAXEIY01 > CAXEIY01 > CAXEIY01. Next base: position 13,772 of record CAXEIY010000183.1, on the reverse strand, counting down.
GCGGGAAATATCCAATACAGGCAGCCGTAAGTAAGTACAGATCATTTAGGAGACCGAAGGTGTAGTGGGATCGTATGATTCGTAGATGCGTTTTGCAGTATTTACTAAACGAGGAGCAAGATCGGGGACGGAGTAACGGGCTAGCTGTCATTTTCCCGGGAAGTTAACTGCAGGAGCACCATTGCACTGCATTTCAGTAGTAGCGATGATGAGGGTAACGAGGCGATGTCGGTTACCCATTGAATTAATGCACGAGAACAGGTGACCGGAATACTGGACTATGTAGCAGCAATAGATGAATTTTTATATGTCATTTCAGACTTTTATCCGGTTTCGAATTGCTTGCCTGCTGGCATCGGTTTGCATGACCCTGGTAATAGCGGTGCTTCTGCCCCATCAGAGTGAGTTTCCGGCGGTTGGAGGACTTTCCTGGGTGGCTTTTTGTGCATTGCTTGTGAGTACGATTGTGCTTGGGTGTCTGTTAACGATCACCTTTGCTTCTGATGACCAGTTGGAAAGATGGGGCGGAACAATGACCGGGTATGCCACGCTTTGGGCATCCGGAAACCGTGCCTTGAGTCTCCGGACACGGTTGATTGTTTTTCTGGTTGCCGTGGCGAGTTATTCAGTATTAATGGCACGTTTTGTCCCGCTGAATTATCGGTTAAATACGGATCAGCGTGAATATCTAATACTCACCGAGGATATGGCTGATTCACAACGTGAGGCGACATTGATTCAGCGGATGTTTGAGGGGGATTATCGTGAGGCCAATCGTCATCCCCTCTATCCGGCTCTGTTGGCATTGGTTGTTCCTCATGTCGATCAGGAAATTCGTTTCTTGGTTTCCAAATGCCTGTCTGTTGCCGTAGGAGGAGTAGTCCTGTTACTGCTGGCCTGGTCTATTGCCAGACAGTTTGGTGCTCCGGTGTCCGCAATCACCACACTGCTGCTTGCAACCAATTTTGCGTTTGGTCATGCGGCTTCCCGTATTTCCTGTGAAGGACTGCTAGTGCTCTGGAGCGTACTGCTATGGTTAAGTTGCCATCGTCATATGTTCTGCTTTTCGGAAATGAGCGGCGTTAAAGACGGACCGGTTTACAGGAAGTCAGTATGGACTGGGGGGATCGCGATCGGGGTATTTGCAGGTCTTGCGTATTTAACCAAGGCTTCTGCGTTACTACTCTGTGTCGGTCTTATTGGCACGCTGTGTATCCCGGACTTTTTAATGAAAAAGTTCGGACAAAAACATGCCGCCGGATGGAAAAGAATCACATCGGTTGCAGGTCTTTGCTTTTTGATGGTTACGTCACCTTTGCTGGTTCGCAATATGACTTTGTATGGCAGCCCTTTTTACAATTCGAACACGGCGTTTCTATTCACAGACACTTTCAGTGAAGCGCTCCAGAGGTCAGATCCCAGCCGGTCATTGGAGGAAATAGAAACGACGTTTCAGGCTGCCCGTCGTTATTTTTCCGAGCATCACCCGGGGGAAATTATGATGAGAATGGCTCGTGGTGTGGTTTATGAGTTATTTATTTTCTGCAGAACACTGGGACCAACACCACTGGGAGAGACCCGTGTTTTTTTTGGTATCACCTGGCTGTTGTTGGCAGGCCTTGGTATGTGGATAGAAAAGGGTTGGGATGTTTTGGGTATTACTTGGGGACTTCTTTTTGTGGTGTTATTCGGATGGTATGTTCCGATTGCTTCGGGTGATCGATTTCTCCTGCCTTTGATGGCACCTGTGTACGTCTATGCGAGTCAGGCACTATTGAAAATTTTCAGTAGCCACATACGGGATTTCAGGAGAGCAGAAGGTTATATGCTCTGCTTAATTATCCTGTGGGTTCTTGGTTGTGTGGGAGGGAGCCTGTTATCCGGAAGTCTGGTAGAACGCTTTATAAGTGCAACCTGATCTGATCGGCTCTTCTCAACACAGGCGGTGGGTGACATAGTGATTCGCTGAGTGATACGGCATGTGCGCATCAACTCTTGGGGAAAATAAAAGAGTCTTCCCGAATGGTGAGAAATACGTGTGCTGACCAGATCCACAACGAATGCTTGTCTGGTCAGCGCGTTCGGATACGAGGTATTCCCAAGGCATACCGCAATGGGTGGGTCAGTAAGCCGGCAAATCAATCACCACACGAAATCAAACAGCATTGCGGACATCCCTTTGCAGGTAGTCCGCAATGACTGTAAGAACGTGATTACTGGTTTTTGCTATACTCGTCTAGTGCCGCCGCCTCATTAGCAAACGGGAACTCAGTTCCAGGTGCGAAATATTGGACATCGTCGTCCAGATACCATGGTGAAGGCAGAGTCTGACCCCCTATATCGACCTGACACCCGGTAAGGCTACCGAGTCCAGCCAGTAATACTGGGATCGCAAAAAAAGACCTCAATGCATTGCTATTAAACAACTTAGTCAGCCCCATAAGCTGTTCTCCTCGATTCGTCAGCCTGCCTGCTCGAATCATCGTAAAGATGAACAGAAGACCTAGCTGAAACTTGGACCGTCATGATTGTGCGCAGCGTTGTAAACGCTGTAACCGCTACACACGTATCGGCCGTTTTGCGCCTTAAACTTCGCTTTTTCAGAAAATTCCCTAGTTCTGGTGCAATCCGTCATCATGATACTGCATTTGGAGCGTGCGAGTACCGGGTCTGAGCAGAGCTACCATCGCCAGGTTTTTTGTCGTACGTGAACAGGCACAAAATTGTCTTGGAATGACCTTCGCCAGAGCAATTCTTCCGTAATGGCAATCAGCGATATGACTTTCAGAAAGACGTGGTAGAACGGCATCAGGGGAGTGATGAGGCACACGATCAGGTCACGTCGGAGATTAATCGAATAGAACAAGACCAGGAATACCTGCATCAGGGAGATGGACAGATAAAACAGGTAACAGGTAAGGAAAAGTTTGTCCAGCTGGTTACTCAGGGTAATTGTCATCCAGATACCATACGCGAAAAACGCATAAACGCAGAAAACGTTGAAAAACCAGCGGTCCAGGAGTGTAAGAAAGTTCCGAATCTGGAAGTTGTGATTGTTAAAGAGGTATCCCATGTCGAGATGTTTTCTACATTCATAGGTTACGACACATCGGTCCCACCGTCGGCGCTGTTGAATGAGATGTTTCCAGGTTACGGGTACTTTCGTAAAGCACTGTGCAAACGGTGCGAAGGCGACTCGAAATCCAGCTTTTCGGATCCGTAAGGTCAGATCGCCATCTTCTCCAGGGCCGACATCCCATCCAGATACTTGCTGTAGAACGGATCTTCGGAAGGCGCCAAATGCACCTGAAACAATGCTGAGGGTACCCAGACGGGCAGAAAAGAGACGACCAACGAGGGTACTGTGAAAGTATTCATATGATTGGAGCCAGGTGAGCATGTTGGTGAAAGGATTGCGTGGGAGTACGGCCGCTGAAACAGCCGCGGTACCGGGATCACGAAGGGGCTGAATGATTTCCCAGATAGCATTGGGACCAAGATGAGAGTCCGTGTCTACAGCTACAATGATTTCTGCACGAGCATAGGACAGTGCAAAATTCAAAGCCGACGATTTCCCGCCCCGGCGTGAACGTCTCAATACCATAACGTCCTGGTGTGTCGCAGCAAAAGAGGTAGCTACCTGGTGCGTGTTATCCTGTGATCCGTCATCGATAACAATGATTTCCAGTTTGGGATAGGTACCCCAGATAGACGAAAGAGTCGCGCCAAGGGTGTCCGATTCGTTGTGTCCTGCCAGAAGGACACAAACACTTGGAAGATAGGGTGCCGGTGCTGTGGCGACGTTGCGATTCCGGTCAGGGATTAAGCGGGCCAGGGAGTCCCATAAACAGATGATCAGATCACCGAACAGATACCGGGGGGAATCGATCAGCAGGATGGCACCGAACAGAAGGAGAATCTGTTCAGGCGTCTGGTCCGAAATCCAATGGATCCAGTTGTTCAACATGATACTCAAAGATCTCCTGGTGTGACATCTGATCGGCACAGTCACGATGACCGCAATGGAGGCAGTGGGCGATGGACACGGTGTCTTGGCCAGACCAGGAACAACGATTGCACCGGCAAATACCGGTAAGATGTTCGAAGTCGGCACCGACGACCAGATTACGGACAAGGCATTTCGGACAGGAAATGGACTCCGGAGTGTCAAAATCTACAGCTGGCCCGACATGTGCGCAGGAATAGTGATGAATGAGACGGTCGTTCAAAAGATATCCTGATCCACATTGAGGACACCCCTTTCGAAAAGTGGGGAGACTTCCACATTTATTACATACCTGAATACAATCCAGTGGCTTTTTCCAAAGTACACCGACCTGTTCCCATTGAGTCAGCAGGGTTTCATGTTTACCGAAATGAAATCGCATGGATTGGAGGTCGAGTGTCGGACGGAGAAATGTTGGCTGAAATAGCTCGGAAGCGACACCTCCGTAATGCGCTTCGATACAGATATGCTGAGGGGTTACCGGTGTCGAGCACTGAACTTCCAGTGGCGCGTGGCGATAATGTCCGGGTTGATATTCCAGGGCAATAATCACTGATGAAGTGAGTTTCTGGCGAGTAGCTAGATCGAGGATCACTCCTTTGTGGCTGAAGGATCTAGTATATCCATCAACCCGACCAGAACGGTCCGGACTCATATCGGAAAGTACGGGTATGATCGTTACGGACAGACGAAGTTCCTGTTTCCGATCCATTCGTTCGGAAACAGGAGTGATCCGTGCGGAATGGTCAGTTTGTACTGTCCGTGTGACTGGGAAAGTCATAGTAGAACATGCTCTAAGAGGGTGAGTTGGACTGTTACCGCGATAACATGACAACTTGACCGATACGAAGTGCCATCCATCTGGAATACTCGGGATAGGGTTTGAGGTGTACCGGTAGCAGCATGGTGTTTTGGCGGTAGTATCGCGACAGGTTATCAGGAGCAAACTCGAGTTGATCACCGAATCGAACTATTTTGGCGAGTAGAGGTTCTGGGTAGGGGGGAATGTTTAGAGACAGTTCCTGGCCATATTCAAACTGATCACTGGATGATTGTGGAATGTAGAGAATGATTTCCAGTGAATGCTCATCCAGCATCGAATAGAGTGGCTCGTGTTCCTTCACCTGTTCCCCAACACTGTGGTATCTTCGAATAACCGTACCATTTAAGGGGGCGCAAATTTCACCTTGTTTCAGTTGCTCACGTACTCGATCGATTTCTGCTTGTAACGATTCAAGTTTCATGAGATGTGGCTTTAATAGCAGCGTTCCGGTTTCATTATTGTCCGAGATCGGTGCAACTCTTTTTTCGGATTCACTGACCGCATCTTTCAGTTTTTCAACTTTGATTCGTTGTCCGGTAACTGCCAGTTTGGCTTGTTCCAGTTCTTCATCAACAGCGGCTTTGCGTTGATGAAGCCGTTTGATTCGATGGAGTGTGAACTGTTGCCCGGTAAGCATTATTTTCTGTTCAAGATAAGTACCCAGAAGACGATAGTGCTCGGTTCGCGCACCGTGATGGCGATCGTGTTCCCATTGACGTTGTGATTTTAGTTTTGAAACTTCCGCACTCAGGTTTGCTTCGGCTAAACGTAATTGATTGTGGAGTTCATCGAGTCGGTGTTGTTTTTCGAGTTGTTCTACGGAAACGATGGCCTGCCCCTGGGTTACCCGGTCTCCTTCATCGGCGTGAAGATAGGTAATGGAGCTATTCGAAGGCGAGGTGAGTTTTACCAGACGTGCATGGACGGTCCCATAGGCACGGTACCGGAAAAAGGTGTTCCAGATGTGATAGGCGGCAAAACCACAACAAAGTAATGCGATACATATGACGAGGAATTGTCCCTTTGGTCGTTTGACGGGTGAATCAGGTCTCCATCGATCACGAGTGGATCTCAACGGTTCCTGGCTGGTGTCGCGCCTGGATTCGAAACTATATCCCAGTCCTGGAGTCACCGCCTGAGATTCAACAGGTCGGGTGTCAATCGTTTGTGATTCGGAATAGGTCATGAAAAGTAATTCTCGGGCCCCCGCCGCAATTTGGGACCAGGTAAACACGTTGTCGGTTTTTGGAACACCTGTTTTAATCCTAGGTCACAAATTGCAATAAGTCAGGAATTAGTGGATAAAGAAAAAACGGGTTCCTGGTGACATAACTGTTTTTAATAAAAAGAGTTATGTGTATTTTGAGAGAGGTTTTTAGGTGCATTGAAAGCGTACGGGATTTCTTTTTAGACACTATAAATGGCATTAAAGGAAGAATCTGAACCACAGGCGTTCCAATTAAGTTAACCGCTGCGTAATGCATCACATCGAGGGCCATTTAAATGTAGTACAAGTAATGTTCACCGCGGATAACCCGTCTGGATTCATTTTTCGTTTCTTCTGGACCGACCAATCAACAGGAATCGAAGTGGCATTCCTGGCAACCGTATGGATGGTGTACGGATGATTTCCAGGTAGAATGGATGGCTGCAGCAAGAACAATAAGCTGCGCGGACAGCCGTTGAAGGATCCGTGATCGGGTATGGTGCGAAAATGACAATAATCGTTCGAGAAAAGACCCAGTGAAACACCTTACGCAACGGGGGTAGACGGGCTATGGAAAGTCAAAAATTCAGGCAGTGGAATTCATGAGCCATAAGAAAATTCTTGTTTTGGGCCTGGATTGTGCGGCCCCGGAAATTCTGTTCGAACAGGAAGGACTGGTTCATTTCAAACGTTTGATGGGACGTGGGATATATGGGCGGTTAGAAAGTGTAATTCCGCCCATTACGGTTCCTGCCTGGATGTGTCTGGCTACGGGGCAGGATCCTGGTTCACTTGGAGTTTATGGTTTTAGAAATCGAACAGACTATTCCTACGAGGGGCTTGGAGTGGTCAGTTCCAGATCGATTCAGGAACCGGCGATATGGGATTACCTCGCAAGAGAGGATAAGCGTTCGATCGTGGTGGGAGTTCCTCCCGGTTATCCACCTCGCAAATTACAGGGTATTTCCGTTGGTTGCTTTCTGACACCTGACACCGCTCGATCCACGTACACTCATCCTCCGGAGCTCAGGCAGCAGATTGATGCATTGGTCGGTACTTATCCGGTTGATGTAAGAGGATTTCGAACAGACGACAAAACATGGTTGAAAGACGAAATACTAAGGGTGAGTCGAAGTCAGTTTAAGGTAGTCAGACATCTGATGGAGAACGAGTCATGGGACTATTTTCAGTTTGTTGATATCGGACTGGATCGGATGCATCACGGTTTCTGGAAATACCATGATCCATTGCATCGCGATCATCAACCGGGCAATCCATATCAACATGTGATTCGTGACTATTATCAACACCTCGATGAAGAGTTTGGAAGTCTGATGGAGTTAATTGACGATCAGACGGTGGTATTGGTTGTTTCCGACCATGGAGCGCAGCGATTGGACGGTGGATTTTGTGTGAATGAGTGGCTCATTCAGCAGGGGCTTCTGGTGCTGCATGAGTATCCTGAAAGCATAACGCCCTTTTCACAGTTAAAGGTGAATTGGGAGAAGACCCGTGTCTGGAGTGAAGGAGGCTATTACGCAAGGATTTTTTTCAATCTTAAAGATCGTGAACCGCAGGGAGTTATTGAACCTGAAGACTATGAGCCTTTGCGAACGACACTCAAACAACGTTTTGAATCCATGCTCGATGATACAGGAAGTAAGATGGGCACAGAGGTCTTCAGACCCGAAGAGATATACCGTAAGGTAACTCGTATTGCTCCTGATCTGCTGGTGCATTTTGGTGGGCTCTATTGGCGTTCCATTGGAGGAGTTGGGTATTCCAGCGTTTATCAGCATGAGAACGATACCGGGCCTGACGATTGTAATCACGCTCAGTTTGGTGCGTTCATTTTTTCTGATCCGTCGATGCAGCCTATTGGCGAAGTGAGCGGAAGTCATCTGCTTGACATGGCACCTACGCTCATGGACTGTGCGGGATACGATATTCCAAAAGCGATGCAGGGACGGTCTCTCTGTGGCCGACATTTCAGGTGAGTGGAGTGAACATGACGCCGCAAACCGAATCGTTGAGAATACCGGGGTGCTTCCAGGTTAGCTACCTGGAAGCAGTGGCTGGGTGACAGCGAAGGTTAAAAATTTAGTGGGACCGCTTTTGTAATGGGGGATGTTTGTAATACAATAACATGAGCCTTGACAAGGGCGGTGCGAGCAGCGCTGAGCCGGGATGATAGCCTGACGGTTTTCAGGGAGATGAAACGGATTATGGAACTGATTGCTGCTGAAAAAATGAGTCGGATGACGCGGCGTGCCTACCTGAAGCAAGGGGGGCTTGGAGTAGCAGGAGTATCTCTACCACGGTTGCTGCAGGCCGAACAGGCCCGATCTTCAGCCTCAGATCCTGGCACACGGGCAAAAAACTGTATTTTTATATTCCTCTGCGGAGGACCGGCACATCTGGATCTCTGGGATCTGAAACCAGAGGCCCCTGACGGAATACGTGGTGTTTTTGATCCCATCGAAACACGCGTTCCGGGGATTCGCATCGGAGAGCTTTTGCCACAGGTTTCGGGGCATACGGACAAGTTGGCCATCATTCGATCCATGACACATGCCAACAACGGACATGGTGGAGCGATTGTACATACGCTTCACGGGCAAATTCCGGTACGTCCTGCTGAGCTGTATGCTGCCCGGGATGACCATCCCGGTTGGGGGGGTAATTTGCATCGGTTGTTTGGACCCACAGGGTCTCTGCCGCCCTGGGTCATCCTCCCCCGTCCCTTTACCACTTATTCACCGCCTTACAAGGGACAGTCGGCAGGCTTTCTTGGTCCGGTGTATGATCCGTTTGTACTGAATAAAGAGGCGAAAAACTCCCTTTTAGACACGGATCTACCCATTGAGGCACTTGCCCTGAGTGATGGAGTAGACGGCCAGCGACTGGATCGCCGGTATGCTTTGCTGCAACGCGTCGACAATCCGGACACGTCAGAACGGCTTCCTGATAGTGGACAACAACTGCAGGAGTATTACGAAAAGGCGTTTTCCATGCTTTCCAGTACAGATGCCAATCGTGCATTTGACGTTACACGGGAATCGGAAGCGCTGCGGGATCAATACGGGCGAAACGAGTATGGCCAGAGTTTCTTACTGGCACGTCGTCTGGTCGAAGCAGGGGTTCGGGTGGTGAATGTTTTCTGGACTTTCTTTGACAAGAAAGGTTGCCAGTTCAATCTATGGGACAATCATGGATCAGCAAAAGAATTTTGCGGTAGTGGAGGGGCTTTGAAAGGCGTCGAAATGCTCAAACATGATTACTGCGCACCTTCTTTTGATCGTGCTTTTTCGACCTTGCTGGAAGATCTCCAGCAACGGGGTCTTCTAGAGGAAACGCTGGTTGCCGTAACTGGTGAATTCGGGCGTACCCCCAAGATCAATGCGAATGCTGGGCGGGATCACTGGGCCCCGTGTTATTCACAGATTCTCGCTGGAGGTGGTGTTCAGGGAGGGCAGGTTTTCGGCGCCAGCGATTACCAGGGGGCTTATGTTAAAGATCGGCCGGTTACACCGAATGATTTTGCGGCCACGATTTACCATGCTTTCGGACTGTCCCCTGAAACGACTGTCTCGGATGCACTGGGGCGTCCGGTTCGTATTTCAGATGGCAGCCCCGTGACTGCGTTGTTCTGACGGATTGCTTTCTCCATCCATATTTGTGTCGGTGATGCATACCGATAGGCACGCCGGGCAGCGAGTTTTCCGGGTTGAGTGGTTCCTTGTGTTTCCGGATGCATTTCGCGGACAGGTGTTTTTTGAAGAGGGACAGACGTGTGCCCGTGGTACAATTCCTGCTTGAAATTCATCGTGTCAGAACCCTCATCTCTTGTAGCCAGATCGGTTCCATGTGAAAGTGGATAACCGGCCAACCGGGAAAAGGAGTCTTGACCTTCTGGTCAGAAAAAAGAATGAATCAACAGAGCCTGTTAAATACCGCTGAAAAATATATTCCCGGCGCCTGCCTGGGTATGCTGCGTCTACCGGAAGATATCCGAATGGTAATGGTTCGGGGCGAAGGCAGTAAATTGTATGACGCGGAAGATCGCGAGTATATCGATTACATGCTGGGTAGTGGCCCGTTGTTATTGGGACATGCTCATCCGGAAATTGTTGAGGCTGTTAAGCAACAGGCTGCATCGGGTTCTACCTTTTTTGCACTCAGTGAGCCGGCTGTACAGCTGGCTGAGACTCTGGTAACGGCAGTGCCTTGCGGAGAAGCGGTTCGCTATCAAACAACGGGCAGTGCCGCGACCTACTTTTCTTTACGTATCGCTCGTGCCGCGACAGGCAGGAACAAAGTGCTGAAATTTGAAGGTGGATGGCACGGTAGCCATGATATGGGCCAGCTTTCCGCGGCACCTTCCGATCCACCTGACTTTCCCCAAGCTGCCCCTGACTGTGCTGGAATTTCTCCCGGAGTCAGTCAAGAGGTACTGGTTGCACCGTTTAATGATCCGCAACAGACAGCCGCCATTATTGACGCTCATCAGTCCGAATTGGCTGCGGTCATTGTTGAGCCACTGCAACGTGTTCTGAAACCGGAACCGGGTTTCCTGGAATCACTGAGAGAAGCGACTGCCAAAGCGGGCATTATTCTGATTTTTGATGAAATCGTCACCGGATTTCGTATTGCCTGGGGAGGTGCGCAGGAACGCTATGGTGTACTTCCTGATTTGGCATGCTACGGGAAAGCGATGTCCGGAGGATATCCCCTTTCCGCAATCGTGGGGCGTCGAGATTTGCTGGATCTGGCCGACCCGATCCAGCGTCAGCAGGGGGATTCCTATTGTTTTCTTAGTGGGACCTTGACCGGTAATCCGATTGCAAGCGCTGCCGGTGTAGCAGCGCTGAAAGTGTTGAAAGGTCCGGGTGTTTTTGATCGCTTTCATGCGATCGGTGCCCATCTTTCAACCGGTATTACCGAGGTGGCCGACAGATTGGGCATTGCTTTACGGGTTCTGGGTGAAGGTCCGGTTCTGCAGGTCCTGTTTACGGATCGCCAGCAACTGCGAGACCATCGTGACATGCTTCACGCGGACAAGAAAAAGGCAGTTCAGTTTGGGTATGAACTGATTCGCCGTGGTGTGTACTGTTCCCCGGGGGGCAAGTTATATCTGTCCCTTGCTCACAGTGACCAGGATCTGGACCGGACGATCGAGATTGTCGAAGACGCTTTGAAAGCACTGGGTTAACCAGCTAACGGTCGTTTCCAAGAGCATCAAACGATGGGTTGGCAGCGGGTTGCAGGGCACCTGTCACGAGTCGGTGTCTTGCTGTAAAGCGGCAAGTTTTTTCCGGTCTACGGTTCCTCCCAGTCCTTTGTTTTCTGTGTAGCGCAGGGTTCCCTTATGATATTCCACCGGATCATGAAGAATGTCTTTGGTATACATTCCCGGTCCGATCAGGTCACTGGGCAGTGTGAGGTTGGGAGTTGTGGTCGCGAGATGAATCTGGGCCAGGGTGCCGAGTCCCATTTCGACAGTACTGCCAATAAGGACACCTAAACCAGCCGATTCGGCCAGCGCGGCTACCTTGCGTGCCGGGAAAATGCCACCACATCCGGTGGTCGCGATGTTGAACACATCTACCGCATCGGCTTTGATCAGATCGAGTCCATAGGACAAGTCGGAGACATGTTCGAGAATGGGTACCTGTACTTTTTTTCGAACCTGCGCGATGTCCGCAGGATTTTCTCGGGCTACTGGAGTCTCTACGCCGGCAAGTCCGTATTTCTCAAGCCGGTTAATAGCCTGAATGGCTTCGCTGACAGACCAGCCTTCGTTGGCATCCACTTTGATCAGTGCCTCTTTACCCGCTGTTTCACGAAGCATGGCAAGACGCGCTTCATCCAGATCCATGTCGACTCCGACTTTCAGCTTGAATGCCCGAAATCCTTCTGCGGTTTTCTGTCGGATTTCCTCACGCAGCAATGCCAGGTCTTCGCGAATATAAGCAACCCAGGAGATGAGTACGTCATTACGCACGCGTCCTCCGATCAAGTCGCTGACCGAGCGCCCGGTTGCCTGTCCCTGGAGATCGTACATGGCCATTTCCAGGGCGCACGAAGTGACACGCGCCAACGAACCATCCTTGAGGGAGAAATGTTCAGAAAAGTCCCGATGGTACGGTTGTATGTCGAATGGATTACGCGACGTCATAAAAGCGGACAGTGTTTTTTCATAGCCTTCCGGATCGGGATATTCGTCCGGTTCGATGTCTGAAATCTCTCCCCATCCATGGAGCCCGTTATCCGTTGACAGTTCGAGAAACAGAAAATGGGATCGATCGACAGTTCGAGCTGCGGTGCCGCCTTCCTGGGCGATAACGGTTGCATATTGGCGGGCAACACTGGCCGGATAAAGCTTCAGGGATTCGATAATCATTGGATGCAGATCTCCATGTGTTTAGGTAACAAACCGCGTGTTGTATTCTACACCGGTACAACCGGGGTTCAACCAGGGATTGTTGCAAGGGGCATCCATCGCAATTACGATAGGTCAGGATGTCAAAAAAGAAAGGACCGCTCCTCTGGTGAGAAGCCTGGTGAATCATAATTGTCTGACGAATGGGACATTGGCTGTTCTGGTGATTTCATTGATTGTCTCGCCAGCCGTTTCTCTTTACGCGGGGGCACAGCGTGGGACACGGCGCCTCGAACGGCATCTTTATTTGATTTTGAAGCGACCGGTACAACGAGAGCTGGACCTTCAGTCAGACCAGATTCAAAAGGTGGATGTTCTGCTTAAGGAACTTGCCCAGGTTCATCGCCGCGAGTTACGTAAACAGCTTCGACGTCTCCGGTCATTGCCGTTGGAACAGCAGACTGATCGTGTCAGCAGAGTTTATCGTCACGTGCGTGATGAGGTGCGTACGTATTACCATCAGAAGCTGACTAAAATTCTCACCTCTAAGCAGCATCAGCGGTACCGTGAGATCATCTTTCAGCAGCAGGAAGGGCCGTTTGTGTTTGCGTGGCCTGAAATCAGTTGCACGCTGGAACTGGATACACAGCAGCAGGAAGCCATTGATAACATCTGCTCGCGGACCCTGCGATTGTTTCAGCGTTTGGGTACGCCGCAAGAGACCGATACAGAGACCCTGCAGAAATGGCGCGATCAATTACAAGAGATTCGAACTTCCTCACGCCAGGAGGTGATCGACTTGTTAAACGCCGCTCAGCATAAGCGGTGGCAGCAGGTCCAGGGTGCACCTTTACAGATTCCCGGGTAAAGGAAATCGCTTTGGGTTCTGGTGCCCTTGAAGGCAGCTGTTTCCTGACAGGGAAACCAAAATCCGGTGCTGCATGGCAGGGGTGTCAGGACCGACCTTCTGAGTGTGGACTCATACTCTGTCCAGCTGAGTCCGATAAACGGCACTTGCTATCCTCAAATCATACAGCCGTTACAACCTGAATTACCGTCGCATTAATAATGTTTTACCTTCTGATGAAATGCAAAGAAAATGTTGAATGTATAAGTCCTGAGCAGACGATGTGTTTCCCATACTCGTATCCGTATTCTTACCGCAGGGCACGGTTCACGCGCAATAGATACGCGATGTTACTGAATGAATGTGAGTAACTTGTCACGTAATCAGGGACGGGAGGGGGATGAAGTGAGATCAAAATGGTTGGGGGCCACCGCAGCGTTCGGTCTTTTACTGGGGTCATTTACTCAGGCGGGCGCACAGCAGGGACAGTATACACGTTCGACTCAG
>CAXEIY010000182.1:0-21519 GCA_963996245.1 uncultured Planctomycetia bacterium | reverse complement strand
TATCAGCCGGGGCTTTATTCGAACTTGGAAAGTATTTCAGCTGCTTTTGATCGCCATTATCTGAAAGAAATGGAATGCAATGGACTGACGGGTGAACACTTGTGAAACGACTGAGGTATTCAGTACCACTTAGTGTCGCCCCTTAGCCACTTGAATAACCAGGACTCCTTTGCAGAAATCATCCCACAGTTATACTTCTGGCAGTGCTTCGGTCGCATCACCAAAACGGTCCAGGTGTACCCCCATCTTGGCCATCATGCTGAGATAAAGGCGGCACATCTGTCGGTTTTCATGTTCCAGGTAGTTCAGGTTCTGACCACCGTTCAGCTGGCCTCCGCCCCCACCGATCATTACAACGGGTAGCTGTGTCGCATCATGGTGACCACTCATCATACTGGAACACAGCATCAGCATCGAGTTATCCAGGGCGGTTCGTTCACCTTCCTGAATGCTGTCCAGCCTGCCAGCGATATAAGCCATTTGTTCCAGGAAGAACTGATTCACTTTCAACCAATCTTCTGTATCACTGTGTGACAACAAATGATGGATCATGTAATCTACACCGAGATGTGGAAAACGTAATGTTCCATGGTCATTGTTCAGCTTGAGTGTACAAATGCGAGTCGTGTCTGTCTGAAAAGCCAGTACCAGAATGTCACTCATTAATCGCATGTGTTCGACGATATCCTGTGGATAGCCATCTGAAGGGCGAGGAATGTTAGGTTCGGTCAGTGTGGGGCGCCATCCCTGTAATTCACCTCGCTTGCCTGCACGTTCGATTCGCTGTTCAATCTCACGAACGCTGTTCAGGTATTCGTCCAGTTTCTGCTGGTCCAGTCGACTAATCGATCGGCGAATGTCCCGGGCATCGGAAAGGACCGCATCCAGTACGCTTTGGTCACTTTTTTGTCGGCTATCTTTAAACAGTTGATCGAAAGCCAGGGCTGGATAAACTTCCAGTGGAGTAGGTGTGGTCGGGCTCGACCAGGAGATATGCGAACTGTAGAGCATCGAATAATCTTTATGTACCGAAGGGTTAGCCTTTTCACAGCCGAGCACCAGGCTGGGTAACTTCGTCCGGTGTCCAATCTGCTGGGCAATCACCTGGTCCACGCTGGTACCACTTTGAATCTGGCCACCTGAGGCCAGAGGTGCACCGGACAGTAAATTGCCTGTTTGTGAACTGTGAATATTACCTTTTAAGGCCTCGGCGTTGTATAACCCCCGGATAAAGATCATGCGTTCCTTGAAGTCATTCAGGGGCTGCAGAACTTTGCCCAGTTCCATCTCGGGACCCTGGCCTTCCGCCCACCATTGGTGGCGATGATAACCGCATCCAGAGAAGAGGATTGCCATACGTGTTGGAGCTTCGCTTGATACGCCCACGGGGGAAGACACGTCTCCCCATACCTGCATGGACTCCATCCAGGGCAGCGCCATACTGACCCCCAGCCCCCTTAACATGCTTCGACGAGATAAACGGTGGTCAATCATTATTTGTTACTCCGTTATCTGTTTAATCGGTCGCGGCCAACCCGCGTATTTCCCGAAACTGGGGACTGGTTACTATTATCACAACTGCCACACTGAATCGATAGTTGTTTTTGGCAAGCTGGCGTTGCATCTTGTCCAACAGGGGTTCATCGGACAGTTGTACCGCCCGCCCCAGAGAGTATCCGAGTAATTTTTTACAGAATTGTCCTACCAGATCTTCACGACGTGTGTTGATCAGATAATCACGCAGGCCGTCGATGCCCGAAAGCTCCGTGCCGTCACTCAACTTGGTTGACGTATCGACATAGGGAATTCTTTTTCGTCCGACCGCATCATATTGTTCCAGTGCAAACCCGTAGGGATCAATCTTGTCGTGACATTGAGCACAGGCGGCCGCACGGGTGTGTTCTTCAATCAGCTTTCTGGCCGTCCGACCGTCAGGTACAGCCTCTGGTAACTGCGGTACGTTGGCAGGAGGACGTGGCAGGCGTTCTCCGAGCAATGTTTCATAAATCCAGTTGCCACGCAGGATCGGACTGGTTCGAGAGGCTCCCGATTGACTAGCCAGGAACGATGCCATACCCAGGATGCCGCCCCGGCCTCTGGACTGGACTCCATTCACACGTTGCCACAGTCGATCTGTTTTTGAGTCCGTGTCTGTTGGCAGTGGAATTTCGTAATGACGGGCCAGAGAGGAGTTCAGGAAGCTATAGTCTGCATTTATCATTTCCAGGATAGAGCCATCATTTTGAAATAGATCACTGAAAAACTGTACGGTTTCCTCGTACATCGATGCTCTTAACAGGCGAAATTCCGGATAAAGTTTTTCGTTCTTGTCATCGTTACGATCAAAGTTCCGTAAATGTAACCACTGACAGGCAAACTGGATTGCCAGGCGTCGTATGCGAGAGTCAGCAAGCATACGATGAGTTTGCCGGGTCAGCTCCTGATGGGCATGGGGTTCGGTTTCGGAAACCACCAGCAATCCTTTATCAGCTACGTTCCTTAATTCATCGTCTGGCAGCGATGACCAAAGGAAGAAACTGAGCCGTGTTGCCAGCTCCAGATCGGACACGGGCGCTGCTTCTTGCCCCTGAGGAGGACTTTCCAGACGATACAAAAAAGCAGGTGAGGTAAACACGCGGGTCAGCAGCTGTCTGATTGATTCGGGATGCTCAAGACCGCTATTGCGAAATTGACGATAAAGATAGCCAAACTGATCCTTTTCAACAGCCGTCAACGGTCGGCGCCAAACTCGATCAGCGATCGCTTCGACCGACTGAAGATGCATGGGTTCGTCACGAATCATTTGTTTTCGAAATCGCTCGGCCCGAGCGGTGACACCCTCAACCAGCGGGGCCCATTCCTTCACCAGGTCAGGGCGATCCTGGGTGGCAAATTCTCGAATCTGTTCAAAAGCCACTTCATATTTTAGTGGTTCACGGCTGACGTAGAGAAGCTCTTCCCACATCTTATCCAGAGTCGATCGCTGTTGATCGTTCAGCATCAGCTGCTGCAGACGATGATCTTCTCGGAAAAAAAGTGTCAGCGTAACCACTCGATCAACCGGAACGATCTGACCGTAGCAGAGAGATGGGGGAAACAGTTGCCGAAAATCATGGAATGCCGCATGGATCCGCTTGCTGGCCTTACTGCCCTCGGTGAGCACAATGGGGCCATTGGGAGCCTGGGCCTGATTCAGGTCACTATTTCCGAGTTTGACGTCGAGCTGGACACTTCCTTCAGCACCATGATCGGGAGCCAGTCGGCCACTCACGACCAGTGTGCGGCCTTCAGCCAACTGAGCTGGGATGGACAGCGAGGTAGTCGATGGTGCCGATACATAAAGGTCTTCTGGTTTAACCTGCTTTTGATCCGGATGTATTCCAAAACGCTCATCCAATCTGATGCCTGACAAGGTTGTCACGTCTCCCAGATCAACCTTCAGGCCATGGATCTGTCGAACCAGCTTTGCGTCGGCAGATTGCCCCGGTTTCGGTGACTCGGACAGCACGAGCCGCTGGATCTGTTCGGCCAGAAACGCTTTTCTATCGAGATCCTTTTCAGACTTCCATCGTTCCAGCAGCGAGCCCCTGGGAATGGACAACGTCTGTTTTGGTTCGGTGTCCAGGGATGCCACCTCTCCTTCATAGATATGCCATGTTTTTTCATACCCGTGAATATCGTCTATCGGATTGCTGAGATGAATATTCAGAGACATTTCAGAAGCCATATCCCAAACACGCTGTCGGTTCTCGATTTCTGTGACAATCAGATTGATTTCTGTCAAATCGCAGGCATGGTTTCCTTCATTCGGGCCGACAATGAGAGAAATCAGGTCACCTTTATTAAGATCGAGTTCGATGGTCGGTACGGTCGCTCGTCCAGCCGGTCCTAATTTACCCTGATCGAGTGTGTTGACTCCTCGGCTGGTACGGTGCTGCAAGAACCATTCCTGGCCGTTTCCACATTCGGGATGGGCATCCCCAACCAACGCGTCGATCGTTACCATGCCATAGATGGGGCTTCGCCATCCGGCTGCCGCAAAAAGGGTTGGTGAAGGATGAACCATCAGCGACCGTGGTTTGGCAATCCCTGGAATGCGAACTTCTTGGTCGGACTGATTGGCCAACACTATTGGGGTTTCTGGTCTGCCCCAGCCTTTTACAAAATCATAGTTCCCAGACTTTTCAATTTTATTCGTCAAGTACGCTGTGATCGGTACCAATTCCCCAACGCCGACACCGAGGTAATCCAGCCAAACAGCCAGGGAAGAGGCGTCCACGTCATGCTTCACTGCCAGCGTTTTCAAATCCGGTCGAAGTTCATTCGGTCCAGCGGTCATCACTTCAGCTGCTGCTTGAAGAAACTGTTCTGTCTTCTCAAGCATTACCTGTCTCAGTTCTGCGATCCTGTCTGCTAAACCCATCACACGATGCAGTGGGATATTCGCTCCATTTCCGACCAGTCTTGGATTCTGCCAGAGTACCCAGTCACTATCGGTTCCATCTCCCGCATCTGAGGTGATCAACTGTACTGAGATCGATTCGCCGAAAGGTACCAAGGGCATTTGAATTTCAAAATCCTGTTGAACGGTAACCGGTGAGATATCTGTTAACCATGCTCGTGGACCTCCCGCACGTCCAATGTGGCCGATCGGGTTGAACTGGAAGAGCCGCGACTGCCATGTGTCAATTTCCGCAGCCAGTGTATTCAGATCACCGGCCTCTGTGCTTTGCCATCTTGTGCGAATCTGGTCGAGCACCAGTGAATCCTGATCGGATGGCGTCGAAAGCTCATGGTACAGTCTCCGCAGATATTGTTTATTCAGGCGGTATCGTGAAGCAACCTCATCGAGCGTTATTTTCTGTTGCTGTAAATCGGTTCGTTCACGAATTGTCGCTTCCAGATACTTCTCGAAAGGGAATCGACTTTCCTGTTGAAAGTTTACCCAGGCTGGCTGGCCATCGGTGTCCATGGAAGCGACATAGGGCTGGTAGAATTTCTGAATTCGTTTCATGAACGCATCGGTGCGATCACGTTCTGAAGTGAACTCGCTAAATGTTATCCCGTCGGGAAGTAAAACAGCGTGCTCTGCAATCTGTTTGCCAGCATCCAGGTATTTGCTAACCAGTGATGGGGACATGGCCTGAGCAGCGCCCGTGTTAATGAATCCTTCACCAGCAGCTCCATCTATCGGAAATTCACGCGTTGGTTTGAGTGTCGTGATTCCAGTAAGGTCACCAATGGTGTAGTTATACTCCTCGTTGTTGAGACGCCGCAGTACGATCGGGCCCGGATCTCCTGACCGGGACCTTGCTTCAAAGGCAAGAACATCACGCACCCACTTCTGAAGTATGGTTCTTTCAGCAGCCGTCGGCTGAAGGGCATCCTTTGGTGGCATCTGGCGGGTATCAAGCATTTCCCGTATTCGCAACCAGGTGTCCAGGTCCTGACGGATGTGGTCAATCGTTTCAAATTGACTCAGATCAACTTCCGCCTCCGCCGTATCTCCCTGATGGCATTCCTGGCAATAACGGATCAGAAGTGGAAGTATCTTCCGTGGATACTGATGGTGGAGCGGTTCCATACGGTACACATTCTGGGTCCCTGACCGGGTTGTGTCCGTATATGAGAACAAGCACGCTGTGGCCAGAACAAGTACCCTTGCAAACCGATCTCTCATTCACAGGCTCCCGTGATTTGAACTTGGCCAGTATAATCGCAAGCACAATAGAAAAGAATGTGAGATTTCATACATAGAGAGGGCTGGGATGACCCTCCGGGGGTGGCTAGTCCAGAATGTCAGGTGACCGATTTAACAGTATCCGTTTGATAGCATTCAGGTGCAGATCGGATTGATTCATGTCTTCCATGATCTGTCGATGTGTTTCCTGACAGATGTTCTCGGGAATAATTTTTAACGGCTTTCCACGAGATTCAGCGAGTACCTGGGTTAAACAGGCTCGCTCCAGGTAATACAGATCATCGAATGCCAAAGCGACGCTTTCGCCAGTAACCACCACTCCATGATTGGCAAGAAAAAGGACGTCGTAGGCGTCTGCCAGGTCAGCCATGCGATCTCCCTCCTTTTGATCCAGGGCCAGTCCATGATAACTGTCATCGTAGCCAATGCGGCCGTAATAGCGCAGCGCATTCTGACTGCACCATTCCACTCGTCCCTGTTCATTACAAGCAATCGCGGTAGCATACGGCATGTGGGTGTGCATGACGCACTTGGCATTCGGTTTCGCCAGATGGATGCGAGAGTGAATAAAGAAGGCCGTTGGTTCTGCCCTGTGCCTGCCTTCAACCAACTTTCCGTCAGCATCCACGGTAAGCAGGTCACTCAGTGTGAGTTCTGACCAATGCAATCCCTGCGGGTTAAGAATAAAATGGTCGGTTGTCCCGGGAACGAGCACACTGAAATGGTTACAGATGCCTTCACCAAGTCCCGATGCCTCAGCCCACCGTAACGCAGCCAAAAGATCCAGTCGTGCCTGAAACACAGGATCGGAATGATTCAGGGCCTCCTCTATCCGTTTGTCCTTCATGCAACTCCTCTCAAATGACTAACCTTAATGGTGTCTCACTCAGGTGTTCATGTTATCCGGTTACCAGACGTTCAGCCATTTCATGACGCCAATTTTTCTTCAAGAAATGTGTGAAAATAAGACTCTGAAAAATAAGCGTTGTTGCCATTGCAAGTCCAAGTCCAGACTAAACGCGAGTCTACGTGAGATCGTTTAGGCGGTCCCACTTAATAGATATTACTAATTGCTTGATTGCTTACCCAAAACTGATACGGTTCGGTGGTGCAGTTTCAATACTGAAACCGTTTCCAGCAATGAAACGTGGTGTCCATAGTTCAACTCATTCGGCATATAGAAAGATCTGTTCAATGAAGATGAAAGACCGCGTTGCCATCGTCACTGGAGCCAGTCGTGGTATCGGACGTGAAATTGCACTCGGGTACGCCAACCAGGGAGCCCACGTTGTGATTTGTGCCCGAGATGAGTCAAGACTCCAGCAACTCGCGCAGGAAATTCGTCAAACAGGGGTACAGTCGATGGAGGTGCGTGCCGATGTCTCACAGGAAACAGATGTCCAGTCAGTGATCGACGTGACACTCGATTCGTTCGGCAGGATCGACGTTCTTTGCAACAACGCAGCGGTATCGTATCAGGGTGCCGTACACGAGCTGACTCCCGATCAGTGGGATGCAGTGATTGCTGTCAATCTACGTGGTCCGTTTCTTTGCTCGCGTGCCGTACTTCCACATATGAAACAGCAAAACTATGGCAGAATTGTTGACGTGTCCTCTGGTTCCGCCGTAATCTGTTCACCGGGATTCGCAGCATACAGTGCCTCGAAAGCCGGAATGAATGCACTCAGCCGCACGATAGCCGGGGAGGTTGTCAATCACGACATTCTGATCAACGCGATGAGCCCGGGGTTTCTGAAGACCGATATGAATCCAAACGGGACGCGGCCTCCAGGTGATGCCGTTCCGACAGCTGTGTTTCTCGCATCACTTCCCGCAGGTGGTCCGAATGGAGAGTTTTTTCGATTCATGGAATCGTTCGAGGTAATTCCGGATTTCAGTAAGTTTGACTGGACCAAGTGAAACCTCACACGGTTATCGGTCGGGAGTGTTAAACAGCACTCGATACCCGTGTCAATAACACGTAATAAGCCCTTCAGGTTATTCTGAACTCTTTACAAATATCACCTGTTTAACGGTTAGGTTCGCTTATTGAATGAAATCATGAGACTGGGAATTTATTGCCGATGCTCTAAACAAACGCATCGAGTATAGTTCGGGCATGAACAGAATCTTCTTATTGGTGGCGATGGTGGCGATGGTGGGGTGCTTCCCGACAGCGCGGCACTACTACAGGCCTACGTCGAGCATTGGTATGGCTGTACCGATGATGGTTAACTATCAGACGGGGCCACGTGAAGGCCTTTTCATTAACAGAGATTGGGGTGAGATGTACGTGAATCTGGCTAGTGATGCTTCCGTACTGGAAATCACCCTGTACAGTCAGGAGGGAGAGCCTTTACTGATCAGCCCACTACTTGAAATGAGTATTGGAGACTTAGGAAAGCTCACACTTCCGGTAACCGAACCTGATGTGTTAAAGAACTATGTTCGAGGTCGCCACTGGGGTGGAGGATGGACCAGGGCACGTTACCAGATTCCGCTGCCAGCTGATAACCGTGACACTCAACCCGAAAAGCTCATCCTGTCGTCTTTCGAAGTATCTTTCAAAGAAGATCAGTTTGTGACGTCAGAAATTGTTTTCCGTCGGGCGTTCTCGACATACCTGTTACCTGTCAACTACTGACCTCACGGTCTCGAACCCGTGTGCCTCCACTACGATTGCTGCCATGTTTTAACCGCATGACCGGACCTGTTCCGGATAACCGGTAACCTTGCCGTGGATGGCAGGCGGCAGGGGACTCCTCTCGACATGGTTTGAGATATACTATGGCCGGCAGCAGCCGGATTATCTCGACGTGTCAGATACGACGTGTGAACTCCGTGTTCTTACCGGAGTCTCAATACGGTGATTTGATTCCGGTCATATTTGGTTGGAAAAGCAGAGGTCCAGGTAGATAGCATCAGGTCAAATCTCGGTACTCATGTCTGGAAAACCAAAACATACCCAGTAAAAGAAAGCCGACTGCGATCGCGATAAGGGCCATGGCCGCATCGCCCCCGTCAACTGGCTGAAACACCACTTTATTTCGTGGACCAACCCCATACTCTTTTCCTGCATCGTAGAGCATGCAGCGGACGTAAAAACTAATCGAAATTCGCTTGAGTACCCCTGGCGTCTGACTCATGAACAATTCCACCAGGAAGACATGTGCAATTCCAATTAGCGTTGCATTACGAAAGACCGTGCCCAACCAGCCAAAAAATGTCAGATAGGCGAGCGTGCCCAGTATGATCGTAGGCAGAAAAAGCCAGGTGACGGTTCCCAAAGGTGAAGATAGCCCGCCGCAAATCGAGGCGGTAATGCAAATTCCGAAAAATGCTCCAACGGCTATCCCCAGAGCCAAGGGGATACTACCCAGTACCTTGGCTAGATAAAGACTCCAGCGGGAAAAAGGCCGGACCGTGAGATAGACCAGGGTCTTGTCTTCTCGATCATCACCGATTATGGCGGCACCCAGAGTCAGTGTGATAATAGGCAGGAAGAATCTGCAGAAGGGCAGTCCTAGGATCCAACGGGCAAATCCCTGGACACTCCAGGGATTTGTTAACCCCATCAAACCTACCAGTAAGGCTATAGCCACAAACAGAATAAAAGATACAACAAGGCGCTGTGGACGTAGCTGACGCCGGAAACTGAAATAGACGAGGTATAGCCAGGAGTTCATTCATGCCCCTCTGTTTCATTTTCCATCAGATACCCGAATACGGCTTCGGCCGAGCTATCCAGAGGGATCAAACGCTCAATGGTAATGTCCAGTTCGATGACCAGGTCCGGCAGCTCCCGATAAAAGCGTTCCACCTGAGGAACACGGAGAACAATATCCTCCTCACGGACACCCGCTTCTTGTTGATTGAAAACAACTCCTGTTACCAGGCCCGATTCGAGAAGCCGTGATCCGAGTTTTCTTGGAGCATTGGATGTGATGAGCAGCTTCTGCGGGTGATTCTTGAGAAGTCCTCGAACTTCGGTCAGGCAACCCGAGGCAATGACCTGGCCCTGTGCCATGAAAACAATTCGACTGGTGACCGCTTCGATCTCATCAAGGATGTGACTGGAAATGATGAGTGTCACCCCCGTAGATGCCAGTTCTTCAAACAGTCGAAGTATTTCACGTCGTCCGCCAGCATCGATTCCACTTAGCGGTTCATCAAGTACCAGAATGTCGGGCTTGTGTACCAGGGCTTGTGCCAGCTTCGTGCGCTGACGCATCCCCTTAGAGCAGGCTCTCAGGCGTTTGTCGGAAAATTCAATCGCCCCTGTTTTCTCGAGTGCCTCGCGCGCAAAACGATCTGCTGATTTACCCAGTCCAGACAGATGTCCCATGGCACGCACAAAGGCAAGGACCGTCATGTCTTCATAAAAAGTATCTCCTTCAGGCGCGTAGCCGAGTCTCTGGCGAACGAGAGGTGTCTTCCAAACATCCATGCCGTATATAAGTGACTGGCCGCACGAGGGTTTCAATTGTCCTGTCAGGATTTTCATGAGGGTCGATTTGCCGGCACCGTTAGAGCCCACAAGTCCCGTGATTCCCGGCTGCAGTTCGAGGCTGACCTTGTTGAGGCCAGCGATCTCTCCATACCACTTGGCAATGTTGCGAATCGAGACCGGGTTCATGAGAAGATCTCCACCGCTTGTGTCTTATGCCAGAACGCCCAGATCGAAGCACCAAACCAGAGTGATAAAGCAGCTATGGGATACCAAGGCTCTCCGGTGTATCTTCCGGACTCGATACCGAAGAAATGATTGGAACACCACAGCATTAGGGACCAGACATTCATCAAGCCCCAGTACTCAGAGCCACCCGCGGCGTCCTGGATAATCACAGTAATAATAGGGAGAAAAACAAACATCAGTCCCCAGACCATCACGATGGAGATTGTTTTCTGCAACATCGAGGCCACACCCAAAAGCAGCACAGACATGCCGACACTGACCAGTAGACCATAGGCCAGAATTCCAAATAGGATACGTCGGGAATCAATCACATAATCAAAGGAGTCAGTGAAAAGTCCATATTCAATAAATAGGGCGAGGCAAGGCAGCAGCGTCAGCATGCTGACCAGCATGGATGTGGCGACCAGTTTGCCCAGGAAATACTGCCATCGATCCAGTGGTTTGGAGAGGTAGAAGCTCAGGGAATTGAAGCGGAAGTCGTTTCCAACCAACACGGATCCACTGATAGCAAGCAGTAACATAACAACGATATTTTGACCCGATATAAAGTCTCTGTAGGACTCACCTGTGCCGCTAAAGATAAACTGGCTGGCAAACTCGAGTGATCCCCGTCCGAACGGCTGTCCATTAATCTGTTCGGACAAACCTGCCAGGAAATAAATCATGGCGCTGAAAAAAAGGAAGTTCATCAGGCCCAGACCTAGAAAAACCTTGAAGAGGGCTTTTTTCATCACCAGCTTCAGGCCGATCCTGGCCACTGGCCACCAGACCATCGACGACCAGCGAGACAGTTCTGGAGCCGGACTGAGTGTCCATCGATTGATCACAATGGCTTCAGGGTACTCTTCCAACAGGTCAGTCTGATTGAAGTCCAGAGATTCCTCAGTCATGGGATGTCCGCTCCACGTTACCTGTAACGATTCGTTCAAAGACTGTTTGCAGATTTTCTTCATGAGGCCAGAGAGCGGAAAGCAGACAGTCAGGCGCAAGGCCGCCCCTGTCAGAAAAAGCTTCCAAGAGCCGCTTGGTGTCGGACTTTTCGGGAAGGGTTACAATCAAATCATTGACGGTCATGCCTGTTCTTGGGGGCAGGGTAGCCACGTGAATACCTCGCGATTCAAGCCGTTCTGTCAGCGTTTCCAGGCAGCCGGACACTTGAATCCGATAGCTGCTGGAACGCGTAGAAACAAGGTCTGCTACCTTACCGTGTGCCAGTACTTTCCCTTTGTCCAGGATGACGATAAGATCACAGATCCGCTCGACATCCGCAAGTAAATGGCTCGAAAACAGAATCGATTTTCCCTGTTCTTTGTGAAGGCGCGATATCAACTCCAGCATCGCTGAGCGACCCGTTGGATCGAGACCATTGGTCGGTTCATCGAGTATGACCAGGTCCGGGTCATTAATCAGTGCCTGGGCGAGCTTGGCACGCTGCCGAATACCGGTCGACTGTTCTTCTATAAGGCGGTAGCGTTCCTCCTGGACACCCAGCAGCCAGAGCACTTCATGAGCACGTCTACGTGCATCTACGGGTTTCTGTCCGTGCAGTTCGCCGGCAAGTGACACAAACTGCAGGATGGACAGCCCGGCTACAAAACTGTCAGTTTCGGGCATATAGCCGACTTTTGAGCGTATCTGACGTGACTCTTTTATAGCATCCAGGCCCATCATCTGCGCATTTCCAGAAGAGGGCGCCAAAAGTCCCATAAGCATTTTCATCAGGGTTGACTTACCCGCCCCATTGGGACCCAGGAGCCCGATTACTCCAGGGGGAAGAATCATATGGTCGGCTTCGAAAGCCAACTGGGCACCATAGTAGCGCTGGAGTTTTTCCAGACGAATCAGCTCGGTCACGTTAACCTCTTAAACGATGTAGCATAAATGGTGGCGTATCCAAACATGAGCGTGTCTGTTTTGCACGGCAGGAAACGAGGTGATTGCTTGAAATCTCTCATGTATCATTCCCGGTTGTAGAAGTTACAAGGTGGGTTCGCAACCCCTCCAAAAGAATCATCGGAAGGAGGAACGACACAGCGTTGTTTTGATCGTAATCAATCCGTCATGCGGGTGCGACCGTGTATATGGTTGTGAGGGATTGCCGGCCATCATTTTAAGTCAGGTGCCGTTAATGTCAGGAATAGGCATGGTTCGATCCTGTAGTTCATAATTCCTGAGGTGAAAGTATGTCCGATATGGCATCGTTATTTAAACCAGGCGGGACGCTCTGGTTCATTATGCCAGGAGTTGGTATTTTGCAGCTACCGTAACACCTGATCCAATCGTCCTTTCAAACAGACAGGCTGTCTTCTCCATGATTCCGATCGACGGTTCCAGACGTTCCTTTTTGAAAACCTCCGCCACGCTTGCCGGTGCTCTGCCTCTGACTCAAGGTTTGATCCAGGCCGAATCCCGAAAAGCTTCCAAGCCACTCTTTGCCTATGTTGGAACCTTCAGTTCTCCGCTTGGTGATGTGTTACCAACCCAGGTGGACCTTCCTCCTGGAAATGGTCGCGGTATTCACATATTTCAGGTAGATCGGGCCAGTGGATCTATGACGCCTGCCGGAATTTACGAGATGGGTACAAGTCCGAGTTGTCTGGCCTTGAATGATTCTGAAACTCGACTTTATTCAAGTAATGAGACCGATCGAGCCGGGAGCAAAGAAGAAGGTACGGTCAGTGCGTTTGCCATTAATCGTAATGATGGGAAATTAGAACTGCTTAACACGGTTCTTTCTGGCGGCGATGGACCAACCTATGTCAGCGTTCATCCGTCAGGAAAGTTTCTTCTGGTCGCCAACTATTTTGGTGGCTCTGTGGCCGTACTTCCAATCCTGTCCGATGGTCGTCTGGGTACTGCTACCGATATCAAGATCGATACCGGTACCATTGGCCCTACCACGGCAACCAATGCCCCACCGGGCAGCTTTGCCATCAGCGGGCATGATCGGACCCATGCTCATATGATTCAGGCCGACCCCTCTGGACGATTCGTACTGCATGTAGACTTGGGGCTTGATCGAATTTTTGTCTGGAAATTTGATGATAAGACCGGTGTTTTGACACCCAATCAACCCCATGCGGTTGCTCTGCCACCTGGAGATGGGCCCCGACATTTCCATTTTCATCCCAACGGACGCTGGTTCTACTCCATTCAGGAGGAAGGTTCGACCATCGTGTTGTTTGACTACGATGCCGCAAAAGGTCGGTTATCTTCACGACAGACGATATCCACTCTGCCTCCCGGATTTGCCGGCAGTAATTTCTGCTCTGAGATACTGGTTTCGTCCGATGGCCGATTTGTCTATGCCGGTAACCGACTGTATGACAGTGTCGGAATCTTTTCGGTAGGCGCGAATGGAATTCTGACTTATCAGGGAGAAGAGTGGACTCGCGGGAACTATCCACGCAGCTTCAACATGGATCCCACCGGTCAGTTTTTTTATTGTTGCAATCAACGCGCTGACAATATTGCGGTTTTCCGTGTAAATCGGTCGACCGGAGGGCTCCATTTTACGGGCCATTATACTCCTGTTGGTAACCCTTCGATTATTGTTTTTGTTGACCTTGCCAGGAGCGGATAACATCCGCTTTGCTTTACAGGGTATTTGGATTGAGATCCGTGCGGCAGGTTGCCTAAACATGCCTTTTAGAGCTGACAAACAAACCACTTTTTGAAAGAGGGGCAGGGCATCTTCTGTTCAGGGATTCCCAGAAAGATGGAACAGCTGGTTCCTGGGAAACTGGGTATTAACAAGCTTCTTCTCAACGACCTTATTGCGGTCAATATTTCTGTTATAGCAATGCAGCTTCCCGTCACCTGAACGAATGGCGTATGCGCCGTTGGTTTCGCTATTCTGCTAGACGAAACGATCACGTTCCAGGGTGTCTTGTTTTCCGAGCAGCACATTGATCACATTGAAACTATTGAGGCGGCTTTCTGTTAAGAGAGAGTACCGATGAGTGATGCGAAACGGACTTCTAAGTTGATTATGCAGACCACTTTGTCACACAGGCTGGATTGGATGGGGTTTCTGGTCTGACTATTGGTGTAGGTATCGATTGATATTTCGATATGTATTACTGACTTTGTACCCGGTGAGAATGACTCTTCAAGAGATCGTGGACTGTGTGCTCTGTTATCAGTCCAAATCTACAAACTATTCCGACAAGATTGCGTAGGCTTCGATTTCAACTACCAGGTGAGGCTTGAGCAGCGCCGCTATCGCTACCAGTGTAGACGCAGGTTTGATGGTTCCGAAAACTTCGCCGTGGGCTCGCGTAACGCCTTCCGCATGATCAATGCCTGTAATATAGACGACGGTTCGCACCACATCACTCAAGCTGCCTCCTGCATCATCCAGGGCCGTGGCAATGATGGCCAATGCACCTTTGGCCTGCTCGTAGGCATCACCCTGATCCTGGGGTGGTCGAGCAACGGTGCCGGCCACGTGAATATGATTGCCGACGCGGACAGCACGCGAGTAACCAAACTGGTCGCCAAACGAATGACTGGTAGGTATCTTTTGCCGTTCCATCTTATTTCCTTTTCAAACAGATCTTTCAATAGACCGTGTCGTTGAACTTAATCCCAATATTATAGCGCCCAATACTAGCGCCGTGCTGTTACAAAATCACGCGGATTTTGGATGGTGAAGGATCTGTACTTTTAGACAGAGGTCATTTATCTAAGGTGTCAGATGTATATCAAGCAGAAAGCGTTTCCAATTAATTGTGAGAATCAAATAATTTTTCTGAAAGGTTTTCAGACAACCGTCGTACTTCCCTTTATTAACGCGGAACTTTGTTAATTACCTACTCAGGAAAGGGGTTGCACAATGGGAGTCATGAACTTTTTAAGTAACAGTCGTTCGAATCGAGTACGAACAGAAAACAGTCGGAAATGTTCTTTGGGGACAGGGCCGGAAAAAATGGAGGACCGTATCCTGATGTCCGCATCACCCTGGGCTCCGGATCTCGCTTCTTTCTCCGATGTCGCGGCCTGCGATGTTGAGGTGTCGTACAATTCAGACACGGGTAATCTGAGTATTATGGGCTCATCCTGTGACGATACCGTATCCGTCGAGAATGGATGGGGTGGCCTTAAAGTCATCGCCAATGGTGAAACAACTCACATATTGACTCCCAAAGCGAGTACGGTAGATCTGGTATTCTTTTCAGGATTAGATGGAGACGATCATTTTGATAACACAACTGGGGTCGATACCTGGGCTTTTGGTGGTGATGGTGCAGATACTATTAAGACCTCCTCAGGCGATGACTGGGTCTCTGGTCAGGACGGCAATGACTGGATCAAAACACGTGGTGGAAATGATCTTGTGACGGGAGCCGATGGCAACGACACGATTTACTCTGGATCCGGTAATGATACGGTCTATGGATATCACGGCAACGACTATATCAAAGCCGGGAGCGGGCAGGATATCGTGGAAGGTGGCACTGGCAATGACACGATCTATGGCCAGAGCGGTAGTGATAGTCTCTATGGTGATGCGGGTAATGATTACCTGCATGGTGGAAGCAGCAGCGATCGTCTCTATGGCGATGATGGCAATGATACACTCTATGGAAAGAATGGCGATGATTACCTCTATGGTGAAGATGGTGATGACTATCTGTTTGGAGGAAATGATGAGGACTATCTTTCCGGAGAAGACGGCGATGATTATCTTTCCGGAGGTAACGACACTGACCGTTTGTACGGTGGAGACGGTGACGACCGATTATATGGTGGAGATGGAACGGATACGCTTTCGGGCAATGACGGCGATGACTATCTCAATGGCAGCAATGATGGACATCGCGATGTTCTCTACGGAGGAGATGGCCGTGATACCTTTGTCCAGTACAAAACAAGCACAACGGTCGACACAGGTAGTCACGACTACACGCTAACCTACTTTCAGGAGGACATTCGTGATAAATCCTCAAGAGACCGCGTTGTGACGGTGTCCTATTAATCAGGGCGCTTTCAAGTAATAGCGTGAACGGATACAGGGCAGATTCCGAAAGGCATCTGTCCTGTTGCCATTTGTCCGGGGAATTACAAGCCCCTTCATAACATAACACTCGCTCAGCGAATCGATTCGGTATCGGAGTTGGGATGGCCGGCCGTACCGTGTTTTTGGTTTGACTCGATCGGTACACTGCCCAGTTTTTGCGATGTACTTTTGCAAACAACGTCGTTTTTGAAAGTAGTGAAGCCAGAAATCTCTTGATGGGTGGCCAGGTAGGCAATCAGAACGGGATCGAGACGGAAAGTGCAGGTTCGTTATGGCTTTCTGTCACTCGATGAATGCGTACTATCGAAGTCAACTTCCAGCATCTCGCCTCGGAGATGTTCGAGGGCTTTCTTCTCATCAGGAACAGGACCCTTGTCGGAACGGCCAAGCATGGTTTCCAGTCTTGTAAGTTGCCCGACCAACTCGCTTAGTGTCTCAGGAGTCAGCGCACCTTCGTGGTCATCTCCAGGTAAGCGTGTGTGATACGTAAAATGCTTTTCAAGCACTTTTGCGCCCAGGGCAACCGCAGCCAAACACGCTTCGATGCCTCGGCTGTGGTCACTGTATCCGATTTGTAAATCAGGAAACGCAGCCTGGATTGTCGGGATTGCTCGCAGGTTCACATTTTGATCATCGGTCGGATACTGACTCACACAGTGCAGTAGAGTCAGGCTGTTAATGGCATTCAAATGGTCCACTGCATGATGAATCTCCTCCAGAGTGGCACCGCCGGTGGAAAGGTACACCGTATGAACCTGATCGGCACGTGCATTGACGTGGTCAAGCAGATCATAGTCCACAATACGGCTCGATGCCAGTTTCAGCGAAGTCAGTCCCATTTTGTCAATCAGAAAGTCGGTTGAGCGACGCGTAAAAGTGGAGCTGAGGAACTCGATACCTCGGTCTTTACACAATTGCTGCATCTCAAAATGCACTTCTTCGGGCATCTCGACACTTTTGAACCAATCATGCCACGGATGGTCGGTTCCGAACTGGTTAGCCGTGTAGGTCTGAAATTTGGCAATGGTTGCGCCACCAGCTGCCACTTCTTCAACCATACCCCGGCAAATGTCCCAGCGGCCGTAGTGATTTTCACCAATTTCAGCCATCAGAATCGTCTTCATTGGTGTGCTCTTGCAGTTGTATATCCGCGTAGGGAACGATCAACCACCTATGATTCCCAAGGGGGCATTTCTCTTCCAGCGCCCCCGTGTGAAATCGGGTACGTCAATCGGTCGACTGCGCTGGGCAACCGACTGTTCACTCAACTCTGAAATGACACTCCAGGCTGCCGCGTCGTAGACATTCATGTCAGGTTCTATGCCGGAATGCAGACACTCCACCAGGCGATGGATTTCCATGTAGTCCATCCCTCCGTGTCCTTTGCCTTTGGCCTCTCGATTGAGTTTCTTCCAGAGGGGGTGCTCGTATTCATCCTGATACTGATCAATCGACTCCCAATTGTGTCCGTGTGAATTACTTTCCAGCGCAATGCGGTCAGGATAACCCTGCACAATCCCCTTGGTACCCTGAATCATGTTGATTCGGCTGTAGGGACGTGGCAGCTGGGTGTCATGTCCGACGGTTATGGTACGTCCCATTTTGGTCCGGATCATGGTCACATTGACATCTCCGATGGCATAGTCCTGATTTGCCAGCGGATGGTTTTTTCCGAACCGGTCGGCATAGTACACATTGAGGCCTTTTGAGACACTGCTCATGGAAACGAGATAATCAAACTGGTCCCCGCGGTTGATGTCCATGCACTGAGCCACGGGGCCCAGGCCATGGGTGGGGTAAAGATTGCCATCTCGTCGTATCATTTGCTCCAGCCTCCAGCGGACTTCACCGTTGGGGCCCAGCAGTTCCCGATCTTCCCGCAGTTCGTGCATGTAACCGGCCTCACCATGGACCAGTTCACCAAGTACCCCTTGGCGGACCATATTGAGTACCATCATCTCCGTCCGCCCATAGCAACAGTTCTCGAGCATCACACAGTGCCGGTGGGTTTTTTCCGCGGTTTCAACCATTTCCCAGCACTCGTCAATCGTGACAGCGGCCGGGATTTCTGTTGCAGCATGATGTCCCGATTTCATCGCCGATAGGCATACTGGAACGTGCCATCGCCAGGGAGTAGCGGTAACGATCAGATCCAGGTCATCCCGACCACAGAGTCGTTCAAAGTCACGTTCATCGGGGAAGTAGCCGGTTGGGCGTGGCTGTCCGGCTTTTACGGTAGCCTCCTGAGCCAGATGAACACGGTTTTCCAGCAGATCACAAACCGCCTTCACTTCAACGTGCTTTTGTTCGAGTAACAGTTGTAACAGAGCGAAACCACGTCCACCGATGCCCACGAACCCGACACGGATACTGGGAATCGGACGTAATCGAGAATCCGTATTGGGTTGTGCCGCCTTTCCTGGCTGTGACAGGCTGGCCAGAGCCAGACCTGCCCCAACGTTAGCTCCCATTTTCAATGCATCACGGCGATCGACCGGATTTTTCATTTCAGGGCCTCATACGTTTTATTGAAGGAAAGGCTATTATTTCATAAAGCACTTCACAATGAATAATTGCTGACATGCAGCATTAGGGCCGCATTGCGCAAAAGCATAGGCGAAGTGAACAGTCTTTTCAATGCGCTACCCGCGGATGTAGAGTCTGAAAGACATCGGTTTTATTTAACACCAGCTCTGAGTAAAGTCTTTTGCCCTCGTGTTTGTCTGGATTAAGGCCACTCCCATTCTGGAATAGCTAAAAGCGGATGTCTCATTGACTGGAGTTGCAGTCAACGGTTGTTACCCACCTTGTTCATCCATCCTGCTGGTCATCGTCTTCCATGGAATTGATAAAAGCAAACTGGGAAAAGAGATCACTCCGATCACCCTGAAAGGAAGCGCGAGGTGTGGTTTCTCCGATGCACGGATCACGGCTTTCTGACGGAGCGTTGACTGTCTCGCCGGGTGTCAGAGGGTTGTCACGCCCTGTTTCGAAAACAGAATTGGAACTGGTGCTGCTGCTAGCGATAAGGTCATCACTGGAAGAACCAGTGACCGTCGAGTCACCGGTAAAGTCACCTCCAAACAGGACATAAGACTCGCCCTTCTTACTAGCTGCACCGGGCGCACCGATAATAATGTCATCGTAGCCGTCTCCGTTTACGTCACCGGCACGGTCTGCCGAAAATCCCGCCCAGTCATCTCTGTCGATACCTTCGATTGCAAAGCCTTCCTTGTCGGTCAGAGAATCGAGGTCTTTACTGGCGGTATAGCCGCTTTTCTTACCGAAAATGACATACGTGGTGCCGGCATTACTGCGACCATCAGGATCGGCGTAAGGAGCTCCTACCAGAAGGTCATCATAGCCGTCTCCGTTGATGTCTCCCGCGGTACTGACAGATCGTCCTGACTGGTCACCGGAAGAAGCACCGTCCAGGCGAAAACCATTAGATCCATTGAGCTTGTTAAGGTCCATTTCTGCCGAAAAGCCACCGGATTTACCGAAGATGACATACGATTCACCAGAGTTGCCTCCTCCGGCATCACCCTGACGGGCGCCGATGATGATGTCATCATAGCCGTCTCCGTTAATGTCACCGGCTGTACTGAGCGAACCACCTGAGAGGTCTCCAGAATCCAGGCCAGACATGAGGAAGCCGTCACTTCCCTTGAAGTCATTGGTGCTAATCGTTCCTTCTATTTTGGATTTGGATCCTCCAAAGAGCACCCAGGTTTTTCCAGAGTCAAAATTAATCCCGGTGCCGTCATTGTCACCATCGTGCCAGGCTCCACCAAAAAGAACGTCGTCGTACCCGTCACCATTCATGTCCCCGGCGGTGTTAACCGTCATGCCGTCCCATACATGGGAAGCACCCGTTTCTACATAAACACCATTACCCAGACCAAGGAGGCTCGCATAAGACGTGTATACCGAGTGGTCACTTTTACCCCAGACAATGTATTGCCGATCTGAAAGTGAGGCACCTATCAGAAGATCCCCATAGCCATCTCCATCAATGTCGCCGGCCGATGCTACTGAGACAGCGGTATACTCATTTTCTTCGTCACCGCCCCAGGCAAATCCATTGGAACCATCGATATCCTCGAGCTTGACGCTGGACTTGTAACCAGTTTTCTTGCCGTAGAATATGTAGGAAATCCCAATATTGTCCTCGGATTCCAAGTCGAAGTCAGATTCAGCGAGATAGGCACCTATGATCACATCATCATATCCGTCCTTATCCACATCTCCGGCCGTGTTTACAGAGAGTCCTGAAAGATCCCCCGAATCTATACCGGTCAGTGAAAAACCGGTTTTCCCATTCAGACTAGACAGTCTCATATAGCGCGACCAACTGCGTTTTCCAAAAACCACGTACGATTCGCCCGTGTTGTCATCAACTTTCGGAGCACCGATAATGATATCGTCATAGCCGTCCTTGTTAATGTCACCGGCATTACTGACCGAATAGCCCGATTCATTCTTGGATCCGGCGCCATCGAGTCGGAATCCATCCTTGCCATTGAGGTCTTTGAGATAAAAGACGGCTGACCCGGAATACTCGGCATCGATCGATGAAGAAAGCACCAGTTCCGCGTCACCCTGGACATATTTCTTCTGGCTGCCAGATACGCCGCTTAGTACCCGTGACCAGCCTGTGCCGAGCGTCGCTTCGTCTCCGTTATCACCTATGATAAGCAGGGTATCGCTGGAATCACTGACGTCGAGCACCGCATCTTTATTCAGCTCAATGGTATTGTCACCGGTTCCAGAAATATCAATGGTCTCCAGTCCGGTCAGTGTACTGCCCGATTTGCTCTTGGCGTCGAGTGTCCATCCTTCACCACCGAGAGTCAGCTTGTCACTGCCCGCTCCGCCATCAACACCACTGAAACTACCACTGGCAAGCGTAATCTTGTCGTTGCCCGAGCCACCGTCTACCGAATCACTCTCACCGGTTCCACCGACGATGGTATCGTTACCCGATCCACCTGACATCGTAGCATTGCCCGAGAAAACAATCGTACTGTCATCCAGTGGGTTGGTGCCTGCTCCCAGGATCTCATCTTTCCCG
Source organism: uncultured Planctomycetia bacterium (assembly GCA_963996245.1). GTDB lineage: Bacteria > Planctomycetota > Planctomycetia > CAXEIY01 > CAXEIY01 > CAXEIY01. Next base: position 26 of record CAXEIY010000182.1, on the reverse strand, counting down.
TCACCACCGTCTGCTATCTTGTTCTC
>CAXEIY010000181.1:0-5473 GCA_963996245.1 uncultured Planctomycetia bacterium | reverse complement strand
TCTGTAGATTCTGCCTCAGGAATAATCGCCGCAGCAGACATCGCTACAGTTATTAGTCCGATAACAACCAGTACGACGAATTTCGACTTCCCTCGACGGCTAGATTGCACCGCTTCACGGTACTGGCATCGGGCCGATGAAGCCATTTCATCCTTCATATTTATTATTCCTCGATTGACGAATTACCGTTGAGCGCTTTAGTCGGCAGCACCATTGCGTCTGTATTTCGACCTACTCTGTGTTTTTTGATTCCTGCCCTGTATCGGAATCCTGTGACGGCTCCTCATCCAACGTCGCTAATGCATTGGACTCGGCCTCTTTGACAAAGGCCGCCGGATTAAGAATGACTTCATCACCTTCCTTCACACCCCCATTAACCACGATAAACACATCATTGCTGTCTCCTAGTTGCAACAAGCGTCGTTCGGTTCCCTGTGACGTCTTAATCCAACAGAAGTCCCCTTCGTCCGTTTCTATAACAGCTGCCACGGGAATGGTAATCACGTCTTCATGTACCGCCATTATTACTTCGACTTCCGCACTCATTCCGGGTCGCAATCCTTTATCCGGCGGCAGCTCAATAATCGTGTCATATTTCACTACATTTCCAGTCCACCATCCGGCCGGTCTGGTAACCGCTGCCACGGATGACACTTTGGCATCAAGCGTTCTGTCTGGAAGAACAACCCGTGCTTTCAAGCCAGGACGAACGCGTTCAATCATCGACTCGTGAATACCAACCTTGACCTGCATTTTGGAAAGGTCCGGCATAAGCAGCAGCACCTGATCCTTTCGAACATTGGCTCCTTCTGTAATGTCCGGAGTGCGCTTCCAGGCCGCCGCTGAAGGATAGATCACCATACCACCTTTTTCAGCTTTGATTACACAGGCTTCCAATTCCTCTTCAGCGCGATCCCTTCGTTTGATTTCCATCGACAAACCGGCTTCGTCAGAAGCCAGCTTCGATTTCCCTGCAATCAGATTACCTTGCATCGTCTCAAGCTGCATCTGCCTTGTGAATTCTTTCAACACTTTAATCTCGGTCTCTTTGACCTGCAGTTCCAACTCAGCCTGAGTAACAGAAAACTTATTACCCGCAACCTGAAGATCGTTCACGTACCCCTGTTTGAACAATCCCTCCGAACGCTTAAGCATTTCCTGCGCCTTGCTCAGATTACGCTGTTTTTCGGCTAACTCATTTTGCAAGTTCTGCAGCTGCGCACGAAATCGACCTTCCTTATATGCTTCAATCGCTATTTCAGATTTCGCTACATTCGCCTTGGTTCTTTCCAATGTGGCCGTAGCATTGTGCGTATTGGTTTTCGTCAAGCTGAACTGCTCTTCGAGCACCTTCGTATCCAGCCTTACCAGTTCGTCACCGGGCTCGACGACAGCTCCACTGGAAATCACCCAGGTAACCGTACTCCAGCCACGCACCTTGCACTTCACCTCCGTATTATTGGAACTTTCAAGTGTTCCCTGCTCGGAAACGGTCACAAGCAACTCACCACGACCAATGGTATGCGTTAACTTGGTACTGGTATCAGGAGAAGAGAATGCCGTCGGTAAAAACGACGCACCGGACACCAGGACAACAACCATTGCAATGGCCAACAGACCACGCCTCCACCAAATGGCGTTTGAACTGTTTTGAACGCCGTTCGGAGAGATTACAGCAGTCTGCCGTTCACCGGATTCGGATTCTGATAACATGGAACCTTCTCGCCTAGCTTCGCTGGTCATACTTGTCCTGTACCCTGCAACAGGTTGAAGATTTATCGTTATAACCGGTTATGTCTGTAATCAACTTTATGGATTTATGACTGCTGAATCGCGAGTTTATTACAACCTCTTCGTTGAATTCAGTTCTATCCATAAACTGTCACATGCCGTTTCATTTGTGACGCTATACAGCTCTGTGTAGGGGGAAATGGCTGTGAATAGAGCACAACATTATGCTCACAACTTGTCTATTTTAGGCGGGATAGCATGTTTTGATGACACACTTAGTCGCGTCACCACCCACGATGCTATTACCTATCTAGAATAATCGAAATAGTCCTAACAAATCCAGTAGAGAATAGACCATCTTGGAGACAATGCGTGATCTGACACAACTTTTCTAGTCACATGGACCTTCATCACTCTATCCCTCGGCGAAACGGAAGGCTGCTGGAACATTCCAGGCATCGCCATCCACTCCACTCCAGTGATTAACGACTCTCTCCCAAGCCATCTGATTCGAAAATAACCTGATCTGACTGAAACACTCTGGGGTATCTATCAAACTGCCCCACATTGATCCAGCCCGCAGGAATGACCGGTGGTAATGGATTTTTCTCCGCGTTGTCGTCCAAGACCTCAGAACCCGAATCATGTGGCTCGATTGGTTGTTCGATCCAACGACCGTTCGAATCAAGTTCCATAACTCCCAATTCCCGATAAAGCCGCATACGGTCGGCGTAGTATGACAGCCAATCTGACAGGAAGTTGTTCTGAGTAGACTGTAGTGATCTTTGCGCACCGAGTAATTGAGTTGAAGTTGTCTCACTGATCTGAGGCGTTTGCCCGGGTTGAAGTTGTCCTCGAGGGGGAGCACTCAACGCTAACTGTGTCTGATCGACTCGTCGCATCGCGATGGTAACGGCACGACGTTGAATCTCGAGTTTCTGCCGGCGTTGTTCCAGATTTCGAAGCAGTGCAAGCAGACCTTTTTCAAGTAAATCATGTGACTGAATCAGCTCCCGACGATTCCGCTGGTAAGTAATAAGTGCCTCTCGATAGTCATTACGTTCTAGCAATCGCGTAAGCGGAGCGTCAAATTCCAGCCCCAATCGCAGGGATGCCGTCGGTGAACGGAAACTGACAGGATTGTCCCGTGCTGTTCCTATATCGCCACTGACGGTCACATCGAGAACAGACTGTAAAGCGTCCGCATTTACCTGTAGCATCCGCCATGAATCGACAAGCGATGCTCGACCATTCATGAAATCCAATCGGCGTTCTAATGCCATTCGAAATGCATCTTCCGGCAACAATTCAATCGATTCAACTGAAATCATCTCCAGCCTGGCCTGAGCCGGTACCAGTGACAGCCGCTCCACAAGTTGCAGAAAATCTACCACCCATGCCGTCAGCCCTCTCAGTGTGTCCATCTGTGTTTCTTCTGAAAATCTGTCTCGCAAAGATTCAATCGTTTGCACCGCTAGATCCAATCCCAGTTCACCTTTTTCAAGATCCTGAAATCGTTTATGGAGTCGTGACCGATCCTGTCGAAACGTTTCTTTCTGACTAGCGGTCATCTCGGATTCTCGGATCGGAACTTGTTCTTCTAATCGCGCCAGATCACTTCGCGCCAGTTCGAACAGCTCTTCAACGGGTGCAATCAAATCCAGGCAGTCATTCAACACCTGATTGATTAATCCCATATCAGGGGTATCCGGGAAACTGCTAATGCGTTCCTGAAGTTCGCGAAGAGACGCTCTGATAGGTTTCGATTCCAAAGGGATTAGTTGGAACTGTTGGATTAAACTCTGATCCAGTACGATGTCGAGATTAGGCGGCAAACCGAGTGTTCCGGTTTTGTAGTTGTCCACCGATAACTTGAACGAATTAGTCCGATCAAGTACATCCGCTCTCTGAACCTCGATATCCTGACGAAACTGATCGACCTGCACCAAGTCAATCAGTTCATTATCGTAGAGCGCCTCTAACCGCTTCAAAGTACTTAATTGGAGATTCAGATTATCTTCACTGTTTCGAATCTGCTGAACCTGCCTCAGTAATCCAAAGTAACCTCCGACTCCACCCGATCCGGAAAACGACTGAAGACTGGTACTGCCGCCAAAGCGCTGTACTCCCGAAACACCAAGTTCTCCGATAGTAACCTGCGTATAGAAACCCTGACGAAACTGTCCGTAGCCTCGAAGTCCTGCCAGGAGCTTTCGTTCAACATACGTCAACTGCTCCAGGGCAATGTCTCTGCCCGCACCTCTCAACAGTGGTTGGACCAGTGAAAAGTTAGCCAAAGAACTGGCCAGATTCGAGTCACCGCTGGTAAATTCAAAGACAAACGAATTCGCAAACCCAACCAGAAAATCACCTGCGGTTGCCAACCCCCGTCGCGCTTGCAACATGGGATCTCCCCCCAGGCCCAGGCGATTTACCTCTCCAGCATATGCCCCAGTGTGCCTGTATGAGCTGTCATAGCCGCCAAAGAACTGAGTATCCAGACGGAACCGCTCTTCGGTCACGTCGAGCGCAGAAAGGTAAAGTGTTTCCAGTTGTACCTGATGCCTCGGAGAATGCACGTATGCCAAGCGAACAGCTGAATCGACATCGAGCTTAACCACGCCGTTTTCATCCACTTCGACATATTCAGCAAGTGTTTCCCGCCAGGCGGGATTTTCCAGTTCCTTGCGATCACCGTTCTCACTCCAATGCTCCCACCCTTTCCTTCCATCTACAAGTTTCATGTACTTGTGGGAAACAGGATCATCTTCAGGCATGGGTGACTTGTCAGGATCATACACATCGAAGTAGCGACTGCGGGGATCCATATCGATGCTAAAATCACTTGCAGACCAGCGAGAATCATCATTTCGCTCAGCGATTACACGATACGCTTCGCGATCCGCTCCAAGCCGGTACTCCGTACGCGAACAACCACCCGCAACCATTCCCATCAACAGGAATAACACCCACACTGGGCGTAAATCGAACGTAATGCGCATCGACTGAACTCCGGCTGCTTATTCTTTGGAGGCGCAACATTCGCATATATCATCTACCAACCACTACCAGCTGGTTCCTCCAGCATCCGTTATCGTCATACCGCATCTTCCGAATTTAACTAATTGTCCAATATTTCACATAACCCGCATACATCGCCAGACACACTAATGACCCAGTCGCCCATCGTGCCGCATAGATACTGCAAACATCCCATCTTTTGCAATCCCTAAAGCAGTAAAGGGCATCCCGTTTGTATCCGGTGTACACCAGATCCCGTTTGCAGCTGATTCACGCGCACTCCAACGACGCCAGAACGCCTTAACACGCTCTGACATCGGAATCGGAATGGACATTGAGCATTCGTTTGGAAAAAAAACCTGCGATACTAGTTTGAAGATTCGGGACGTAGCACCCATGATCTGTCATGTAGGAGCAGCCATTTCCCGTTTTTCTTTTGAAGAACTGAGCTCCAAAGCCCTTTTCTGGCAGGATCGGTCTCTTTCAGGCTGGGATCTTCCCACACGCCGTTCTCAACAACAAGGCTGGGTGTAAGGAATCTACGTGATAGGACGCGCGATCTGCTCTTGGTGTCAGGAGTCTTGGAAAACCGGTTACTCAACTGCTTTTTGATAGCTGAGCGTCCCTGAACAATTTTTTCACCTACCGCAATATCTGCATTTTCGCTGTAGAGCTGAGACAATGCCTCCGCATCGTGTTGGTTGTAACTATCGTCCCACTC
>CAXEIY010000180.1:0-9783 GCA_963996245.1 uncultured Planctomycetia bacterium | reverse complement strand
CTCATGGAAGCTTCTGAGCCAGAAAACCAGACACGCAGTACGCCCATTCGGTCTGATGTCATTGAGTTCGAAAAGACCCCACGCTTTGTTCAGCTCTGGACAGTTGATCTTTCCACGCATGACGTACAGTGCGTTTCCCCTCCCGGTCTTCAGATATGGGAATTCTGCTGGCATCCGGATGGAAACCAATTTGCTGTTGTTGCTTCCGACCTGCCGTGGGAATGGTCCTGGTACTCTAACTACCTTGCTCTTTTACCATCGGAAGGCAAACACCAGGTCATACGGCAGTCTCGACGCCAACATGCGTTTCCAACTTTTTCTCCAGATGGCCAAAAGCTTGCCTTCCTTTCATCTAACTGGAGTGATCGCGGATGCACCGCAGGTAACGTGTGGATGACCACTCCCTCCAGTCAGTACGAGACAATACTAAGTGAGGGCATGACCGCCAGTTTCAGCTACCTTAACTGGGATAGTGACAGTCATTCACTTCTCGCTCTTGGCCACGAATCCGGTGGAACAGGAATCTACAGACTTTCGGTCCAGGAGCAGAAACCGATCTCCCTCTGGTGGGATCAGGCCTCCGTATCGGAATCTTTCTCTCCACGGCTTTCACGTTCTACCAAGGGCACGCTGGCTCTTGTTCGTGAGGACTCCCAAAATCCTCGTGATATCTGGGTAGGGCAAGAAAAAGAAAATCAGATCACCTGGTCTCAGACAACGACGATTCATCCCCAGGCCAAATCCACTCCCCTTGGTGAAACCTTTGTACACAAATGGACTGGATCCGATGGGATGGAACTTCAGGGTCTGGTCATCCGTCCGGTCAACTACCAGGCCCATCAATCATACCCCCTGGTAACGTGGGTTCACGGTGGTCCGACCGGAATCAGTTCTGATCGTTACTATGCAGCAACAGGCTGGAATCAGCTTCTTGCCTCGGCTGGATATGCTGTTTTTTTACCCAATTACAGAGGATCGGTAGGATGGGGACTGGAGTTTGCAGAATCCAATATCGGAGACATGGGAGGAGAAGACTTTCAAGATATTCTTCGAGGAATTGAATCCCTGGAAGAATCCGGGTTAGCCGACTCAAATCAACTTGCCATAGCCGGCTGGTCATACGGTGGCTTCATGGCAGCATGGGCCGTGTCGCAAACCAGCCAGTTCCGTGCTGCAATTATGGGAGCTGGTATCTCCCACTGGCTAAGTTTTCATGGAAAAAGCTGCCTATCTGACTGGGATTCAATTCATTATGACGCCTCCCCGTACGACAACGACGGACCATTCACTCGATTTTCTCCTTTGACCTATTCTGAAAACCTGTCCACCCCCACACTGATTCTCCATGGAGAAAAAGACCAGGATGTTCCCGTTGAACAATCGTACCTTTTTTACCGCGCACTGAAGGACAAAGGAGTGGATGTCGAATTGGCGGTGTATCCACGCGAAGCGCACGCGATCACCGAATACGAGCACCAGCTGGACATGGCTTACCGGGTGCTGGAATGGTTAGCAAAATACCTTCCATGTCCAAACGATTAACAGGACCTCAAATAGACCTCCGAATACGTCCATTCGATGGTGTCCACTATGCAGTCTGGAGGGCGTTCCAGTGTTTACCGAGGGAACCTATCCGGCGCTGGGCAAAACGACGCCCGGGTGAAATCCCCCTTCACTCATACGACGCCAGAATCTATGAGTTCAACCGTTGGTTAAACTTCAATTATCATGCACCGATGGGACGGAAATCTGTCAACGGCATCATGCCAACAGATCCAGAACCGGTTCACCACCCTGCGCAATCGCGACCGGACGACCCTGGCGGTCATAGACTTTCATGTGAGGATCAATCCCAAGAAGGGCATAGAGCGTCGCCACAAAATCAGCAACCGGTACGGGATGACGATCGGGCCACATGGCATGCTTATCGCTCGCTCCGTGAACATACCCCTGCTTCAGACCGCCACCAAATAACAGACTGAATCCACACTGCGGCCAGTGGTCACGTCCCGCCACGCTGTTAATGCGAGGAGTTCGTCCCATTTCCCCCATGATAATAACCAGTGTTTTTTCAAGCAGACCACGATCTTCCAGGTCCTGAACGACAGCAGGCACAACCTGGTCAAGTAGTGGAAGATTCATTCCCTTCAACATTTTGAAATTGTTCTGGTGCATGTCATAAGCATGCCCATAGTGCTTGAATATTTCCTGATGAACACTAACAAAGGGAACTCCACGTTCGACCAGGCGTCGAGCCACCAGCATGCTTGAGCCGAACAGATTACGACCGTATTGATCACGCGTTGCGGCATTTTCGAGTGTCAGGTCGAATGCTTCGCGGGTTTTCGTCGACCGTAAAATGGCAAATGCCCGACTCTGGTACTTGTCCATGCGTTCCAGTGTCGATGCCTGTCGGACCCGCTCAAACTCCTGATCCAGTTGATCGAGAACCGAACGACGTTTGTCAAACCGATCTACTGTCACCTCAGGAAGGGCATCGAGAGCAGGCATGTGTGGCTCGCCCAGTGGCATCACTGGATCGTAATGCTCCATCGAAGGTTCCCTTGCAAAGGTTGGATCACACACACTGAAAAGAGGATCATACTGACTGCCTAAAAACCCGCCGTAGGGTCCACCTCGTACATAGTTCTGACCTGAACCAGGAAAGCTCGGCAAACATACGGCTCCCGGAAGGTCACGTGACCCCATGCCCAGGTACTGACAGATAGCCCCAATGTCAGGTGGATCCGTTGGCTGCGCAGGAAGTCGAGGATCGCCATCAGTGAACCCGGTCATAATCGGCAAAGGATCATGTGAATTGTAATCGTGAGTGATCGTTCTTATAAGTGTCGCTTTGTGCATCAACCTGGCAACGTTGGGCAGATGCTCACATATGGCAATACCGGGCACTGAAGTTTCGATGGGTTGAAATTCGCCACGGATTTCCCGCGGCGCTTGCGGCTTCATATCGAACATGTCCATATGACTGGGACCACCCAGCAGATTGAACAACAAGATCGATTCAGCGCGAGCGGGTCCGGTGTTAGACGCCGCAGCAGCACGCAACAAGCGGGGCATAACCATTTCACCAAAAAGAGACAGGGATCCCACCTGCATCAGATCGCGACGTGTCATGCTGTCACACAGTCTGGTCTGTCCGCCTAATACGCGAAGCATTGCTTCTCCCTTATTCCCAAAGAGAAATCATCCATTAATACCCTAACACAAGAAACGTCTGCCGGTCTACGAAGTCTCCAACATGGGACGGTTACTCGCTCTTCCCAGGCGTGTCTCTCAACGAATCGAATACTCCAGAGTAACAACCGATTTGATCACCTTCTTAATCGAAGTGGTGTTATAGACACCATAGCCAGAAGTTTCGGTGGAATGAGGTTCCGTAATCTGAAATACACCCTGTTGAGCTGAAACTAACGCCCTCACCTTACCTCCACTGCTCTGCGCCATGATTTCCGCACGTTTACGACCATTGACCGTTGCCTCTTCAATAAGAGCTTTTTTGTACTGGTCCAGATCTGAAAGGAAATAACTCGGAACGTACAGATTTACCATCATTCCTTCCCGGATAAAACGACCCAATTCTTCCGGTAGACCTTCAATCACATCCACCTGTTTTGAAGTAACCTGAATAGTCTGCGTGAGCTCAAAAAACTCCACACGATTGGTCGTATTCCCTTTTCCATCGATGGCCATAATCTCAGAAATTCTCGGAGTCGTTGTGACAAGATCAATATCTTCATGATTAGCTAACGTATCCAGAACCTTAGTCATTGCATTTTCCAAGTCCCGGTAAGCTAATTCAAGTGTGGCCTCTTTTGCTTCAACAGAAAGGTTCAGTCTGCCAATATCAGATACGACTTCTGCTTCCGCATATCCTTTCACTCGAATATTCTTCTCCGTACGTATACGAACGAAAAAATTGGAAAGCAACATCGATGAAGCGACCAACCCTAAAGCCAAAATCACTGCGGTTATTGCATATTTCTGCATATACCCTCTGCCTCCCTGCATCGGAGTCGCCGTTTTTCACTGATTTTCAGATACAATAGTCTCCTGCCATGCACTCAATCGGCAGAATCATAATGCGATATTGTTTTTGTTCCTAGCTTAACCTGTGTTCCCGATCGCCAGTTCTACAGTGTTAATGGAATCACACATATTATCAAAACTCGATAATACACAAGACACCGTCGAAGCATGCGTAAAGAAATTCTTTGGCCGCTGCTGACAAACTAACCCTAGACAGCTAAATTGGACATCCCACGGTTGAGCATTTTTGTCTTACTTCCCATTTGTGATTTTTCTCTCCTTTAACAGGACCTTCTTGTGAACCAACAACCTCTGATCATCGACCTTCACCTGGATCTTGCATGGGATGCTCTTTTCTGGAATCGCGACCTGACGTTGACCGCACATCAGGTGCGTGAACAGGAAGAAAATGAAATTGCCCAGGTCGCAGATGATTACGACACAGGCCTGTGCACCGTAACCTTTCCTGAAATGCGACGGGGCAATGTAGGTCTCATGCTCAGTACCATCATGTCCCGAACGGAGCCTCGCTATCGGGACAGTCGGCGTGACGGTATGCGGACCCAGGAGCAGGCCATGGCTGTAGGGCGCGGCCACCTGGCCTATTACCAGGCTATGACCCGCCGGGGTGACATCAAACCTGTTCTGGGAACGGCTGATCTTGATGAAGCGGTTTCGGCATGGCACACGCCTACAGAGCAAACTCCCATCTACCATATTCTATCCATGGAAAGTGCCGATCCGATCTGCAATCCAGATGATGTAGCCAACTGGTGGGATGCGGGCCTGCGCGTAGTAGGCCCTGCGCACTTTGGACACAATACTTATATCCATGGCACCTTCACCGAAGGGGGACTCAAGCCGCTAGCCAAACCCCTCTACGAAGCCATGAGCGATGCTGGGATGATTCTGGATATCACACACATGGCGGATCAAGCTGTGTGGGAATCCTTTGAACTTTGGGATGGTCCCATCATGGCATCACATTGTACCTGTCGATCTATTGTTAACGGCCAGCGACATCTCACGGACGACATGATCCGAGAACTAACTCGCCGCAATGGGATCATTGGTCTGGTATTCTGCCAGTTTTTTATCGACCCAGACATCACATTCGAAACCTTACCTCAACGAGGCAAATGGGAATCCAAATACGGTATGGAAGGCCTCTTGCCTCACATTGAAAAAATCGCCGATCTGGCAGGTGGATCTTTGGATAACATTGCCATTGGAACAGACATGGATGGCGGTTTTGGAGCTGAGGTTACTCCAACCGATGTCGACACAATTGCCGATCTTCAAAAGTTTCCTGATGTACTAAAAACAGCTGGAGTGTCCGAACAAGACGCCTTGTCCATTCTCCACGGCAACGCTCTGCACTTTTTCAGAAACGCCTGGTCGACCTGACAGAGATTGACCGGCCTGTACTACTCGCTTCACGCGAAACGGCGAGCCCCCCTTCGTCTGCAGATTAGGTTTCGCCTTGCAACTGAAGCCTTAGTTTGCGTGTTTCTTCATCGTCCAGTCTGGCAATCTTACCCTTTAGCACGACTCCATAAAGAGTTCGCGCGGCTTCTCTCGACACACGTCCATGAAATACATCCTTAACCACATCCGAAGGATCTCTTTGTAAGGGAGAATAAAACCCTCCACCACCGGGCAAGCGCAGCGTCACCTTTTGTCCCGGTTGAATTCGATACTTCCCTTTTGGATGAGGCCGTGTGCCGTCATCCAGTTCAATTTCACCTACCGCCCCATCCAACCCTCCCAAAAATCCTCGAGCAGCGTTCCGAGTACGGTCATACATGCATGAATGTAGCACGGGGCGGTCGCTATCAATTTCAAGCACCATTTCCTGACCAAGCCCACCTCGATACTGCCCCGCACCTCCGGAATCACATCTCAGTGTTCTACGCCACATGATAACCGGAGATACTGCCTCAATGGCTTCCGCAGGTACTCCTCTAATTCCACTTGGGAAAGCAGTTGTGGACAATCCATCAGCATTTGACCGAGCTCCCATACCTCCTGCAGAAAAGAAGATGTACACGAACAGCCGGTCTTTCCGATCGTACCCCTCAAACTGGGTATTCCACAAACCGGCCGATCCATCTGCTAATATCTTTTCCGGAATCGATTTAGACAAGGCACCAAAGATAGCCTGGGAAAGAAAGTGCCCCACCAAATGTCGGGCTCCAACAGGAGAGGGAAACTGTGCGTTAACAATGGTTCCCGGAGGTGCCTGCACACGCACCGGACGAAAGCTCCCTTCATTGTTTGGAACTTCCGGGCATATGGCACATTTGAGGGGGTAAGTCGTGTAGGCATGCGTGTAGTTATAAACGACGTTAATTCCACGGTCGACCTGTAATGAACTACCGCTGTAATCAACCATCAAGTCCTTTTCCCGGATCGTGATTTTCACGTGAATCTTCAGAGGATCATCAAAACCATCGATCACCACTTCATCTTCATAAACACCACGTGGAATATTACCTATGGCGTCTCGCATCGCACTTTCCGAACGATTCAATATCATCTCTGACAATTCAGTCAGGTCATCCAGATGAAATTCCTGTAGCATTTCGATCAGCTTGGACGCGCCCACATCATTGGCCGTTTGCTGAGCAAACAAATCACCGACAACCTGATCAGGCACACGAACATTCGCTCGGACAATATCTATGAGATCCTGGTTTATTTTAAATTCACGAAACAATTTCAAGACTGGCAGGTGCAGACCCTCTTCAAACACTTCGTGGGCATCTGCACCGAGCGTTCTGCCACCAATATCCATGGCATGACAGGTATTGGCAAAAAATCCAACCCCTTTACCACGGTAAAACACCGGTGTTATCACGATGATGTCATGGAGATGTCCCGCACACATCCAGGGATCATTGGTTACAAGGCTGTCTCCTGGTTTCAGACCCTCTATCGGCCAGGTTCGAACCAATTCCTGTACACAATTGGCCATCGTATTGATATGCCCCGGTGTTCCGGTTACCGCCTGAGCCAGCATGCGCCCCTGTGTATCAAAAACTCCGGCTGACAGATCACCGGCCTCACGCACCACCGTGGTAAAGGAGGCCTGCATCAACGCTGCAGCCTGTTCATCCACAATGGAAACAAGTCGATTCCACAACACTTCAAGAAACATGGTGTCCATTGTCATGTCTCGTTCTCCACTCGACTTAACACGAGATGACCTTCTTCTCTGACAGAAACACACCATCCAGGTGGTATGACCGTTGTCGATTCCGACTCTTCAATGAGAACCGGTCCGTTACTTACAAATTCCTGCCCAAGCGAGAAACGATCAAAAACCGATGTTTCCAAAGGTTGCATGGAAACATCAAAGATAACCTGGCGGTTGCTTGATTTTTTTACGGATATCGCCGGGTCCTTCCGATGTTCGACAGACAGTTTATCCAATGCAACACGTGGTCCAGATACCGTTACACGCCAATTCACTGATTCCATCTCAACGTCATCACACAGCCTGCCAAATACTTTCCGATATTGATGATTGAACGCATCAGGTATTTCCGAGATCGTATTTTGATCAAATCTCGCTCCGCTGATTGGAACTCGGATCGTGTGTCCCTGACCCACATAACGCATATCGGCAGTCCTTGAAATACCGATCTGATCTGTGGAAACACCTGCTGAATTCACGATCCTACGTCCATCTTCTTCCATCCGGTCAAACAGTTTCTGAATCTGATTCGGTTCGATTTCACTCACACGACACACCCAGGTACTGGAAAAATCAAAAGCTACGGGTGCGAGCAATAAACCAAATGCTGACCCGACTCCCGCACCAGGTGGTACAACTACCGTAGTTATGCCTAAACGCTGAGCAACGGAAACGGCATGAACCGGTCCCGCACCTCCGGTCGCTACCAGGTGGTAGTTTCTGATATCCAGTCCACGCTCAGCCGCGTGAACTCGAGCGGCACTGGCCATATTTTCGTCTACCAGCTGGCGAATACCCCATGCGGTTCGTTCGACATCTGTACCCAGATCAGTCGCCAATTCGGCAATCACTTCGGCCGCTTGACGACGGCATAACTGCATTTCTCCCCCCAGAAAATAGTCTGGATTAATATATCCCAGAACCAGATCTGCATCCGTCACGGTTGGTAACCGGCCACCTCTTCCGTAACACGCTGGTCCGGGTGTGGATCCCGCACTTTCGGGCCCAACCTTTGGCAAACCCATTTCATTCAGTCGGGCGATGCTGCCTCCCCCCGCACCAATTTCAATCATATCCAACACGGGAACCAAAAGCGGAAAGCCACTACCTTTCCTGAATCGATGAACCCGCGCCACCTCGGAATCCACGGACAAAGGAAACCCTCCGCTGATCGTAAGCGCTGCCTTCGCGGTTGTCCCTCCCATGTCGAACGCGAACACTTCATCAGCACTTTCCTTGTCTGCCCAGTAAGAAGCCGCCAACGCCCCTCCACAAGGGCCTGATTCAACAAGGCGAATGGGAAAGTGTCTCGCAAGCTCGGACGAACCACAACCACCATTGGACAACATGATGTGAAGCGGCCCGTCAATTCCGATTGACTTCAGCCCCTGTTCAAGATTACTGATGTAGTGATCTGCCAGTGGCCTGACATAGGCATTGGCCACCGTGGTCGAGGTGCGTTCGTATTCACGAAACTCCGCTGCCACCTGGTGAGACATCGAAATGGACACCTCCGGCATTAGTGACCTCACAAGACGCAAGGCCTGTTTTTCGTGCATCGGGTTGACGTAAGCGTGCAGGAAAACAATAGCTACGGCTTCCGCGCCAAGGTTAATCAGTTCTTTGCAGGCAGCCGTTACCCCCGCTTCATCGAGTGATACCAGTACCTCACCTCTCACGTTCAGGCGTTCCTGCACTTCGAAACGCCATTGACGGGGAATCAGCGGCTCAGGACGCTGCAGCGCAAGATCGTAAATGTCATAACGACCTTCTCTTCCTATCTCCAACGCATCTCTAAATCCGGCTGTGGTAATTAATCCGGTCCTTGCACCTTTTCGTTCAATGAGCGCATTCGTTACCAGTGTTGTTCCGTGAATGGAGCGGCTAATCTGAGAAGGCAATACCTTTTCACTCTCCAGCAGACTATGGAGCCCTTCGAGTACTCCGAGCGACGGATCTGGATAAGTGGTGAGTGTTTTGCGTGCGATTATCGTTTCTGATTCTGAGTTTAAGAAAATGATATCCGTAAAAGTCCCACCAATGTCAATCGACAGGCAGCCCTTTTCCTGCATGTTCTTACTATCCCCTCGAACTGAAAATACTTTCTTTAGTCAACACCATAAGGCAGATTCCGTATGCGAAGTGGAACTACCGTAATCCCTTCCTGATCAGGACCATAACAGAGACTGCTTAATCCTGCTCACGTTAAATCTTATGCACATTCGACTGGATCACTGAAATTCATCCTGTTCATTCCCCTACCCTGAACAGAGTCTGGTTTACGTAAAGGTAAGAATTTTCCGTGAATCTCGCCATATTACCCGCTTTTGTGAACTATGTTTTAGACAGAACAGTCCGATCCGGTCCCCGTTATTGCTGTTGATTTTGAGGAACTCACCATGGCATGCCGCCCTCTAACACATTGGACAGGCCTTCTAATTATCACACTGAACACGCTGTTCCATGTCGCCATGGCTGAAACAAAGGAACCGACCGACGGTACCATCCCCTATGATGAACTCATCACGGATGATGTT
>CAXEIY010000179.1:0-5311 GCA_963996245.1 uncultured Planctomycetia bacterium | reverse complement strand
GCTTGTTGCAACTTGCGAATCTGAGGTGCATCCGGGACCGGATGAGGTTCATCCGGTTTAGGATAGCCGTAACCTGACAACTCAGTAATAGCCGGGTCATCATCAAGATCCATGAGTTGCACCAGTGCTTTGACCAGTATTTCTTCATCGACGGCGGCATTGTTCTCCAGAAGCCGACGTCCCCAGAATTCGACCATCTGGGACCAATGCATGGTGTAAAATTTCGGGCTCACCGAGTCACAGTACGATTCCTTTTGAAATCCAGGAAATGCAAATCCCGTAAGAACAGAATAAGGCGGCATAAACGCATTGGCATGCAGTTCTTTTTCCTGTCCGCCGAATTCTTTGACGCAGTGGTAATACTCTCGCATTACATCAGAAGAAAGCTCCCGTTTGAATCTCAGCCATTCTCCCAATTCAGGAATTGCAGTCAGAAACTGAAGCAGCGTACCCTTACCGCGGTCTGGTGAAGCGAGATCCTGAATATCTTCATTCGTTAGTTGGCTGGTGAGGTAATCGTAACATCCCCCGATTACTCGTTTCATGTTTTCAAAATGGAATCCACTCTCAGGATGATTCTCGATCCATCTCGAAGCATGACATGAAAAGTCCTGAAATATTTCATCAAATGTATAGCACGGGTATTCAGGCCAATCGATTCGAAAACCATCCAAATCAGGATACTGCCTGAACAGATCCTGAATATAACAACGCGTGTAATCTCGAACTGCCACACTGGCCAGGCTTGCCGTATCGGCCATTCGATTTTCAGGAACCCTTCCATCGGGAAGACGTGGACGATCTTCATCACGCAGACCTGAGGGTTGGACAGCCCCAATTTGAAAATAGACCTTGAGACCTCGTTTCTGTGCGCTTTTTATAAAATGCTCGATACACTCCCCGTACTTGTCGGTAATTGCATTGGGCTTACGAGGTCGATATACAGAGTCCCGATAACAAGTTTCATCCGGATAATAACTCGGACCACTTTGCAACCATAACGACTGTTTGTTGAACAGCAGCCGATCAAAAACTCGAGGACTACTCCCGGCATCGGTTGGTGGCTGAAAGCTTCCTTCTCCCTCGGCTGCAGGAACCGTAACCGTAGGATTGCATGCGACGGCGGTTACTCCGGCTCTCTGGAGATTGTCCAGAATGGGTTCCACCCCCTCACTGACAATAAAATCACCAAGAACCGTGACACCTACGATTCGCGCCTCTCGTCCATCACCAGACTCTGAATATTGGTTCACGGGCCCTTCTTTTGGTTGGTACTGTCAACATGGCGCTGCGCAGCTGAACACACACGTCTTAGTGTGATATTCACCTGTGTTCTGGTAAGTTAACGTGTCACACAACCAGGCATGCAGTAAAACCGGCTACACTTTATGAAACCGCAAATCAGGGTTCGGCGTGTCATGAAACTCGCGTCAGACCATTAATTAGCGGGTGGTCCACTCTACTGGTTCCGGCATGATCGACTCATTCGGCATCGTCCCACAGTCTTTGCGATCCGTCCCCTCCATACGACTGATCACACGCACTTCCATATCGGTCTCACAGGAGATCTGGCAGCTGAGACGAATACCGGAAAGCTGTCGACTTTCCAGTAATTCCTTTTCCGCCACGGTCATTTTATCTGGTTCGCCAGACACAATTTCAACCCGACAGGTAGTGCAACGAGCGTTTCCGCCGCACGCATGCAGCTGATCCAGCCCAGCATCTTCACGCAGTGCCAGCACCAGTCGCTTACCTTCAGAAACTTCAAACGAACCCACATCACTTACCGTTAGTTTTGGCATCCTCAAGGTCCTCAAATGAACTAATCCATATTCCTACATTCGAACTGTCACCGACGTTGTCTTCAAAGTCTCCAACTAGCTTCCTAGAGGTTCGGACCTCCAGGCAATCTGTCCTCGATTCCCAGCTGGATCGTCAAAGAAGCACAGTCTAACTCCGGGTGCTGCGCCGACCACCTCATCTTCAATGGGTACGCCTTTTTCCTTTAACTCAGATACCGCCTGATCAAAATCGTCCACCAGGAATGCAAAATGAAAGATAGTAGTAAAATCCATTTTGTCACGTGGAGGTCGTCCGATCATTTCTATCGCCATACCCTGATTATCTGCAACAAAAATCATGGGAGGATTTTGTGTTCCACGGAACACTTCCTTAAGACCAAACTTGTCGCAATACCACTGCGAGAGAGCAACGGTATCTTCCGCATAGATCGCAAAGTGTTCGATACGCATTTTCTAGCTTGCTTTCGAAAAGAACTACAACGCGACAATCAGAGCTTCCGTAAAAAACACTACGTTAAAAACTCCACTCTTCTCTTGATTGTCAGAAAGATTTCAATGAGCCGAACGACTATAGCCTGCCTTCCGGAATTTGTCCAACAACCCCTTTAAACGATTTACGTGTTCTGGCATATCATGATACCGATTTAACGACTCTTTTGGATCTTCATCAAGATCATAAAGCTGCCCCTCAGCATCGCCCTTTTCGATCTGCAATCGTTTGGGGGCACTGAACCCTCCTGAACCCCGCCCAAGCACCAGTTTCCAAGGTCCCTGACGTATGGCAAACATTCCATCCAATGAATGATGGACTATCGATGTTCGCAAAGGTTGCTCGGATCGGGCCCCGTCAAGTGCTCCCAATAAACTAAAACTGTCTACCGCCGCATTTCCGTGAACATCTGCCCCCAGAATATCTGCCAGGGTTGCATAAATGTCGGTCAGACAGACCAACTGATCGCTGGTAGTTCCAGACCGTATCACATCCGGCCAGCGTATGATCAGTGGTATACGATGTCCACCCTCCCAGATATCCGCTTTCTGTCCGCGCCAGTGTCCATTGGCACGATGTCCAAATTGATTAATATCTGCGGCATTCCAGTACGCGCCATTGTCGCTGGTGACTATGACCAGTGTCTCTTTAGCAAGACCACACTTTTCGAGTGTCCGGATGATCTGACCAACGCTCCAATCAACCTGAGCTACGAAATCTCCGTAATAACCGGCATTACTTTTACCTTTAAATGCTGTCGCCGGCAGCCATGGTGTATGGGGAGCACTTAGCGGAAGGTACATGAAAAAAGGAGCCCTTCCATTAGTTTCCAGATCGTGGTTTAGAATAAACCGGGTCGCCCGTTTGGTTAATCGAGGTAACACATCTGCATGCCGAAAGTCAGGCGCTATGGCCCCTGGTCTCCAGAATCCGTTTCCCTTTTGTTTACGCAGTTTACTACCTGGAATCTTACGGGTTGGGAACCTTTGCACGGTATCATTCTCAAGATACACATAGGGTTCAAAATCGAGCGATGAGGGTATCCCAAAATAGGTGTTAAACCCACAGTCAACCGGCCCCGGACGCAACGGTTTGAAATAGTCCGTTCGTTTCGAGCTACCTAAACCCAGATGCCACTTCCCGATCCCGACCGTGACATAGCCGTTTGCCTTCATGAACTGTGGAAGAGTTAACCGACTCGAATCAATCAGATACGGATCATATCCTCTCAATACTCCTCGCTTCAGTTTCGTGCGCCAGCAGTATCTGCCGGTTAACAGCCCATAACGGGTGGGTGTACATACGGACGAAGGGCTATGCGCATCGAGAAACCGGATACCGTCAGCAGCCAAACGGTCCATTTGAGGCGTTGGAATTTGTGAGTCGGGATTGTAACTGCCGAGGTCTCCGTATCCCATGTCGTCAGCCAGAATGATGATGACATTCGGGTTACGCGAGGCCCCCTGACAGATATCGTAATGCCCGCTAAGCAGAAAGCTGATAACGATCATCAACGATAGCACGTGTTTCATGCTACACACTCACACTCAGAAAATCTGGAAACCGAGAGATTAACTGTAAGCTTCAGCATTACCGACCGGGAGCATCCATTAAGGTGGATCCCCACTATCTTCCCGGCCGGCTATCCTCGCTACAACCGTAGCTAATCCAGACTGCCCACCCGTGTCCATTCCTCAACAATCGGAATGTCACGTGCCGCGTTGGTTTTCTCGCCAAGACCATCGGCTTGATCCGGAAACAGTTCTTTGGCGGTCTTCTGAAACCAGTTATCCGGCATTGATTTGCGATTCTTGGAATCGGGAACAAAATGTGCCGCAATCAAGTCGTAAGGGATCTTTTCACCGAACGGGTAACGTTGTCTCCATAAATGCCAGTCTACCTGATACCCTTCCTCAACCGCCTTGGCCCAGACCTTCTGATAAATATTTTTTTCCAGATCAAGATGCTGAAAATTTTTCGATTTCATGAATCCTAATAAAATGGTGTCACTTACGTTCTTTCTATCTCTGCCCCATTTCCAGGGCAGTGCACTAGCCTCCAGTCCCCAGAGCTGTACGCGCTGCATTTTGCGAATCTTACCGGTCCTGGCCATCAGGGCCTTTTCTTTGTCGCTGAATGAATTGTAGATTTTTCTCCCGTCAATATTTCCTTTATTCAGATGGTT
Source organism: uncultured Planctomycetia bacterium (assembly GCA_963996245.1). Classification (GTDB taxonomy): domain Bacteria; phylum Planctomycetota; class Planctomycetia; order CAXEIY01; family CAXEIY01; genus CAXEIY01. The sequence goes on along the minus strand of CAXEIY010000179.1, from coordinate 834 downwards.
CCAGCTCTCATATACCGTAACCACCACGTAGTTATAGTCTGATTTGGGGCCATGAGTTCGTTTAACCTTGAAGACGTGCCACCCCTTGATCAGCCCCGCATCACGGCGTGCCTGATGAAATTTGGAATACACCCGTTCCATGGCCAGATATTCCTCGCCACCTCCCTCAGGAACGGACATGTGGGTTACTTCAAGAAACGCCGTTTCTGCTTCGCCACGGGCACTCGAAAGCTGAAAAGTAACAGCCGTCACCACTACCGCAGCTGAAATAACACGGTGGATAATCTTCATCACGCCTGCTCCTCCCGGTTGTTGATTCACGATACATTCATTAATGCCGTTCGTCAGATCTCGAGCGTAACGACGCCTCGATCACCTCTGGCAATCTACAACATTAGGTGCCCAAACCATATCGCATAGCATAGTGAAACACAACGAACGGGACAGGGATTTTCAAGCATCACTGTCAGAGTCGGGGTGCTGTTGTTCGAAGAACTAACTGCCAATTTACACGGCACGGTGGACACATCCGTATCCAATGCAGCACCTTAAATAAAGGGATCGCCCCCTTCCTTTAACCCACTTGGCTGTTATATCTCACAGTCGCTCACAGTGATTTCAGAACTCGAAATAGACGTACGAGATCATGTTTTCATGGAACTCCCGTACGATCTACGAACACCTTAAGGAAGCAGCCCAGGCAGTGCCTCATTATGTAATGATGGATCTACCAACAACAGATACTCGTCATTACCACGGATTCCTACTATGCTAAACGGCAATTGACACGACACCTGTAAGCGTGGGCCTTGATAAACGAAAGATCTCGATTAT
>CAXEIY010000178.1:0-10315 GCA_963996245.1 uncultured Planctomycetia bacterium | reverse complement strand
TGAGATCCATCCGCGAGTAAAGGGACGTGTGCATTTTGAGAATTCAATGGAGCCCGGGTGGGCAGAACCTGGAAGCCGGAGTTTTGATGATCCGCGTATACGCGGGAGAGATGGCCTTCATTATGGTCCCCTGCCAAGTGACTGGGGCCGTTATCAAGGTCTCTATCTTTTCGGGACACAAGTGATCTTTTCCTATCGTGTTGGCCAGGCGCACATATTGGAAATGCCTTACCTCGAACAGGAAGGGGCCGTACCGGTTTTTGCAAGAAAGTTCCACATCAACAGCACTGAGCAGCAAACGATTATGCAGGTAATGGAAAATCCGAAATGCGACCGTCTGGTTCGACGTATCGATAAGGAACGGATCTCTTGGTTTGTATTTGGGAAATCGTCTGATAGTAGCGATCCTGAAGTGCTGGAATCGGAACTTTACGAACAGGTTGTTGTTGGCATTGTGAGTCGTCAGATGGATGCCTTTCGATGGGAATCGCCCGAACAGGGGAAATTGCGTCTGGTGATCGATTCGTCAGAACAATCACGTAGTTTTACGCTCCTGCTTTTTGGAGTTAATAATGCGGATGCTGTTTCCGATACCATCCAATCATTGTCTCCGCGCTCAGTGGATCTGAATCTTGAATCACTGACTAAAGGAGGGCCTGCGCGTTGGCCGGATACTCTGACTACTGAAAAAAGTGAAGGTAGTAACGAAACGGCATTTGCCGTGGATGTTTTGAAGCGGCCATCAGAAAACCCGTGGTTCTGTCGGATGCGATTAACGGGATTTGATTTTTTCCAGGATAATGAACGTATGGCCGTTTGTACCTGGGATGGAGATGTGTGGTTGGTTCGTGATTCGGGTGGAACGGCCAGAGAGATCACCTGGAAACGGATCGCGTCCGGGCTGTTTCAGCCTCTCGGGCTGAAAATTGTAGAAGGCCAGATATATGTTGGTTGCCGCGATCAGATTGTCAGGCTGCACGACCTCAATGGAGATGAAGAAATTGACTATTACCAAAATTTTAATAACGACCATCAAGTGACGGAGCATTTTCATGAATTTGCAATGGGTCTACAGACCGATTCACAAGGTAATTTCTATTACGCGAAATCGGCACGTCATGCAAAAAAAGCAGTGGTTCCGCACCATGGTACATTGCTGCGTGTCAGCAGAGACGGATTACGTACTCAAATTATGGCAACGGGATTTCGTGCGGCTAATGGGGTGTGTATCAATCCGGACGGTACGTTTTTTGTGACGGATCAGGAAGGACACTGGACCCCAAAAAATCGAATCAATCAAGTTCGTGAAGGTGGATTTTACGGAAACATGTGGGGATACCATGATGTCGTGGATTCCGATGACAGGAATATGGAGCAACCGCTCTGCTGGATTACCAATAGTTTTGAACGTTCACCCTCGGAGTTACTCTGGGTTGACAGTGACCGGTGGGGGCCGCTGCGCGGGAGTTTGCTGAGTTTTTCCTATGGTTATGGTCATGTTTTTGTAGTGCCTCATGAACAGATTGGAAATCAGGTTCAGGGTGGGCTGGTGCGTCTTCCTATCCCCGCTTTTCCAACAGGTATTATCCGGGGCAGATTTCACCCTCAACAGGGTCAGCTCTACGTGTGTGGGATGCATGCGTGGGCAGGAAACCAGCAGCAGCCTGGAGGCCTGTACCGTATTCGCTATACGGGTAAACCAGTCTATGTGCCTCTGGAAGTGAAAGCTTCTGAGCAGACGATTGCCCTTACTTTCAGTGGCCGGATTCACCCGGAGGCAGTACAGAACCGAAATGCAGTTTCGGTGAAAACCTGGTCACTGCGGCGCACTGAAAATTATGGATCCGACCATTATCGTCAGCAAAGTTTAGAAGTGTCCAAGATTACGCTGTCCAGAGACAGAAAAACACTTTTTATACACCTACCAGAACTAAGGCCAACCTGGTGTATGGAGATCCGTTACCGATTACTTTCTGAAGAACGGGAACCGGTAAGTGGTACCCTTCACAACACGATTCATCAAATTGAGAAGTCTCGGTGACGATTAATCGTGTTGTCGTTCAGTTTGCAGGTGGTCAGGACATTAATCCGGGAATCGGATTTCCGCGATAAAGGGCGTAGTCACGACCATCGAAATCGGTCCATTTCATGGTTTGAGCAATGCCCAGTGCGTTGTATATGGTTGCAGAAAGATTTTCAGGTGTCTGTCGATCACGTGTAGGGTACGCGGCAATCTTGTCAGAGGCGCCCAGTACGTTCCCTCCTTGCACGCCCGCACCAGCTAAAAGGACCGTCATTACAGGTCCCCAGTGGTCACGGCCTGCATCTTTATTAATCTTGGGTGTCCGACCAAATTCTCCAGTCATGACAACAAGGGTTTCGTCAAGTAAACCGCTGGATGACAAGTCGTCAAGCAGGGCTGAGACGGCTTGGTCCGTATAGGGTAAAAGGTTTTGTTTCAGGTTTATAAAATTGCCTTGGTGAGTGTCCCATGACGAATTTTTTCCAAGATTCACCTGTACGAGATTAACGCCCGCTTCAATGAGTCGATAGGACATCAAAAGAGACAAACCAAATTTGTTCTTGCCATATCGATCCACCAGTTTGGCGGGTGCGTTTTCCACGTCAAAGGCATGTTGTGTTCGAGGGTCGGCAAGGACCGAAAGTGCCTGCTCTCGATGGCGGTTGAGACGTTGTCCTTCATTGGCTTCTTCTAGATTGCGCTGTTGAAGTTCAATGGACTCCAGAAGACTCATTCGGTTACTGAGGCGGAGGCTGCCACCGTCAGGTAACGTCAGCATGGGGGTTGAAAAAACGGAATTCGCCGCGTGTTCAAAAGGGGAATTGTCAAATCGAAAACAGTCAGGACACGCGCCGTTACCTTTGGGGCATTTGGCGGCAATATTCACGTGCCAAGATTCCCAGCGGGGACCAAGTCGGCCGGCATACTGCCCGGGTCGCACACGGTTGGCTTCGTTGACACTGGGTTCAGGAAGCACAATAGCGGGAGGCAGATTGTTCCGGCCCCGAGTTGTATAGGTTACCAGCGAAGGAATGGATGGCCATTCATTAGGATTAGGTATGCTATTGAGATTGAACCCAGGAGGGAGATCCTGGCGTCCGGTTAGTAACATGTGGCACGCGAATTCGTGCGCATTGCTGTCCGTACCTACGGATCTTACGAGTGCATATTGTTGAGTACGCTGTGCAAGAAGAGGAAGGTGTTCACAGATCTGAAGGCCGGGAGTTTGTGTAGCAATGGGTTGAAATTCGCCACGTACAGAATCCGGGGCATCCGGCTTCATATCAAAAGTGTCTTGATGGGAAATACCGCCGGTCAGAAAGATGAAAATCACAGACTTGGCAGCGGGCTGACGGATGGGAGTGTTGGCTGCCCGCAGCATCGATAAATCGGACATTCCCAGGCCCATCAATCCAATCGAACCGGCTTGCAGTGCGCTACGCCGAGAAAATTCCGGATGAGTAAAAGATCGAGGGGGGGGATGATGCATCAGTACGGGCTCCCGGTTTTAGATGGAAAACACGGTCTAGGTTCTTTTCATCTGCGAAACAGGTAATTGGAATAACCGGTTCAGTTTGGCAGGCAATGGCCACCGTTCCCTACCCGTATCGTAGCTTGATAAGCTTCGGATTGTAACACGAGATGTCCAATTCGATTCACGGTTTCAGGTAGGGAAGAGTAGATGATTCAGTTATTGGCGGTGCGCAAAAAAGTGAGTAAGTCGGCGACATCCTGAAGAGAAAGCTGTTTCTCAAGGCCTTCCGGCATGATAGAAACCGTACTTGGATATCGTTGTTCAACCTTGTTTTGAGGAATACGAATGATCTTCTGGGCATCCAGTGCCAGTACAATTTCCTGATTGGTTTCGTTTTTGACGACTCCATTGTGAACCTGGCCGTCATTTGTGATGATGACCGTGGGTTCAAAACTTCGTACAAAACTGACGTTGGGGAAAAGGATGGCCTCAAGAATGTCACGATTCGTCCGGATGCGACCGATCCGAGTCAGGTCCGGTCCGATGTCTCCTCCCAGGTAACCTACAGCATGGCAGGATGCACAGGCTGTCTTGGTACTGTGGAAGACCTGCTGACCACGACGGGCGTCACCTTTTTCGCTTAACTGGAGGACCTTTTCGATTACCGTGATTTTTTCAGCAGTTTGTTGTTCTATTTTGGCAATTAGGGGTTCTGCTTCAACGACTACTTCGGTTCCGAAAGATGCCAGCTGTGTTTTCAATTGATCCGTGTGCAGAGACGTGGCAGCAGCACTTCGGGTCAGCGAACGGACCAGCGTTGACCCAAGTTCTGATTCCTTTCTTTTCTGAAAGAGAGTCATAAGGCGTTTCAGTTCCATGGGGCCTGTTTTTTCAAGAGATACACTGAGATCGAAAAGCTGTTCCAGGTTCAGTTTCACGGATACGAGAATGTCGACCGCCAGGGATCGATTGGCAACCGGTTGGTCTGTTGAAAGTTGCTGGCAGATGAATTCAAATTCGGATTGACCTAAAGGATCGTTCTGGGCCTGGGCTGATACGAGTGTTTGAAGTCTTGCGTGAGGATCCAGATCCGGGTGGTGTGAAAGAGCCAGTAGTTCTGAACGAAGGGGGTTGGGGGTTTGATCGTTCGATAATCGATGAATCGTTGCAATGATGCGATGCAGCAGTGAGACGTCTGCCTTTTCGAGCAACTGACGCAGCGCACCAGACCAGGATTCAGGAAGAGAGGGCAAAGTACTTGCTGCCATTGCGTCAAGAATGAAAAAAGCTGTTTGAGGAGGAAGCTGAGGATGCAGAATCATCCCGGCCATGAAATCCTGTACAGGACGGGATTTTGAAAAAGGTGCGATGCGTTTGGACAGAAGCTGCAGTATCTCCTCCGGTTGATCACGAGTCATGAACTGTGTCTGAAAATAGGGAATCATGGATTCGGCCCATTCCGGGTGACGTGTGGCAATCCACCAGGATGTTTCACTTAGCACCGGGTCGTCGGATGCCAGTAAGGAAGCAATGTCGTCGGCCCTCAGATCCGGTGATTCCAACTGGTCCAGTGCGATCAGCGACGCCCGCTGTGTGTGAGGGGAATCGCTAAGCAGACCTTTTCGTATTTCCCGGGCATTCTGAATTTCGATCATGGCGAAAATGAGCGCATGTTCCAGAATACGGTCATGATAGGTGCCTGAAGCCTCAAGGAGATGGGGGATGGCATTCGGGTTACCGAGTCGGCCAAGTGCTTGCGCCGCCGCACGGCGATTGTGTAGCGACTTATGGTTCAGGAGGGCAATCAACGCAGGCATGGCAGTGCTGTCCCGGCGGATACTGATCGAATGCAGCGCACTCTGGCGGACATCCTGGCTGGTGTCTTTTAGGGCGCTGTGAATGCTTGAACGGGCAATCGAATTGTGTTCAAAACGATGCAGTGTCCAAACCGCTTCAAGACGACCGGTTTCGGACGGACTGTTTTTCAGCAAGGACACCAGAGAGGCAATCGAAGAAGTACCACGTTTTACCAGATTAGATTGTGCTTTTTTACGTACGGCCGGGCGACTGTCTGAGAGCAGGTCGGTGAGTTGGCCAGTGTCGATGGACTGCCACGGAATCCGGATACCACGAGGATCCCTGGGTGACGGAGTACGCTCAGGACGAATGCGATAGATAGAACCCAGAACATCCGGTTTCCAGAGTTGAGAGGTAGGGCAACACAGTTTGTACCAACCACCGGTATCAACAACCAGCAGACTTCCGTCGGCGTCTTCGAGTACATCGGTTGGATGAAAGTCGATGCTGTCGCTGGTCAGGAAATCGGTTGTATCGGAAGCAAAAGAGCTTCCCTGAACCGTGAGTTGATGGCGTGTTATTTTGTGCATGTTAAACAGGCACGTGAAAACGTTGTTCTGATATTCCTTCCCCATCCGGTCCGATACAAGGCGGGCTAATCCGCATGGAGCCGCAGCGCCCAGGTGCGAAAGTACGGGCATGATGGGCCCGGTCCGGGGATGCCCTTCAATGACATTGTGCACCTTGCCATACACCCCTCCGTAAATGGCGTGGATCAGTCCGTCGCGATATCCTCCACTCGGATTCTGCAAAAAAGTGGTGCTGAAAATTCTTTCGCCTCCGGGAGTGAAAACCACTTCTACCGGATTGTCCATACCACCGGTCATGACATGTTCAATGGGGCCACCTTCCGGTTTTCGGCGGAAGATGTGTGAAGCGCGGGTGGTCCAGGGTTTCTGGCCGGGCCGTTCGTAGGTCTGTTCGGCGAAGGCTCCCTTGCACCAGTATATCCAGCCGTCCGGGCCCAGGTATGGACCGTGCAGATCATTCGCACACCCGGTCAGTGTTTTACCCTTGAACCATTCTTCCCGTACATCGGCGACCCCGTCCTGATCCAGGTCGGTTAACTTCCAGATGCTGGGAGGCGCCGCTACGTAAAGTGACCCCTCGTGCCACAGCGTACCCTCTGGGAACATCATCCGGTCGGCAAAGACGGTACGGGTGTCAAAACGTCCATCCTGATTGGTATCTTCAAGACGTAAAATACGATGTGGTTTCTTTTCAAGCTGAATTTGTATATTTTCATTGGAGCCGCTTGATTCCGAGACGTAAAGGCGTCCCTGTTCATCGAAGTCAGCACTGATCGGGCGGTCAACAAGCGGTGGTCCGGCCACTTGTTCGACCAGGAATCCCTTCGGAACTGTGAAACGCTGGTTATTCAGAGTAAAGACGGTTCCTTCCTGGGGACGGTCATTGGCAAATACCGAATGAGACGCCATGGGGAACCAAGGGGACACAACCAGCAACTCGGATTTTTTCATCGAATCACTTTCTCCAGGGTCCAGAAATCACAGGGTTCTTGTCAGCTGGGGGCCAGCATGAAGAGGGGGCTCGCTACACAGCTAGTTGGAGCGATGTCGGTACCTCATCCAAGGGATTGTACATCTGCCCATGATGAAACACCAACAAGAGTTACGGGTGGGGCTGTTGAATCACGGAATGAATGTTTCTGCATTCGGTTCGAACATGGTGTAAGGTGGTGCCAGGACACGATGCATAATACACACCATATCTTCTGGAAAATATGGTTTTTATGAACTTTGAAACACGCTCTTTTAAAAGCTTACGCATGTATTAGTGACTAACGAGTAAAGGAACGGTTACATGACAGCATATTTCCCGGTGAGCCTCCGCTCTATCTTCTTTGTCAAACTGTTTGTTCTATGCGTAGCCGGTACGTTAACGGCTTCTGCCGAGACCGCGATATACGTTTCTGTTGCGGGTGAAAACAAGATTGTCCTTTTCCATCAGAATGCCCAGACCGGTGCGCTAAAGAGGGTAGAGGCAATCCCCGTACCCAGTGAATCCGGTGGTCTGACGGTCAGTCGTGATCGGAAATATCTGTATGCATCACTCAGACCCGCGGGGAAGCTGGCCAGTTATGCCATTGCTTCTCAACAGGGACATCTGAAGTGGTTACAGACCATTGATGCGGCGGCTGATCCGGCGTTTCTCTCAACCGATCAAACCGGGAAGTATCTTCTGACAGCTTATTACGTTGCAGGTAAGGTCGCGGTGCACCCTATTCGCTCAGATGGAACTCTGGACGAGGAGAAGTCTCTGTGGATTGATACAGCGGACAAAGCACATGCGATTCTTGCAGATCCACAGAATCAGTTTGTTTTTGTTCCTCATACCGGCCCGAATCGCATTTTTCAATTCCATTGGAATTCGGATACTGGACAACTTCTCGCCAGTCAACCGGCCAGTCTGTTTACCGGTCCGAATACCGGTCCACGTCAACTGGCGTATCATCCCCAGCTGGATATCGTGTATTTCGATAACGAACAGGGGAGCAGCGTTTCTGCTTATCACCTGGATCGCAGGCATGGAACCCTGAAATGGATGCAGACACTTTCCACGATTCCCGATACCTGGTCGGAGTCGAATTCCTGTGCTCGTATGGAGATCCATCCGTCCGGAAAATTTCTTTACGCTTCCAACCGTGGTCATGACAGCATTGCCGGTTTTGCCATAAAAGAAGATGGCAGTCTTACCGCTTTGGGGCAGTTTCCAACAGAGAAAACCCCTCGAGGATTTACGATTGATCCCGCAGGTCGTTTTCTTTACGCGGCAGGTGAAGGGTCTGGAAAGCTGGCCAGTTATCGTATTGATCAGCAGACCGGAGAACTGATCAGGCTTCGCAATTACCACGCCGGGGCACGCGCGTGGTGGGTGCTGGCCGTTGATTTGCCTCGGTGATGTAGCATGAGTATCACAGTAAAACGTGCAGGCAATATTGCGTAAACGGCTTGTAATACAGCCTGTTGCGCTAAGAAATGGTATGCAACGAGTTCTCAATGCCCGTGCGTGCGTATCCAGTACCTCATCGCATCAAATCTATTAAAATCCGAAAAATACGTATAATCAGCAAATACTACTGAAGCTGACAGGGTAGGAACAACGAATAAACGTAAGGGGAGATGTCCGTATCTCGCCAGTTTGATTGTTTTACTACGTCCGAATATCACGGGTGACCACGCAGGTAGCGGAATGGCGGCTTCTGAGTGGACCAGCAATCCTAGTGGGGTGGGTTTGTACCATCTTTATGTCGACGTATGTCTGCTGGAATGGATGATGTCCACAGTTTTGACTGTTTTACAGTGGCTCCGCTGTTCGTACGGATTGCTGTTCATAAATTTCAGGGACAGGACTGTGACCGACTGTTGTTTTCGAGATAGGTGCAATCCTCGTTTGCTCAATCAGTGTTACACCTCCGGTTTTTGGATTACGAACACGCCAGTCCTTGAAATGGGGTTAATTCAATCGACTTACCAGGTCTGTCATGGAAGTGGAAACTGACCGATGTATCGTCAAATTAAGATGCTCAAGCAGAAGCTGACGCAGATATGTCTTTATCGCAGTTCCTGGATGTACCTGAGGGTCTTGTCCCTTCTCAACGGACTGAAATCATTGTCAAAAAAAACCAGTGTGATCTGGGAAAATTCCTACGATAGTCAAAAGATTCTTCTACTGGCACTGTACGAGAAGGGGACACTACGCAGTGATATTGAGACACTACTAGCAGTGGCGAAACGCCTGGACATGTATACCGTTTGTGTTAACACGCTGAAACTGGACAATCCGGAACGCTACAAAGAGTTAATTGACTGTTACGTGGAGCGGTATAATTTTGGCCGTGATTTTGGCAGTTACAAGACCGGCTTCCTGCATTTGTACAAACGACATTGGGAAGAGAGATGTCCCAGAGTGCTGATGCTCAACGACAGTATTTTTTACAGTCAAAAGGAGCTTGCTCCCTTTATGGCTAACTTGATGGATACCAAATCAGAGGTTCTTGGTGCAACGGAGGTCCATGAAGTGCAGTACCATATCGGGTCCTTTTGCATCTCAATAGATGCTGCCATTGTGAAAAATGATTTATTTAAGGGATTCTGGAGACGTTATGTAAATAGCGATGTCCGGCCGGTTGTCATAAGTCGTGGTGAGATGGGATTGACAAGGACTTTACGTCAGTGCGTTTCATCGCATGAAAAATTTTGCACGCTGTTTGATGTGACCTGGTTCAGTGAATACATAACCGATAACCGAAAGTTTCTTGAACAAGCTCTCAATTTGTACGGCAATTCCGCGCAAGTTGGCTGGAAACGTCCATCACTTAGTGCAGCAGCCGAACGTGTGATGAAAAAATATTCCATGATTGAAGTCGGAAACGCAGACACTGGACAAGCTAATGAATATATATCGAAGTACTTCGTTGACAGCATTAGCAGTCTCCGGGAGGCAATTGCCAGTGAAGTGAAGGAAATGGAGCCCGGAGTAATAGAAAGAAAAGTTTGCGAAGAAGTTAAGTACGATTTAGTGGAGTGTTTTACCAGAGGATCGCAAATCCATCAAAATGCACTTCTGCTGCATTACCTGGGGTTGCCTCTGATCAAACTGGATGGGCTGTATCGGGGTATGTTCTCAAGCGGTGATGTTGAGAAACTGGCCCAGCAACTAGAGCCCGATGAGGTCATACCGTTTAAGCGATTGGTCTATTCGAGACCTTTCGGTGCAGAAGTTTATATTGGCTGGAAAAAAACGGCTTTCTTCCATGGGCTTATTTGAGAGTGAATCAACCTATGCAATCGTTAGAGCGAATCGTTATTCATGCAGGTCTTCGCAAAACGGGCTCATCGTTTCTGCAGAGTTCTCTGGAATTGCTTGAGCAAAAAGATGCCTTTGCGGATGTTGCATACCCCGTGCTTAGTCCAGTGAAAGACTTTCAGTTTATCCGG
>CAXEIY010000177.1:0-3960 GCA_963996245.1 uncultured Planctomycetia bacterium | reverse complement strand
TTAGTTAACCCAAATTCTTGAGGAGCGCATTTCAGTCGTGAAATCATGTTTTGCGGGACTTGTTGCCATTGTGATAGTCGCCATGGGCGAGCCGTACGCCTCTCTAGGGGCCGAATCGGTTGTTAAAGAGCTTGTTTTGTACCCTGCTGAAGTGGTTTTGCGGGGTGAAGGGGCTCGTCAGGCATTGATTGTTACCGCGCGCATCGACGACCGGATGATCGATGTTACGGATCAGGTCAGTTTTCGCAGCCTGTCGCCGGAAATAGCCGTAGTTGATGCAGAAGGTGTCTGTCGGTCTGTTGGTGACGGGCACGCTAACATTGTGGCTGCTTTTCAGGGGCATGAGGTACAAGCCTCACTGGAAGTACGTCAAGCGAAAACGTTTATGCCCCTAACCTTCGAACGGGATATTCAACCGATTCTCGCTCGGGCAGGTTGTAATTCAGGTGCATGCCATGGGAAAGCGAGTGGACAAAATGGTTTCAAACTATCGCTTCTGGGGTTTGACTCTGATTTTGATTATGACTCTCTTACGAAAGAAGCACGCGGCAGGCGCGTTTTTCCGGCCGTACCGGAATCCAGTTTAATTTTATCCAAGCCAACGGGGATGGTACCTCATGGAGGAGGTAAACGTCTCGATCAAGCCAGTCTCCATTACCAGATATTGTATCGATGGGTAGCCCAGGGAGCGCCACGGCAACAAACCGGTGACGCCCTACTGGAGCGAATTACCGTAGAACCCAGCGACCGTGTGATGGGAAATGAAGCGTTTCAGAAATTACTGGTTACGGCCCATTATTCCGACAAAAAGAAGTTTGATGTTACGCATCTTTCCACTTACCAGTCCAATGAGACCGGAATTGCCGGTGTGGATGAAAACGGACTTATTACCACAGGCAATATTCCTGGTGAAGCAGCCGTCATGGTTCGTTACATGGGACGTATAGCAACCTCTTACGTTTCCGTGCCATTGGTGGGGCACGTGACCATGACCGACCAGGATTACGAAAAACTGCCTCAATATAATTTTATTGACGAACATGTGTGGAATAAATTAGAGCGATTAGGAATGTACCCCTCCCAGCCTTCGGATGATGCAACCTTTATACGGAGGGCTTTTTTGGATGTGATCGGTCGTCTTCCATCAGCAGAGGAAGTCGAACCCTTCCTCAAGAATGCCGATGTTAAGAAAAGACAGGTGCTTATAGACGAGTTGCTTGCTCGACCGGAATATGGTGATTACTGGGCAAATAAATGGGCTGACCTTCTGCGTCCCAATCCATATCGAGTCGGGATAAAGGCCGTGCTCAATCTGGATATATGGTTGCGTAAGGTGTTTCGGAAGAATATGCCTTATGACCAGTTTGTAACCGAAATAATTACCGCTCAAGGCAGTACTTTCCGGGACGGCCCAACGGTGATTCTGCGTGACCGCCGAACACCGGACGAGTTGACGACCATGATGAGCCAACTGTTTCTCGGGATTCGACTGGAATGCGCGAAATGTCATCAGCACCCGTTCGAGGTATGGGGCCAGAATGATTTTTATGGATTTGCAGCTTACTTTGCTCAAATCGGGCGCAAAGGATCCGGATTATCCCCTCCCATTTCTGGGAGTGAAGAGTTCTTTTTCAATCGTTCTGATGGAGAAGTGAGTCACCCCTTAACAGGTCAGACTATGATACCACGCCCCTTGTTTGGCCAGGCGGCTTCTCAGGGAGACAGGCGTGAGACCTTGGCGAAGTGGATGACGGATGGTTCAAACCAGTATTTTTCACAGGTAATGGCAAATCGAGTCTGGGCAGATCTAATGGGGCGAGGGCTCGTTGAACCGGTTGATGACCTGCGTGCAACCAATCCCCCCACGAATGGACCATTACTGAAGGCGTTATCAGAAGAATTCCGTGCGAAAAACTTTGATATTAAAGAGTTGTTACGCACGATCATGTCTTCTTATGCTTATGGATTAAGTGCCCAGCCAATTGAACGCAATGTAGTTGACACGCGCAATTATTCCAGACACTATCGTCAGAGGTTGCGTGCAGAAGTGATCCATGATGCTATTTGCGATATCACGGGAATGCCGAGTCAATTTGCGGCGCTTCCCGAAGGTTCTCGGTCCATGGAGATATGGACCCATCGAACCCCATCCTTTTTTCTGGATTCCTTTGGAAGACCGGACCCGAATCAGGATCCTCCCTCGGAACGTACCGGCGAGACTACAGTTGTGCAGGCATTGCACCTGATGAATGCTGAAAATATTCATAAGAAAGTGATAGATAACTCCGGAATGGCAGCGAAACTGGCTTCAAGTGACTGTTCGCCTTCTGAAATCGTAGACCGACTCTACTTATCTGTTTACAGCCGTTTTCCCACTCAGGAAGAACGATATGTTGCCCTTTCAATTTTTGAAAAGGAGCCCGGTGCCAGGCGGGAAATTACAGAGGATCTGATGTGGGCCATGATTAACACACCTGAATTTGTATTTAAAAATTAGCCGATTGGGCCGTCCATGTATTGGGATTGTCCAGGGACTACAAGTTAATTCCATCGAGGGATATAGTTATGAGTATTCCTATGAACTGTGAGGGGATCAGCCGCAGAAATAGCCTTCAACTCGGTCTGGGAGCTATCCTGGGTGGAGGGCTGGCACAGGCGCTGCGTTTGCGAGGTGACACCGTAAAGGAACAAACCATCAAGCCCCAGGCTACGTCGTGTATCCTTATCTGGATGGATGGAGGTCCGACTCATTATGAAACCTTTGATCCTAAGCCGGATGCGCCCGAAGAAATTCGTGGCATATTAGATCCGATCGACACTCGTGTGTCCGGAATTACGTTTTCTAAACATATGCAGCAACTGGCGAACATTTCGGACAAACTGGCGGTGGTTCGTTCGATTCGACACAATCAAGGTAATCATGGGGCCGGTAATCACTATATGATGACCGGGGCCCCCACTCGTATACCGGTTGGTTGCGGTGCATTTGTCAGTTTTCACCCCAGTCTGGGTTCAGTGACCGCCTACGAACGGGGTGCACCAGAGGGCCTGCCTGCTTATTTCTCTCTTCCCCGAATGTCACGCTCTGGAGGTCCGAACTTCCTGGGAGCTAAATTTGCCCCCTTTGTGGTGTCTGACGATCCGAATAAAGTGGATTTTCGTGTACGGGACGTCGCATTGCCAAGGGCTCTCAGTACGGGAAGGTTCGGGGGACGTCGCCGGTTGCGTAAAGAGGTTGATCGTCTGACCCGTATTGCTGATCAGGCTGCGAAGGATCCGGTACGGGCTTTTGATGAGCATCTTGAACAGGCCTACAGTTTGGTCACTTCAGTTGAAGCTCAGCAAGCTTTTAATATTCATGATGAATCCTCCGCGGTACGTGATTCATATGGTCGGAACAGTTTCGGGCAGCGTGCTTTGCTCGCTCGACGCTTGATTGAATCAGGGGTTCCGTTTGTTACGCTGTATCAGGGTGGATGGGATCATCATGTAGACATCTTCCCCCGTCTTGATAAAAAGTTACCACCTTTTGAGGCGACGATTGCCGCCTTAATTAATGATTTGGACAGCCGAGGTATGCTGGAGAGCACTTTGGTTATCGCATTGGGCGAGTTCGGCCGAACACCTAAGGTGAATGGCCGTGGTGGACGGGATCACTGGTCTAATGCGATGTCGGTGATGTTCGCGGGTGGTCGTACACCAGGCGGACAGGTCATCGGGGCGACCGATGTGCGTGGTTACACGGCAGTGGAACGTATTCTTTCTCCAGAAAATTTTGCTTCGACCGTGTACCGCAAGTTAGGAATCGATCCCGCCAAGCATTACTATACACCTGACAGTCGCCCAGTATATCTGGTGAGTGATCCGGAACCCATATCCGAATTAATGGGCTGATGGGGATTCGGGAACTCGGTATGACTAAGGACTACCGGTGCGAGGCTATATTGACAAAGGCTAATG
>CAXEIY010000176.1:0-12018 GCA_963996245.1 uncultured Planctomycetia bacterium | reverse complement strand
TCGTCACTGATCTTCAATTCACACTCGTGCTGCACTCCTGAACCTCTTCCCAGTAAGGCCAGCTTTCTTGGTACCTGAACCATAAAATCGCCAAAGGAGCCACCTCCATCTAGATAGTAACAACGATCCTGCTTGCGCAGCGCATCCGGGTCACCGAGATCACGCAGCACCTGAAGATCAGCAGCCGTAAAACGACCCGCCCTGTGATCGCTCGAATCAGCCACTCGGGGTTCCTTCTCAGATACCGGTCCCTGACGATGGCTCGCATAATCATAGTTGAACAGATACACTCCGGTTGCCCCTTGTTGATAGCCATTCAGGGCCACCGCACGCATCACAGACTGGGGATTCCAATCAAAGCCCTGTTGCGGGGACACTTTGTATGTGGTGGAGTCGAATCCTGAATAAACATGAACCTTCTGACTCGCGGCCTGTGAAACGGCTTTTTCCACATCCATCTGCAACGTACATGAGTACGCCGAACTGAGCACAATGATGTCAACCAGTCCTTCATGAATCCAGCGAAGGGTGTCGATTCCCAAACCCATAGAATGATCGATGCTGGTCGGCACCCGCACCAGGAGTCGAATAGGTTTGTCCTTTTTCTCCTGTTGTTTCATTACAATGTCTCTGGCTTGACGAACAAACTCCGTCAAGGTATCAACATGCTTGTAGGCCTGGCCTGGTTTGAACAGCAACGGCGCTCTACAGAAATCGAGCTCCAGACCATCAAAATCGTAACGCTCTAGTGTTTCATTAAACAAACCGAGAAATCGTTGTCGCACCTCCTCTTGGGCATAATCCCATTGCCAGCTGAATTTCCACTCATCGGCATGCCCCGATACACCACGAGGAGCCGGAGATCCAATGAGCAGGTCTGGTCGACTCTGTTTTTGTTTTGAACGCTGGTTCCAGCTGCGTCGCTCATCATTCGCGTGCGCGTCATTCATCCGAAAAGCCGCATACATCCCCTTTCCCATCTGATGACCATGCTTGACATAAATCTGCATCAGATCGTGACCGTCCTCAATAACCGCAACCAAGTTCTGATGTAATAACTGAACCGCGCCAATCGTTAAACCACCCACAGCAGCCTTATTCGGATCACCGTCAGCCGCCCATATCGACGTTGCATCCCCAAACAGTTCGCCGTAAGGACTACCGCGCCAGGACAGATCATCATCGATTCCAACGAGAACAGAAATCACATCGACGGAAGTATCTTTCAGTGCCTCCATAATACCTGTCAGCTTTTCCGGACAACGATTCGGCAGGTAATTAAACACCCAGTTTCCATCGGTGTTATAAATCACTCGTGGAGGCCATCGATAAGAACAAGTGGTATCTCCATCCACTGGACGTAAAAACAGGGTGGAGCCCGTCCTCACACCAAGGGGTTGTTCACTCTGTCCAGCTCTGGCTGGAACCGTCAGGTACCCCGCCGTTGCACTCACAAGGACAGATAGCATCAGCACGCCGTGAAGACATTTCGGATACCTTATGGTTCGCATGGGCATCACACCCTCTCTTTGGGTCTTGAAGTTCACTCACAGCCCCAGATCATCCCTAACCATGGTCCGGACACCGAACAACCTCTGTCACGATCTCAAGAGCATTTTTATCCGGTTGTCGTCGGCGCATCAGCAGCAATGGGTGATTCATCGGAAACGCCGCGAAACAACAAACACGCTACTAACCCTACTGTAATATTGGCCAACAGCGCAAACACACCGATCCACTGCTGACTGATAGGCGCTAGTTCCACATCCAGAGCGACCTCAACGGCTGTGGCCGATTCCGATCTCGAAATACGTGTGGGATTAAAGCGTGGATAGGACGTCCCCTGAAGTTGTACAATCAATTGGTTTGCCATTGCTTCTGCAGATTCGTCAATCGCAATAACAAGATGATTGTCCTTCTGGTTATCGGTTGGTGAAGATACGAAATCTATAACTACCGTCTGATCAGGACGAATCAGAGTAACTCGGTCACCATCCTGCACAGCATCATTTCCTGGTATGGTAAGTCGTGTTGAATGACGATTGAAAAATGACTCTGGTTCCCGTACCTGTTTGAGGTCTACCTCGAGCGCGGGATGGGCCACGAACCCCATAATTGGACCGCCAAAACCAACCAACACCGCAACGGTAATTCCACAAACACACCCGCAAATCACACCCTTTGCATTGGCAAAGGGAATAAACATGGCAAAGAAAAACAGGCAGAAAATGGGAGTTACCAGTAAATTGACGGTTCTTTGAGTCACTTCGGTGATATTCCCGGGAACGTATTCCATCAAAGAGCTGCCCACTACCACAACCGCTCCGATAGCAAAAGCCAGCAGAATATTGGTACTGGACGACACCCGGTAACCAAGTCGCTCTACAAAATCTCGAGATACCACTGCAGTGATAGAATTAACCCCCGAATCAATACTGGACATGGCTGCAGCGAACATCGCCGCTACAACAACTCCGGATATTCCCGTCGGTAGAACATTAGCAATAAAATAGGGAAAGAAACGGTCTGCATCGGTTTTAAGATCCAGTCCGACAACTGGATATTTACTGAAATAACCCAACAGTGCAAAACCAACCAAGGCCATCGTAAGCCCGACCGTAATGTCCGTAATCATCTGTGTACGGTAAGCGGATCGGGCCTCAGACACACCTTCGGTGGACATAAACCGTTGAACACTGGTTTGATCGCTCGCTGCCGTACAGATATACCAGGTGGTCATACTCAACAGGGAACCGACAACGGTCACTCGAACCGACAAATCCGTATCAAAAAGAGGCTGCGTATCCCAGTTGTCCTGCCACTTCATGGGAAACCAGTCCAGTCCGCCGAATTCCCAGGTAACCAACCCAATGACAAGCCAGGCTCCTGTAAAAAGAAGAACAGCCTGTATTAAATCCGTAATAACTACCGCCTGGAGCCCGCCTATTGAGGTGTAAATAACCGCAACAATGCCCACACACAGGACAATCAGAGGTACCCAGTGACGGCCAACTGCCATCATGTCAGCCAGTGCAACGGACGCTAGATAAATCAACAGAGACATCCATACCAGTCGCAGCGTTATAAACATCACCCCACCCAGAAGCCGAATACCCAGACCTAGTTTTTCTTCGAGTAGTTCATAGGCACTGGTGACCTTTTTCTTCATGTAAATGGGTAACACGATGTAAACAATAAACACATAAATAAATGGCCAGCCAAAAAGTGTGGCAAATCGTGCCGGTCCTTTACCCATGGATTCACCCGGCATCGACAGATACGAGATGGTGCTAAGCAGCGTGGCAAACAATGAGATACCAACCAGAACCGGATTCATGCGTCCACTTCCGATAAAATATTCCGTACTTGACTGGCGGCGCTGGCTAACATACCACCCCAATGCGATGGTACCGATCGCGTATGCAGCTACAATGCCCCAGTCTATCGGATTCAGGCCGTCGCCTTTAACCAGAGCATCTCCTCCGGTAGTTTCTCCCGTAACCGCAGAACGGATGATATTTCCAATGCCTATAAACAAAAGCAGACTTATTAGTCCGAGGAGGCATTGATTGAATTTATTCATTGCACTGGCTCCAGGTCCACACCGTACATCCAGCCATGTTCGTTTACACGGTTCATCAGGGCGGCGGTTCGGCAATCCTCATTCCACACTCGGTGCTCGGTGGATCTACCTCCTATTTAAGCCAGTCCAAGGCGGCTTGCAGCGATGACCCCGTGACCACAGCTCCCCCTGCTTTGCTCCAGTCGTAAGCCGAACGTGTCCATTCAGGCAAGGAGTCTCCTTCCCCAAGAACACATAAGGGATGCGGTGAATTGAGACCAAGCAAGCCCGGCACATCACCGTAACGAACGGCTCCGGGAAGGAACAACGGATCACGCCAACTTGTCAGATCTTTGAACCGAAACCCACCCGTATCAATGACCGCATGGTCAACTACATCTCCCGATATCATTCTGGCTACGGCGGCAATCGGTCCAGCGCCATTGGTCCCTATCAGAGAGATTGTTTCTGCTTCATGTTCATCATTGTGTACAAACGCAATCAGTGTCAGAACATCATGCACTCTTTGGACGAACAGTGAGTTGTTATAGGTGTAGGTATAGGCAGCAATTTCACGTTCCTGTTCCACCTCAGGCTGTTTCGTGATCGGTTCTCCGTCACCTAGAAAGTCACCCTGGTAAAGCATATCTGCTGACACAACGGCATACCCTTTGTTCAGTAGCTCGTTGACTTCCGAACGAATACCTTCGCTGCTGTAAAGCGATTGTTTTCCATCCCCGTCAATCCAAATGACTACCTTTTTGTTCCACGGAACCTTCTTAGACGTAAAAGACAAGACTGGAATTTCTTCGCCACCAGGCATATATCTCAAAAGATCGATAAACTCCAAATAGTCTCCACGATCTGTTTTACTGATTTTCTGTCGGCTAATATCACTTCCTGCAGGCAGATTGCGCCCCACGGTTGTACGAATAGCTTCACCAAACAGGTCGTGAAAGGTCTGAGCCCGGTCGTCCGATTCCTGTAACTGTTTACGGATACTTTTCTGAGACATCACATCCATCTGTTTCAGCAGCTGACGTTCATATTCCTCGCCGCCAGCGGGTGCCGGATGTTCATCGTTCCACACTTTGAGTTGCTCATCGGTAAGTGGTTCCCAGTCCTTCTCTTCAAGCGCGTCAGTCAACCCGAGTTGCAGATGAGTATTGAACCACGCATACATGACAGACCGACTTACATAGTTATAGTTGTGTTTGAATTGCAACAGTTCCTTGGAATAGACCCTCTCCTTCACTCCGTATAGAGAATACAGTGTTTGCAGCTCCGGATATCCCTTGGTCTGAATGTCACGGGTCCAGTCGTCAGCTCCGGTCATCGCGAGAGGCTTCGGTGCAAACAGTCCAGCCAGCTCGACATTGCCAGAATTTATCCGCAACAGATTGGCATTTTCACAGATACAACCTCCCTGCATCGCTGTTGACACCATCCCATTAGGGAACGACACCACAGGACGGGGATCAATGGCCCCTAACAGAATAGTCTGTGTACCTCCTCCACTGCCACCGGTTACACCTACTTTTTGCGGATCGACCTCCGGCAAGGAACACAAAAAGTCCAGCGCTCGAATCATGTTCCAGGTCTGAAGTCCCATGATGTTCTGGTTGCGCAGCTCTGCCTGTGTAGTAAAGAAACCCCAACTATCTTTCTTTTCCATGTGCGGCCGGGCATCACTCAAACGATGGGCTACGGTCATCCCCAACTGAACGCTGTCTGCGTAGCCTTCCATATCATAAATAAACGTAACACACCCCATCCTAGCCAACTGGGCACAACGTGCGAGTTTGGGGGTCCTGCCCGATTTTTCATAGCGTTCATCTCCACTGGCTATAAGCCCCTGGATCTCATCACCATGATTCTGAAGCCGCCCACCATGCCCGTGCGGACATAGCACCGCTGGCCGTTTCTTTGCCTCTCCCTCAGGGCGAAACAAGAGACCGGTAACAAAGTGTCCGGGATAGCTCTGAAAATAAACCTTTTCAACGGTAAACCCATCGCGTTTTGTTTTGCCATGAATAACGGCGCGCAACGGGGTCTTTTCCGGAAGGGGCCATAGCCCGGTAGCAACAAGAATCCTTCGCTTGAGCATTCGTGACCGTTTTTCCCACGACGCCCTGGAGTGCGGTACCTGAAAGGGAAAATATCCATTCAGATGATTCAACTCTCCCAGTCGGGAATCATTAGGAATCGTACCTGCCTGGACTACCCGCTGTTGCATTGCAGTGATCGCGGCACCCAGTACACTCACAATTATTAACGACACAACCCATCCACTTCGTGACGGTCGATTCATTGCGATAACTCCATGAATGAATTGTGAAACGGCAGGGCGTACATGTAACGGCATCTCACATGCAAGCCCTGCTAAATATTCGAACAACAAGACCAAGACTCCTAGTCAAGTCTCTTAATCTCGATGTTTCGAAACAGCACCGGATCATTGTGACCGGCAAATCCAAAATGACCTTCAAGGCGATCTTTCCCAGGATGGGGTGTGTCTGACATGAATTCTGTAACCTGGCTTAAATCTGTATCCAGAATGACACTTCCATTCAGCTCCACTCTGATTGTCGATCCCTTTACGAGCACTTCCTGGTAATTCCATTGTTCTGCAGGACGCAAATATCCCGGATGCGCAGGAACCATTCCATATGCAGATCCATGTACCTGACGTGGATCAAGCTTGTCAGGATAACCCGTATCCAGAACCTGTAACTCACACATGCCATCATAGGCTGTATTTCCTGAACCCGGATACCGAATGGCCAGCCCATTGTTCCCTGCGGGAGGAAGTTTGAAATTAAGACGTACGGAGAAATCCCTATACGTATCCTTGGTAAAAATAGTGCCTCCGTTACCTGTCTTACACTTGATGGAACCGTTTACTACCTCGTAATTGTCAAGGGGGCCATCCCAGCCATCAAAGTCTCTACCGTTGAACACGGACCGATATCCGGTAAGTTCGCTCTTGGTACGCAGGATACGATTCGCCTCTCTGGGTTTGATTTCCCGAATATAAATATTGCGCCATCGAATTTCTCCACCATGGGTCTGCAACTGGATCGGACCGTGGTGGAATAAGGGGCGGGAACGGTCGAAATAGTTCTCAAGAATCGCATGATCTACTACCAGATGTCCGTTCAACCAGACACTGGTGCGTGAGCCTATTTGCAACACTCGAAAGCGATTCCATTCACCCAGTTTATTGTCCGCCAGAACCAGTGGATCTTTTCCTTTCGCTCCCTTACTGTTGTTCCAGAGACCGCCTGATCCCTTGTCAGCTCCGAGTTCCCATTTACCTCCCTCTTTCCGAAAATCCCAAATCTGAATCTGCGGCACACCTTTGAGATATATTCCACTATCGGCCTGAGGTACGGTTTTGTAATCGATCCAGAGTTCGTAATCTGTAAATTCTCTCTCTGTAGTCAAGTACAACCCAAACCCGTCATTGACCAGCTCATCACCGTCAACACTCCAGTGCTCCTTTATGTCCTTCCGGCTCTCCTGTTTGTATTGTGCCTGCTCCTGCTGACTCATATTCCATAATTCTTCTGGATTTCTGGTAGACCACCCGTACCATCCTTTCAGATCCTTACCGTTAAACAGAGACTGAAATCCTTTAGGGGGAGATACCTCTCCCGCACCGACAGTCCATGGCACAAACAGTGTCCCTGTAACCAGCATCATGAGAATCATCCGAACATTCACGATCAGCACTCCTGTTCCTGTTTCATGGGCACCGCCGTCAAGCAATCTGCCCGGTTTCAATGTTCAACATCACGATTACGAATCTGCACACGAGATTCGAAATCACCTCATCACCAACAGCACGTTTCGCATTCGGTTCTCAAGAATCGCGAGCCGAATTCTGACAGCTCACTCACCACGCGACAGGCCGCTGAACTCACGTAGCATAAAGTGTATCTAAGTCCCTCCCGCGAACAACCCATTCCTCGTGTGAAACAGCCGTCTTTTCTTATTTTGCATGATTATCGAAGTGACCTTCTTCATAGCATCCACATCCGTACACTACCCCGTTAGCTCCGACGACCATCTCGGATATTCCAACTTGTCTATCGGCGCACCAGCTACGATGGTTGCAAGATCTCCTTCACTGTTGTCGCCGCATTAAACAGTATTTGCATCCATGATCCTCTGTCGTTACAGTCACCTAACCAAACCCACTCACTGTCCCAATTTGAGCTTTTATCATGTTTCTCTTAACACTTTTCAACTTCTGGACCTGGACCGCCCTACAGGACAACCAGCCCGAACTCTACATCCCGGTATATAGAAACATCGAAGGGTGGAACATCTCCATCGACCCCATGCTTTTCCATGAACCCAATCTCAGCATCTACCAAAAAGCACACACAGCATTAGCCAACCATCTTCAGCGTGTTAAGTTCATTCTTCCACTCGACCGGATCCGGGAATTGCAGCAACTGCCCATCCGTCTGGAATGGGACAACCCTCGCCTAACAAACATGCAGTACCACCCCGATCAGTCCTGGTTGATTACTCATGGCCATGATCCAAGTCTCGCCAAACACGTGCACATACCTCAAGCGGCCAGTCTGTATGATCCTCACATGTGGGCTAAACATCCCTATGTCATATTGCATGAACTCGCCCATGCCTACCACGACCAGTTCCTCCATTTCGACCATCCGGAAATACTGGCCGTCTATCGTGCCGCCAAACTTCGGGGAGATTACGAAAAAGTACTCCTCTACACCGGCACCACGGTTCGCCATTACGGCCTCACTGACCATAAGGAATACTTTGCAGAGGCAACCGAAGCTTACTGGGGTGTCAACGATTTCTATCCCTTTGTCAGGGCGGAGCTTAAAGAGCACGACCCTGCCATGTATCAGTTACTGGAAAAGATCTGGGGGCCAGTTCCCTAATCGGACAGAGCAGGAACCGTAATTTGACACGCCGGTATTCAACACACCCCGACAAACCGGCTCTCACCGAATTAACCACACTTGTTGAAGGAAAGATCCACATGATTACCCGGGATGAACTCATCACTGAACTACACCGTGTTCGAGACTACAGCAACACACTCATCCACAATATTGACCTGGGAGACTGGTTCCGAAAACCCGGTAATGTCACGCATGTAGCGTGGCAGGTCGGACACCTCGCGGTAGCCGAATACGGAATAGGAATAAAACGGATTGCAACAGACCACTCGAATCACGAAGTTCCGGTTCCGGAAAGTTATTTTTCTCTTTTCGGGAAAGGATCTGTTCCTGGTGACCATTCCTCAACCCACCCCAGTCCTGACCAGATTCTGAGTGTTTTCAATACGGTTCATCAAACGGTTCTTGAAAATCTGGAACAGGTATCTGACGACCAGCTCGACCAGCCCACCGACGGTACGCACCCCATGTTTACTGATAAACGGGGATGCCTGAGGTGGTTGATGCAACATGAATATTCCCATGCCGGACAACTGGGCCTGCTACGTCGACAGCTGGGGTACGATCCTCTCTGGTAAAAAAACACCCGTAGTCCATGGGGTGAACTCAGTCAGGGATGATTTCAATGAATGCATTCCGATGATTCCAAAAGAAGAATCGACCTGCAAAGCAGCGACAATTGGATACTCCCGCCGGCGACACCATTCCCTCCACCCCACGAACCTTGTTGTCCTCAACGATTTCTACCAGCTGACTTGCGCTGGCTGTTGTCCCATTCCTCAAGTACCTCTTCGAAAGAGACAAACGGAAACAACTCAACCCAGTAGGCAGTCCGTGTTATAAGCTTACTAGATTGTCCGTAGGCACGGTTTCTTAATATTCCCTCTCCGGTACAGTCACCTTCAGACGATCGATAGTCGCCCTCAGTGTCTGTCACCGGAAATTCGCTCACCCAAAATGGATTCACCGGACCTTTCGAGCGCTGAGACGACTTGATCTCACTCGTTTCCGGAAACCGTGTGCCGGAAAAGTCATCACCAAAAACCACATAAACCCTCCCTGCCGCCTCATCACCCTGACCATTGGTACCTCCATCTGCACCTAATATCAGATCTGAATACCCATCTCCATTCACATCGCCTGCTGAGCCCACCGACCACCCAACACGGCCATACGCCTGATTGCCTTTGAGAACAAAACCGTTAATCCCGTTGAGGTCAGAAAGTTCAAAAGACGCATCAAAGTCCCCCGAGCGACCATAGAAAACATAAGCTTCACCTGTCTCCTGAAGCTCACCGTTCTTCTGATCAGCACCATAAGCACCAATGAGAATGTCTACGTAACCATCTCGGTTCACATCACCTGCTGTACTTAGGCTG
Organism: uncultured Planctomycetia bacterium; assembly: GCA_963996245.1. Classification (GTDB taxonomy): domain Bacteria; phylum Planctomycetota; class Planctomycetia; order CAXEIY01; family CAXEIY01; genus CAXEIY01. Next base: position 2,128 of record CAXEIY010000176.1, on the reverse strand, counting down.
AAACCGGCTTGATCAAAAGCACGCATTCCCTTTAAAACAAAGCCTTCACTACCATCCAGCCCATCCAGTGTCCATTCCGCATCAAAAGGTTGATCCGAGCCAAACAGCACATAAACTTCCCCGCTATAAAGGTCTTCTTCAATACCTCCGACACGGGCACCAATCAAGAAATCGTCAAACCCATCGCTGTTTATGTCGCCCGCTGCGTTAACGGACCATCCAAGTCGGTCATAGGACCTCCCGGTTCGGACTACAAACCCGTCCTTTCCATCCAGATTCTCGAGCTCTACCTTAGAATCAAACGGCCCTGCATGGCCGAAGACCAGATACGCTTCACCAATCCAGTCATCGACAGCCGGAGAGTCAGCGTAAGGTGCACCTATAATCACATCATCAAAACCATCACCATTAATATCTCCAGCGCCACCAACGGAATGACCTGAATAGTCCTCTGCATCAACTCCAAGAAGAGCAAATCCATTGTTGCCATCCAGTTTGGACAACTCCAGATGATCTGCAAATCCATCTCCTGTCCCAAATATCACATAACTTTCCCCAACGGAGTGTGCCCCTGTCTCACTCTGTGCCCCTATTGCCCCCATCAGAATATCGTCAAACCCATCTCCATTGACATCTCCAGCTGGACTGACCGCATATCCTGCAAAATCATGTCCATCTGCACCTTCAATGGTGAATCCATCGGCTCGGGTAAGGGAAGCAAGATCTACCGACTGTGGAAATACCTCTCCCTTTCCCAGTACCACGTATGATTCGCCGACATCGATTTCTTCTTCCAGGTCAGCAAAGGGACTTCCCAGCAACAGATCGGAATAACCATCTCCATTCATGTCACCAGCTGAACTCACCGCATATCCCGAATGATCGTTTGCCGAAATACCTCTCAGTGTAAATCCGGTTTGTCCATTCAGTTCAGAAAGTTTCAGGATTACAGGAAACCCAAACACCCGACCAAAAACCACCACCGTTTCTCCCGCACTGCTGTTCACCGAGGGCGCACCAATCAACAGGTCCGAATATCCGTCTCCATTGACATCTCCCGCCGTACTCACAGTGTGGCCAGTGTGGTCGTCCTCATAGCCACCTTGTATTACAAATCCGTTGAGACCGTTCAATTCCGACAGTGCCAGCGTTTTACCAAACTTTTCTTCATGCCCGAATACCACATAAGTCTTGCCAGAATCGGGACGCAAAAGAGCATCTGCATTCATGCTACCCACCAGAAGATCGGAATATCCATCCCCATTGACATCTCCCGCAGCGCGAACTGAATAACCGGCATTCTCATCCTCCTCGAATCCCGTAAAAACAGTTCCGTCTACTCCATTAAGTTCACCGACATGCCATTCCGATGCAAAGTCACCTCCTTTACCAAAGATCAAATAACTGGACCCTGCGCCATTCACTTCATCGGGATCCGAACCATAGGCTCCAATCACCAGATCAGCAAAACCGTCTTGGTTCACATCTCCGGCGGTGCTGACTGAATATCCAAAGTGGTCAAACGCATCTTCACCATTTATCACAAATCCATTGGAACCGTCTAGCTGATCCGGATTCATCACTGCAGAAAACAACTCTTTTTTACCAAATATAACGTACGCCTCCCCCGTATGATTGTCCGCCGACGGCGCACCGATCAGAATATCGTCATACCCATCTCCATTGACGTCTCCTGCAGATGACACCGCTCGACCGGAGTGATCTCCCTGAATGCGCCCTTCAAATACCATGCCCGTTACACCGTCCAGATCAGACAGGTCCATGCTTGGAGGAAAGGGCTCTCCACGGCCAAACACCAGATAGGTTTCCCCGGCAGAACTCGCATCTGACGGATCGGCATATAACGCGCCGATCAGAATATCATCATATCCATCTCCATTGACATCTCCGGCCCCGCTCACCGCCCGTCCAGAATCATCGTCATCATCAACCCCTTGAAGAATAAAACCATCCGAGCCGTCCAGTTGTGAAAGTTTGTATCGATCTAAAAATCCACCCGATTTGCCGAAAACAACATACGTCTCACCTGCATTCCGCTTATCTCGTGGGTCACCATCACGCGCACCAATCAAAATGTCATCATACCCATCTCCGTTGATATCCCCAG
>CAXEIY010000175.1:0-6042 GCA_963996245.1 uncultured Planctomycetia bacterium | reverse complement strand
TAATTTCCTCAGGAACAATCTGGAAGAACAACCGGGCAGCAACTCTGTCAACCTCACCCCCGCTCAGGAAGTTTCCAGTGACACTGCCAACCCCCGGGGTACCGCTTCCCTGACCGGGACGAAAAATCTGGATTCCGGGTCCTCCCCAGTTAGCAGGCAGCCAGTCTGCATTGCTTGCAGGAGGTGCACTGAAACCGGCAAGATCCCAGCTGTCCGTGGTCACCAGACGCCGATTGCGTGCCGCAAAGCGGTCGATTAAGGAGCGGATGCGATTATGGGTATCAGAATATCTCGCTGTTCCGAAAGTAAACGGTGCCAGTTCACTTAAACGACTGACCAGTTCACTACCACTCAGATCATGAGCGAGATGCAGCCAGCTGAGGTCTTCGGCACCATAGATGGCATCCGGAGCATCCTGACGACGCACCAGATTGATTTCATCGGGTTCATTACTGTTTTCTGAGCCCCGCTCACCCGGTCGCCAGGTCTGATTGTTCGGGTTAATGACTCCCCAGCCCTTTTCATTTTCCAGTCCCAGATCCAGTAGCTGCCCCCCCCAGCCCCAGGTCAATTCCAGGGGTGTTGTCCCGCCAATCGCTAATGATCCATCCGGACTTGGCCCATACGAAGGCCACCCCATCAAGAGACCTCCACCAGGCAAGGTCGATGCCATGGGATTCATACGAATTGTCCCATCGCCATCAAAATCTGGTGGGTTACGGTACCATCTCGGAATAAATTCACCCGTGGGAATACCATTAATAATCGGTTTCCATACCGTCCCTTCCAGCAAATCCCCGTGAAATCGACTGGCAGTGGTGTAATTGCCCCCTTCCAGTCCCGCGTATACCAGACGTGTATACCAGTCACCGGGACGATCATCATCCCACTTCACCTGATCGGAAAATTGGGGATAAAGCTGCGAATAACCCGGGCCGGGATAGTCGACACGACTGTCTCCATTGATGTCCTGGTCCGGCAAACCGTCGGAGTCCTGATCCCAGAGCATGTTGTATTCACCATACCGACCTTTGACAATTTTGCGTGGAGGTTCAGCGTTGGGGTTGCCTACTTTTCCGGCCAGCACCTGAAGATACTCAAGATTGGCACGCGACAAGTTACCCGTGCCCGCCTGAGGAAATACATTCTGAAGATTGATCTCGGCTACCGACCATCCACTTCCAACCGGAAGATCGTCATTCGGCAGAACCGGGTTGATACTCGGATGAACCGAAAGATGACTGTCTGCCAGACTGTCGACAACGTTGGTTCCCTGAACGCCTCCGATGCCCGACGCATTGTCGAACTGATCCCGGTTCAGCTGTCCGTGTGCATTGAGATTCAGCTTGCTGTCGAGATCCACAATAAGGAATGAATAGAGTGGTTTTATTCGGCGTCCGTCTGTAGTGGTACGTACCGGCTTACCCAGATCAACCCAGACTCCATCGACCATGCCATCACCGTCATTGTCCACATCGAGTACCCAGCGAGCCGGGCTCGTAGGGGATAACAGCGGTAGTGCAGGCGTGCGGTATCCATCCAGCACACCATCTCCGTCCTGGTCCGACGCATCGTCAACCGTCCCATACACAAGGTCCAGTCCAGGACTGTAGGGTGCAGGAAAGCCTTCTGGAAAATAACGATCATCGCCAATGGGCGCACCATTGGTCTGAACCAGACTCCCATCGTCATTAATCGACTGGTACACACCATCGGCACCGGGATGCAAATCATCAGGGGTACCGAACACCCCGTCATAACCGGGATGAGGAATATCATTCCAGCGACTTCCATCTCGTTCTGTCAGCAGCAGTGGATCTCCGTAAAATCCATTGATACCTGGCTGACGTTGATCCACCGGGCGAGGACGTAACATCAGTTTTCGTCCTACGGGATGCCGCCAGGGATCGATCCCGCTCTGCCTCATCTTCGCAATCATGCCCGGCCGATGAAAAGAGGGCTGCTCGACAACGGCAGCAGGTTCAAGAACCGGTTGTCCTAAACCGTCAGTACCGGTACGTTCCAGACGATGCCTCACCAGGCCCAGAAACATATTCTGAAAATCGGGATAATCATAATCTTCATCGAATCCGCCATAAGGAATCAGACGCAGCTTGTCCGGTGGGTCTGATGACTGCGGGTTGGATTTGAACGGTACCCATACCGACTCAGGACGCTGTCCGGAATAGAAAAAATTGGGTGAGAAGCGATCCTGAAGGCCATCCGGCACATCGATGGCATCCAGGTAAGGAGAAACCGCACCACGAGCATTAACCACCGAAATGGCATCGTCCGCCGCCCCATCGTTGTTGGCATCTGTAAAATGAACCCCTCCTTGAGGATATACCCCCATTCCACCACCATTAAAGGGACGTCCTATGATGACCGCATCACCGATGACACGACCAATATCCTGAGACACAAAATCAAAACTGGAATCCACATCCACCAGGATCGTTTCGATGGAAGGGTTGGAGGCATTACTGGCGTTGATCAGATCACTGTTCAAAATACGAACGCTGGTACCCTTGAATCGCCCGGAACCAAAAACCAGCTGACGGCCGTTGTAATAACCCGGTAGCGGCATGAGAAAGTAAGGCACTTCCACGGTTGGATCGACGTCCAGCCGCAGGCGAGTCACCCCTTTGACGGGAGGTTGTGCGACCAGCCTAACCATTACCTGTTGACCATCACCGCCATAGAGATCACGGAGAATCTCGTGACCATGGGTAAAGTCATGTAGACTGTTACTCCCGACCAGTACGCTGGCCAGACCGCTATCCAGTTGCTGTTCCACACTGCCCTGTTCTTCATGATGGGAGAAGCCCTGAACACGCGCCGAAGCACTCTGTACTTCCTGGGTCGCGAAATGTGTGAAACTCACCCCCACAATCGCAAGCAGCCCCAGCATGACAATCACCAGGATCAACACAAATCCCGAACGCGACGTAGTTGCCCCTACGGACTGACGCCGCGCAAGGTGGTGTGTTGCGCTTCGCTTGGTTTTATGTTGGTTCTGATACATCCTGATTTCTCCTGGTGAAGCGAACTTCACCCTACCTCGCAACGGCTGCATTTGGCTCACTGCGACCTGTCAACACTCCGTTAAAAATCATGCGTAAGGGTATATTCTCTGGCCTGGTTACTGGTCTGATCAAAAAGGCGAATACGAATCTGAATACCGCGAAGCGGTACTGTATAAGGAGCAGGTGCCTCCCATTCATGCTCGCTGAGTTCATCGACCTGACCGTTTAGGCCAATGCCTGAGTCCCCTTTCCATGGATCATCGATCCCGTCAGGGGCCTCATCCACCGATCCATTAACGTTATCGTCGATTCCGTTGGTTCCAGTATCCGGTCCATTAAATCCATCCTGATCGAGTCCATCTGTTTCATAACTGGTGCTCCACGTATCGTAGGTGCGTACCAGGCGAATACCGGGAGCAGATCCGGTACTTCCGTTATGCCAAAACAGAGGCTTTGCCCCAAGGTTACGGCTGAAAAGGTAGGCCGGGTTACCGGGAGTAAACATGGGCAGTGGCTGCGCCGGATCCAGTGCCAGCGCGGCATTGTATGGATTCTGATTCATGCCGTACCCCATATCAACATAGGCACCGAAACCGACAATGGTATTGCCGGCATGAATCTCATCCCCATAGGCCACACCATTGCGATTGAGATCGTAAGGTGGACCGATCAGCTCTCCATGTTCTTCACCTTCTTCTTCATCCTCTTCACCCTCTTCATGGTGAACGGACCCGAAAATAGGGGCCCCCGGATCATAGACCTTGATATCAAAGGACAATACATTGGTTAGAAGGATGTCTTCGGAAATACGACGAGTCGGATTGACCATCACATCTGCATTGGCAACCCAGTCGATATCAATCAGTCCGTCACCGTTCTGGTCCAGGGGTGCCTGATTATAAAATCGGTCAAAGGTATTCATCCCACCAGGCCAGTCCCAGGCAGGATGTGCCGTTTCACGCAGCAGTGGCCGGCCAAACCACATCTCCGACTGCCGGACACTGACAAAGTCACTGTTACCGTTAAAATCATTGTCCTGGTGAAAGAGATTCGCGACGGGAGATGGAGAACTCCCGCTTTCCTGATTACCTACCGCACGATGCGGATAAAAAGCGGCCAGATGGGCATAACGATTTTCCCGCTTGGTCAGGCTCTCCAGGGAATTGACCACCGGCTCGAGAGTAGTGAGATCAAATCCTGTATTCGAATAAGCAAAACGGGCTGAAATATCAAACCAGTGGTACCAGCTGTACGGTACCGCTCCCATCTGAGGGACTTTCCCGCCCGTAACCCATGCCCGGTCCACCGCACCCGACCACTTGTAACGAGGAAAATCAATTCGTTTGGGTTGCGAAGGCATCACCAGCAGCTGTCTTCGATAGAGCACCTGATCCCTCAGGAAGTAAATCACCTCCGCCGTATCCGACTGAGCGGTAAGCGGTGTCAGGATACCTGTCAATGGATCGCGGTTATAGCCATACCGACCCTGGAACATCTCACCGCCCTCTTTCCTTGACGTGAAGGCGAGTACATCATCTCCATCTTCTCGCTCAAAATCAGAAAGACTATTTTCCTCAATTTCGAGATACCCTTCTCCATTTGCCGGGTCATGGGGAGGATTGGGTACGAGAGTAAGTCCCTCGAGATCACTGCGCAGCACGCCTATAGCGCCGGCCGCCCGCTGGTCCAATTCACGAAGATTGCGGCTCAGTGAAGCGGCCCCTGAAGCGGCGGCAAACACCTGGATCAAAATCAGCATTATCATGAGAATCAAGGCTGAGGCAACCAGTACTTCCACCAGAGTGAATCCATCCCGTCTGTCTTTAACAGACCTGGCGTGCGCAGCACGCGTCCCCCCTTTCACAGGGTTATTTTTCAGCGCCCAGAATGATATTCGGACCCCATGGTTCATCGCGCGGTTACCGTCTTTTCGTACACACTGATCACACCGGGAATAATAACTGCAACATTTACCTGAACGGGCTGTGCTTCATCCAGCTCATCAACCAGACCATCCCCATCACCATCAATACCATCCAGTACGTTTCCTTCAGGTCCCCAGTTCATTAGTGGCGTGATGGCTCGTACGGGACGATCAAGCGTAATCAGTCGACGCATGACATACATGCCTCCGCTAATGGCACGACGTGGTTCGCCCCGCTCCAGAATTCGGTACCAGTGGGCGCGCGTCGGCCCATTGATCTGAGTCGATGGGTTGGTGTAGGTGGCATCCAGTAACCAGGCGTTTCGTGGTATCTCGAGAGTCAGGGCCGAACCGTACGGCCAGCTCAGGACAACCTGATTAGATGGCCCACCACTGGGATCATTGGGGTCCGGTAGATAGATGGCCGCTACCGACTGTTCGCCAGCCAGGTCACGGTTACTGAACGTCACGACCGACACGTGGTAGGTATGCTCATCACCGGCATCAATCAGCTGCGCGGTAGCCATCCAGGTATATCGATGATTATAGAAGGCCTGTCCATGATGATCGACTACCGGAAGATCCTTACGGTCTTCACGAAAAATCAATCCATTTCGATAACCGAAAAGTTCGTGAACCAGACCGGCATTCAAGTAACCTTCCTCTCTATCGGGCCACAGCCGCACGCCATTGCCATTAATCCACGAATCCGTCAGGCTGTCTTCGTTAAAATTATTATTGATCGCATCGGTGGGAGTCACGCGCTGCATGCCCCAGGTCGGCTGTGAAGGATTGCCCACATCGAGTTGTCCTAAGCGTGCAACCGGAAACCGAGGCAATTCCATATCCTCTCTGTCTTCCATCGCATGATGCACGCCGTCGGGATCAATGCACACCGGAAGGCCCGGCTCTCCGGCATAGCGTCTTAACGGCTCAGGACTTCCGGTAAGCGTATCGGGATTGTAGAGTCCCCAGTCCTGAACAAACGGGTTATTGGAAACAAGCGGTGTCCGGAAACCCTTTCGATAACGATCCGGGTCCAGCAACCCCTGCACACGCATGTCCGCCACGGCACTGCGCCCAAGATCGGCT
>CAXEIY010000174.1:0-34571 GCA_963996245.1 uncultured Planctomycetia bacterium | reverse complement strand
TTTTATTAGACGTTTTAGACTCCATCCCGAGTCCATGAACTCCACCACTAGCCAGTCCAGTAATTCAGGATGGGATGGTCCACTCCCATTTCTGCCAAAATTGCCAAGAGTCGTAACGATTCCGTTACCGAGCAAATGATGCCAGACACGATTGACGATAACTCGACTCACGAAAGGATTACCACGACTGGTAATCCAACGTGAAAACCTCAAGCGTTCACGTCCCCCTAATTCGTTGCTATGTTTATTCGGCATAACAGAGCCGATTACATCCGGATGTACTACGTCTCCAGGCTGACGATAGTCGCCGCGCATCAATACGTGAGATTCCCATGACTTGCCTACATTGAAAAGAGCTTGAATCTTGCCATACTGAAGCTTCTGGGATTCCAACTCTTTAATCTGATCAGGGATCGCACTGTCACCTGAAGACGGTTCCACTTTCTCTTGTTCATCCCGTTGTTTCGAAAGTGCCTCGATCTGTAAATCCAGTTGTTTGTTGAGCTGATCGATTTCCACACGACGCAACAATCCAACATCAGGTATCCATCGATCCTGTGGTTTCAGCCACTCCTTAACATTGTAGGACGTTTCAAAAAAAGCCATCATCTGGTAGTACTCGCGCTGGGTAATCGGGTCGAACTTATGATCATGGCAGCGACTGCATTGCATTGTGATTCCCAGAAGACTAGTCGACACCATTTCCATGAGGTCGAACAGCACCGTATAACGCTCCTTCACACCGTATTGGGGCTCTGAGGTGTGATCCTCGATGTTCCTCAGGTATCCGGTCGCCGTGAGGAGTCTTTTCGTCTCTTCTGTAAAAAGAGTGTCGTTGCGCCAGTCCCTAATTTCATCTCCAGCCAATTGCTCGGTCAGAAATAAATCCCAGGGAGCATCTTCATTATGAGAATCAATAATATAGTCACGATATCGCCACATTCCCTCATTGGGATATACCGTGGCGGCATCGCCATCAAAGAGTCTTACATCGACGTAACCGGCTGTATCCATCCAGTGTCTTCCCCAGCGTTCTCCATATCGCATAGTGGAAAGTAATTGTTCCACCATTCTCAAATAAGTATCGGGATGGTCATCCTCCAGAAAGGTTACAATCATTTCCGGGCTGGGTGGAACTCCGACAAGATCCATATTCAGACGCCTCAGCAAAACCGTTTTGTCTGCACGAGCTGAAAATGTCCGTCCCTTCGATTCCAGATTAGCGAGAAGGAAAGCATCAATCGGGTTATAGACCATATGGTTACCCACAACCTCAGGAATGCGGCTGCGTTGTAGCACCTTAAATGGCCATTTGCCATTTTGCGTACGACTATCCTTTTTGTCAGCTGTTTCAGCTGTGAGACCGGCTATACCGGCAATAGGCGCGGCTATCATCCCCAATAACAGCCATCCTAACAGTCTTTTCATTCAATCATTTACCCCTAAGATCGATCTCTATAGATTCCATTTAATATTAATCCGGCCGACAGATCAATTTAAGTGTTTTCTCTATTTCAAGCATAACTTGATTTATCATTTTGGGTGCAACCTAAACCTCAATGTTATCTTGCCTTAGCAACACGATATCCATGTCACACAGGCGGTCCACTGTCGCGATTTCACTGACACACCAGGATTGCTGTCGAAAAGAGCTTGTATCTAGTCATAGCAAGAATGCCACAAGATCCCTTACCTGACACCTAGCCACTTCAATGACACACGGGCAAAAATAATCTTTTCATATGCAGTATTCTGGCCCGCCTCGTAGAGACAGCCCACATCCGCAGATTCCGCTGCCACGTGTGGCAGTGTGGCCAGGCAAGAATACGCTGAAGGGCCTTCGTGAAGCAATCGGTACACAGACCACGTATGACCGTCGGTGTCACTCGCACGAATGGTAAGACGATGTCGTTTATCTTTCGCTGCTGGATTGGAAAATAACAGCACATTGGAATCCATTTGATGACCAGCCGTATATCGAATGAAACTTGCCTGGCACACCGGTTCTATCAGAGTATCATCGAAACGCAGCGGACTCCAGGAGTTGCCTCCATCCTCGCTGATGGCAATCGCGCGTCGACTGGCCCGGTCAGGCCTATTACCTGAACGTCCCCAGTAACTACGCATATTGATCATCAAATTGCCATCTTTTAGCTCGACAACCTGACATTCATCGGTATGTTTTCCAACACTCCCTCCCAGCTTCCATTGCTCGCCATGGTCGTCGCTGAAAAACACGTGCGAGACCATCGTCCGTTTGCCATCAATCAACTCTGAATGATCACAGGGGATTACAAGACGTCCGGCAAATCGTCCCTGTTTCACCTGTATACCAATTCCAGGTCCAGTAGCGACCCAGTCCCAATTCGCTCTTTTAACCGAAGGTGTAATATTGACTGGGTTCGACCAGATATGGCCATCGTCCTTGCTGTACATCACCAGAACATCCTGATTATTGCGGCAGAAAGTCAACCATATTATCCCGGTATCCTGATCTACCACAACACAGGGATTTCCTATCGTAATGTTATCGTCACCTCCTTCTTCATAGATCCGCTGGAGTGGCCCCCAGTGGTTGCCGCTATCCGTACTGCGTTTCATAACCAGATCGACATCACCGTGATCACTGCCACTCGTCTTCCTTCCTTCACAAAACGCAAGCAGACTTCCTTTCGGTGTAGTCAGCAAAGCCGGTATTCGAAAAGTATGGTAACCTTCCGTACCACTCACAAATACATCGCTATAGGTGGGTTCTGCATTCGCGGTACCGCAAACCAACAGGATCGCAAGCAGTTGCCAGGTATATGTCCCATTACGCTTTATTTCCATTGTGAATAGCCCCTGTCTAATTGATATTCCTGTCCGTTCCTGATGGATGGAATCCGTTAGTTAATAACTGCCGACAATCACTCGTGGCATCTCTGAGAGCACAATATCCGATATTATCGGTGATCCGTCGTGAATGGTTGCATCCATGCTATCACCTGTAACGGAGTCTTTTACACGCAACATGGACGAAGAAGTCCCCAACAGATCAAGTGAAATACGGATGTCACATTCTTTTCCGTAAGATTCGTTCTGAGTTAGGACCAGCAGGAATTGTCCTTCACGCAGATACAATACCGGATCAACAGAATCTCCATTAATTTGAATCTTACGGTCGAAGTCAGGATCCAGATAATGGTGGACATCCGCCGTCCCATCTCGGCAAAACTCCACGACCGGTTTACGGTACTTGTGATATGCCTCAAGCGATTCATCTGGTTCATTGATTCCAAGTGCCCATTCGGGACCGGTCAGATATGTGCTGAGCCACGGACTTAAAGGATAACGTAACAATTGATTGATAATAACGGGATGAGATTGATCATAACTCTTGGCACTATAGGCGATATGCTGACACCCATACAGATATGGATTGTACTGGAGATCCAATCCGCGAATTCGTTGCACATTGGATGTTGCCATGTGCTCACCGGGTAACATGTAGTCCCCCAGAGCAACGTGTGAAGTCGCATCTTGCCCCAACATGTGCAGTACTATTTTCTTTTCTCGTGTTCCTTCATCCACCAGCAGACGAAGATCGCTTAGAAAAGCATCAATGCCAAGAATGTTACCTCTGCCAGGATCCGGAAGGTCATTATCTTCATTGATACTGTCTATATAGATTGCATCAATCTCATATTCTGTGAACATACGATGATACCAATCCAACAACACTTTTCTCCATGCCGGGCTCCCTACAGAAAGTCCATTATCCAGGTGATGACGCATACGTGCGTCACGCATTTGTGCATAGGTTAAATCGCCTTCATAACACACTCGATCTGGGTTGTTCCAGCGAAGATCCATGTAAACCATCACCTTGCAGTCATAGGCATGTACTGTGTCAATAAATTGTTTGAGTTCTGATGGACGCTGTGTGATACGGTTGGGCCATTGGCTACCAATGATAAAATAGGTCTGTCCCCAACGTCTGGAATAACGTTTGATATAGTCTCGATCGGCTTGTCCAAACGATGATTCCGACCAGGGCATACCAAACCAAGGGTGACACCAGATGGGTTCAAAGACTGCCTGATCCCGAACTGGCAGAAGAGAAAACGCATAATTCCACTGCTCGGTGGAGTCAACGGTGAAATAATCAGTCCCCGCAGATTCCGCTAGGACAACTTCGATGCTGCGATGGCCATTCTGATCTCTGCGGACCAGCAATTCAGGCTCTGCCTCGGTCTCAAAATAGTTACGATTCCAATCGATGAGATGAACCTGAATGCCGGCCTTCGGACTCGCAACGGTCATTACTCCGGGATAATAACCGTAACGGTACGTCAGATCGTGATCATGACTACCCGAACCCAAGGTGTTTTGAATGTGAACTCGAGAAATGCCAACTACGGGTGATCTGGGGAAATATCTGATTTCAACAAGTCCGCTCATCTTATGGATCTTGATAACACAGTCCACTCGCGTACCCAGTGAATCTCCGTCACCCGACGACGGAGTGAAATACCCCCTCAACATAAAAGTGAATTTAGAATCCTCTGTAACAAAGGATCCGTCGGTACTGAGATGCTGGTAAAAACGTTTACCCTCTTTTGTCATTATGATCAGATTCCCGAACTCTGCATCTGCATACTGCTGTCCCTTAATGGAGGCAGAGCAGCCCACACCAGTAATCAACGACCAGGTCAATGACCATGGAGCCATCGAAAAAGTTACGGTACGATCGGTCTTATTTTCCTGAACCTTATTCCAATACCGCTTTGTCGCCTGTGGGTCAAACGCAGCGCGCAACTGCCTGATGTGCGACTGTGTTTCTTCTATTCGATTCCTGGATTCTTCCTGTCGTTGTAACAGCGCGTGCACTTCCTTTCCCTGATATTTGATCTGTTTTTCTACGCCATCCCGGTCCCGTATAAATATTTCTATTTCATTCATAGCCGACGCGGCCGGATCTGTGTAATTGGCGAGTATGTCAATGCGAACGTACCGTGACAGGATTCCATCAAAAGTCAGATTCAAAGGCGTTCGGCCCTGAGTGTATGACACGGGGAAACTTACAATCTTTTCTTCGCCATTTGAAAATGACACACGAAGGCGGCTTGGATTGTGGTTGGTAGACATGCGATCCCATAAGCGGATCCTTGTTACGGGGCAGTTCTGATTGAACGTAGCCTTAATCCAGGCGTCCTTTGAGCCGGGTTTCGGACCAAGCCAGTTAGTGCCTTAATTTCCGTCAAATGCATTTGCCGGCTGATACCAATGAGTATTATATCGGTAACCTCCGGCATCAATCGACTGAATGCGGCAAACAGTCGGAACATTCGAATCGGCTGTTGATGAGAACTCGTGTATCGTGTTCTGCGATGCTTCCAATAGGAATACGGCCAGAAATACTGGAACAAGGCTATACATCTCCCTATCTCCCGTTAACAAACAATCACAAACAGGAACGAACCCTTGCCGCTCGGAAAACCCCCAACTTTAACATAAATAGATACCGATGTACTGTGCGATTGCATCACTACTGGAGCCATTATGCAGCATGAAATTATGGAACGAAAAGATTTAGGCAACACAATCGTACATTTTCAAAGTAACCGGCCTTGAAAGACGGTCCTGTCCACAAATAATCCCCTTGCACCCGCACTCTCTATAGTCGAAAAACCACAACAATCTACTTGCTGATCTCGCCATACGAGCCGTGTAGGCTGTTTCTAACTGCATGTGGCACACCTCCATGAGTAACCTTGCCATCGTGGGTAAAATGTGCAACAGTCTGGCTGAACAATGCAAAACGTTCCGGTCCGCTATCAGCAATGATGTCACAGGCCAGAACGCGCCCTCCATAAACACAACGGACGCTTCTCAGAACAGGACATACTGACATGATTCATGTAATCGCAACCGTTACTCTAAAGACAGGCAGTCGAGAACAATTTCTAGAAGAATTTGCCCGTGTTGTTCCACTGGTGCACAATGAAGAAGGCTGTATCGCATATGGCCCAACTGTGGATATCCCGACGGATATAGATGTGCAGGGATCGGTTCGTGACAACGTCGTGGTAATCATGGAACAATGGGAATCCCTTGCCACTTTGGAATCGCATTTAGTGGCTGAACATATGGTGGATTACCGGCCTCGAGTCAAACCGCTCATTGAAAACATGAACATCCAGATTCTTGAACCCGTGGACAAACAGTAACTCCCCGTCAAACGATGACGAGATGTTCACAGGACGTATCGCATCACCGGTAGATATAATCCATGTCTGGCTTTTCTGTTCCCAGAAAATGAATCCATATGTATACCGATTGAAAACAGGCTGCGATCATGGCCAGCCTAGATCCTGCGAGGATTCCAAACAGCCATGTCGACTGGATCGCAAATAAATACATCGCGTTCTTTGTCCACCGGAACATCCCTTTGTGCACCAGTGCACGGCGATGGAATGCTGGATCAAAATGGTCCAATCCCGCTGCCCTCTGAAAGCCGAAATACCGCTTGACTGAAAACAAGGTGTATCCAGCGATAAGTAATATCGGAACAGCCAGCAACCCCCGCACAGTCCACGATATCGACGCGGTATCCTGGTCAGCAACCGCCAGAATAAAAAGACTGATAAAACGGCAGGAAAAAAGAAGAAAAAAACCGACAGCATAGTATCCAAAGCCAGTCTTCAATCCCCACCGGTTCGTGAACAACCGATTGCGTAGTTCAAGCCGCCAACACAACCATACATAGGTCTGATGAATAATAGGGATCAACACAGCGAGCCAGAACCAGAAGGATACCGGAAGCCCATTCCATTGTAAGGTTTTGCAATCAAGAGCGAGCCACAGGACTGGAATCGCAACGACGAGAAATCCCAGGTGCAGACACTGTCCCTTGAACAGTGTGGGTATCATGCAGCTCGTGGAGGCCTGGTGACTGTCGCTATTGCTATCGAAGACGATCACAGTGGTGGTTAAAACTAATAGGTGAATACAACCGTATTGGAGCCTAAATTAGCAAATAATTTTGGCTTACTGGTTACAAAGGCACCTTCCATTAGATCCTCTTCCTTAATATCCATATCTTTCATGCACACCGGACATACGTGTACCTCAGCACCCCGCTCCATAAGGGCCGTCAGTTGTTGCTTGAGGGGGGGATGATCCTTGTAGCCATAATCATCAGGAAATTCCAGGGTAGGGGTTCCTGTAGATTTTACATTGAAAAAGAGGGCCACTTTATATCCTTCATCCATACTGAAACCAGCAAGTGTCAGTGCCATGTTAACTGACTGAGCATTCTTTTCAGGATTTCTCGTAATACTAAATACTACAATCTTCTTTTCCGTGGCCGTCGCATTAGGAGTAGTGGACTCTGTTGAAACATTCATACAGCCCGTCAGAGTACTGCACACAACAACGGCAGTTACCAGTAAAGACAGCTTACGCATCGTTTGCCTCACTTTTTGAACATATGAATAGAACACCGTCCGCTTTATCCGCTTGTACTCCGACATGGTACTTAAAGGCGTCATGATAATCTCTATGAAAATTTCAGTTGACCAGGTTTGACATCAACACCCGACAGTCAAACACAGGAACACCATTCAGGTACCGTGGGGAACGAAGGATTCCAGTGCCCGTTGAAACCCGCAACAGCGTTCGATAGAGTACCATTGCTGTTCCCATTGTTGTCTACTATTGACATCCTGAGGTACCCTCTGTGAACCTCGTCCTCTGGCACTGTAACACAGGATTTGCGCTATGTATTTTCGAACTATCGCGATAATGATGATCATCGCTACAAACCTGGCTACTGCCAATGAACAACCACAATCCACCGCCGTTCTTCTTCGGGGCGGGCGTATCATTGACGGAACAGGAGCACCGGCCTATTTTGCAGATCTTCTCATTCAGGATGGCTATATTGCCTCGATAGGAACCCTTAAAGGTCATCCCACGGCGCGCGTCATTGACGTTACCGGGTATGTTATTGCCCCGGGATTAATCGACATGATGGGACAAACCGCCACCCCCATGCTGGATAACCCTCATCTGGCTGTCAACCTGCTTGCACAGGGGATCACTACAATCAATGCCGGCGAAGGCGTCTCGGCTGCCCCATTGCCAACTCAACAGGCAAAACAGATGGGTTGGCAGACTATGCGTGAGTATTTTGACAATCTGGATCGAGTCGGCCTTCCGCTTAATGTCGCTCAGAGCATCGGACACACCCAGATACGGCGTCTTGTCATGGGCGAAGACAACCGTGCACCTGAAGCAGCAGAACTGGAAGAAATGAAACATTGGGTCAGCGAAGCCATGGAGGCCGGGGCCATCGGACTATCTACCGCCTTGATCTACCCACCCGCAGTATTTGCAACCACAGAGGAGATCATTGCCCTGGCAACCGTGTCGGCAAGATACGGGGGGCGTTACTTTACACATATGCGTAACGAGGGTGATCGGTTGCTCGAAGCGATTGATGAAACTCTGGAAATTGCACGACAATCCGACAGCTCTGTGCATATCTTCCATTTAAAGGCCGCCGGACAGGCCAATTGGAAAAAGATCCCTTTGGCAATCGCACGACTGCAGGCAATACGAAAAGAAGGGATGGATGTGACCGCAGACATTTATCCCTATGTTCATAATGGTCTGGGCATTGCGTCCTTCATCCACCCGAAACATTTTTCTCAGGGCCGGGTCTCCTTGCTTGATCGGCTTCATGATTCCGACCTTAAGGCTCAGATTAAAGAGGAAATGATGACCCTTACAGGATGGGAAAATTGGTTTCGACATATCGGAAAAGACTGGAATCGGCTGATCATTGGAAACACCTCCCATACTTCGTATCGTAATTTTTCCGGACAGAGTCTGGCGGCCATAGCACAGCATTTCGACCACTCCCCATGGAGAGTGTTTTACGATCTGGTGCAAACCGGAGCTTTTGTTCTGCCTATGTCGATGACCGAAGCTAACAAGATCACTTTGATGAAAGAACCCTTTATCTCTTTCTGCACAGATGCCGGGCCTGATGCTAGTCAAATCGGATCCCATCCCCGTGCTTACGGAGCGTTCCCTCGTTTATTGGGGAGATACGTCAGAGACCTTGGAGTGCTTTCACTGGAGCAGGCCATTTCGCAGGCTACCGCCGTTGCTGCTAATGAAATAATGGCTTATGACCGAGGGCGCATTGCCCGCGGACTTGCCGCTGACCTCATTGTATTTGATCGAGACACGATTACGGATCAGGCTACTTTTGCCGAACCCAACCGATTGTCAACTGGGGTGCACTGGGTATTTGTGAATGGACAACCGGTCTGGGAAAACGGCAAATATACCGGCGCACGACCTGGACGTGTATTGAAGGGACCAGGATATAAGCAGCAGCCGGACCATTGATTATTTAAAACCGGCCAGATAAACACGATGCCCTCATCTATCCGCTCACAAAACAAACACAATCGTCAGCAAAAGAGCGGGCCAGGTCACACTTATTTAGTAAAAGAGACGGACACTCTCCCAAGTCAAAGACACCTGGAGTCGTTTCTTTTACCATCCATAATACTAATCAACATCACAACATTTGACTGCTAAATCATCTCCGTGGTAGCATGAGGCCATAGTCGTGATCACCGATTTCATGGTCACGGCCTCACCGTCCTTTTTCGTTGCGAGCTAACACCCGTTGAACGATAGCAATTGTTTCTGTGAGTTGCGGTCACTCTGTCAGCGCTTTCCGTTACAGCGTTTGCATGTGAAAAGAGGCATCTCCCTCATGATGGTGCTGGTGACAGTAATCCTTGCACTCCATCCAGGTTCCGGCATTGCCCAGGTGCCGCCCAATCCAGAAACGGATGCTTTAGCCAGAGAAGTCCGGTCTAAGGGCTGGATCGTCTACAGCGCTCGGACTAAAAATGGCGACTGGGACCTGTTCCTAATGCGTCCAGACGGCACGAACATTCGCAACATTACCAACACTCCTCAGTGGAGTGAAGCTGCTCCACGTTTTTCAGCAGACGCAAAATACCTGATTTATCGCCGTCTTGAAAAAGGGCAGATCATCAGCCACGACCGATATGGTTTTCAAGGGCAATTAATCCTTTCACGTTCCAATGGCAGTGCACCCGTCGAATTCGGAAGAAACGGTGAATTCACCTGGGCTATGTGGAGCCCCGATGGGTCCCACTTATCGTGCTTATCACTGCGTGGAATTGAAGTGGTGAACCTAAAGACTAAAAAGGTAGTACGTAGAATGCCTCGGGAGGGAATATTCCAGCAATTGTTCTGGTCCCCTGACGGCAAATGGTTTGTCGGCACGGCGAACGTGGGTGGTGAAAGATGGACCATCTTGCGAATGAACGCAGCCAGTGGCGAAACCAGAGTCGTAAGCAAATATCAGAACTGCACACCCGACTGGTTTCCTGATTCCCGGCGGGTAATATTCTCGAATCGACCATCCGGTCAAAACGGATACGGTTGGACCCAGCTTTGGATGGCAGATACGGAAACCAGAATCCGCAGCCTCATCTATGGCGAAGACGGACGCCACATTTACGGAGGTGCACTTTCGCCTGACGGCAAGTACGTTCTGTTTACTCGCTGTCCACAAGACGGAGGCGGCTCAGAACGTGATGGAGCACCAGGTGGGCTGATGCGGTTGACTGACTCGCCAACGATCGCAGGAGAAAGTAAAGCATTACGTGCGATCCATCCCAATGTGAAAAACGGTCCGGTTTTAACTTTACCCGACTGCTGGGAACCCCACTGGACCTTCGCAGATATCGGGGACTTGCGATGATAGAGGCCTCTTCGCAAGAGTCACCTTCTCAATTGGACGAAACATCCGATCCCAGCCCGATTTCCAGCTCAACGGAAAATGGCTATTCAAAATTTCGTGTCGCATTGGTCGTCTCTGTTCTATTACTCGCTTCTGTGGCCGCTGTTGCGATTACGATGACAAATCATGTCAAAGGCAGAGAGACGGGAATTGACGATCATGTAACGAACCTGGGTAGCTTCGAAATAACGGCAGAACTCATAGAAATTCGTGGTAACTTCCTGCCGAATGACAATCTTTACAACTACGCATTCTTTATGCTGTACCAAGTGGGAGAGGTTCATCGTGGCGAATTAACGGTGAAGAAAATCCTTGTTGCGCACTACAATCCCTTAAAGCCACGTCACGCTGTTGCCGACGAATTCTATCCCGATATCGGCGGTATGCTGAAGAATTTTCAGGTGGGGGATATTCATCGTATGGCACTCGAAATGCCAGTCGACGATTTCTACATTGGCGGTCTCATTGATCGTTATTTTAAGAACCAAGAAATTCCACGATATTGGGGTCTGTGGACAAACCGTGTCAAATGACGGAGGGGGGAAGCAGACACGCAGATCGGAAATCAGATCCCTCTCATTTCCCTCGATATCTTGAGAACCGATGGTCTTCACGTCACATATTTTTCTCTTCTACTTTCTGCCACTGGTATTGATCTCCTATTACGCTCTGCCAGTACGTTATCGCAACGTATTTCTCACTTTAGCGAGTTACTTGTTCTACGGCTGGTGGATGCCCTGGTTTGTGTTACTAATGATCACATCCACTCTCGTGGACTATATCTGCACAACCGTCATCTCAGCGAAAGGGGCAAAACAGCATCATCGAGTGATGGCTCTCACCGCATCGATCATTGTCAATCTTGGCCTGTTGGGTTTCTTCAAATACGTCATGTTTGCTTTGGAAAACTTAAACCGCTTGCGAGAACTGTTAGGGTTCGATGCATTCGGCATGCTACAAATCACCCTGCCAATTGGGATCTCGTTCTATACATTTCAAACGATGAGCTACACCATTGATGTGTATCGCCGGCAAGCGCCACCCGTTAAGTTATTTTCCGACTTTTCATGTTTTGTCAGTCTTTTTCCGCAATTGATTGCCGGTCCAATTGTGCGCTATAACACGGTTGCCGCACAGCTTCAGTCACGCGACCACACTCTGAGGAAGTTTTCCACAGGAACAAGCCTATTCATATTGGGTTTTGGAAAAAAGATTCTACTGG
Organism: uncultured Planctomycetia bacterium; assembly: GCA_963996245.1. Classification (GTDB taxonomy): domain Bacteria; phylum Planctomycetota; class Planctomycetia; order CAXEIY01; family CAXEIY01; genus CAXEIY01. Next base: position 22,509 of record CAXEIY010000174.1, on the reverse strand, counting down.
CCAATCCAATGGGCGAAGTGGCTGATGCCACTTTCACTGTTGACGGATTATTGACTATAGATGCCTGGTTTGGCATCGTGGCATACGCCTTTCAGATATATTTCGATTTCTCCGGCTACTCAGATATGGCAATCGGCTTGGGCCGTATGCTGGGCTTTGAATTTCCTAGAAACTTCAATGCTCCTTACCTGGCCAATAGCATTACGGATTTCTGGCGTCGCTGGCACATTTCACTTTCTACATTTCTACGTGATTATTTGTACATTCCACTTGGTGGTAATCGCAAAGGAACCTGGCACACTTACCGAAATCTGACTGTGGTCATGTTCCTTGGAGGACTTTGGCACGGTGCCAACTGGATGTTTGTAATCTGGGGGATCTACCACGGAATCCTTCTTTGTCTGGAACGCAGCCTGGGTCGTCGAAGTTTTTACCATAACATGCCCCTGTCGCTACGTGTCATTGCCACGTTTATCCTTATCCTGTTTTCATGGGTACTGTTTCGTTCCACTTCCATTGACCAAGCGTACCACTACTTATTCGCACTTTTGGGAGTGGGCCATGTTCGAGAGTCGTCAATGTTGATTACAACGGAACTATACACGCCTTTACATCTACTGGTGATGGCCATTTGCATCGGACTGACCGTTCAACGTGTGCAATCCTATGATTGGGTCACTCGATTATCCTGGCACAAGGGCAGTTTACTACTTCTGGTATTCCTGTTTTCTATTGCCGAGATGTTCCTTCAGACGTTTAATCCGTTTCTCTATTTTCAGTTTTGACCTATGACAAATAATCGCTCTGTTGAAATATTCCTGACGGTATCGTTTGTGGCCATCCTCTACACCGTTCCAACAAGTCAGTTTGTGCATGAGTTGGTCTATGAAAAAACTCCAGAAGTATTCCAAATAGTCACACAAGTTCCGACCGAACAACACTTGCGGAATTTCGAATCGAATCTGGAGAACAATTCCTGGGTAGCTAATAGCATACGCCCTCTGCTGCAACATTTACATTTCACTGTTCTGCGTGATCCAGCGGATAAAATTGTCCTCGGGCGTGACGACTGGTTGTTTTACAAACCTGGTGTGGACTATCTGATGCCATCCAGAAAAGAACCTCTGGTAGCACACAATGGCCCCGCCGAGGCCATTACAGCAATCGTCGATTTCCGGGACCAACTGCTACAGCATGGAATCCAGTTACTGGTCGTTCCCGTTCCTGGCAAAGCGAGTGTGTATCCCGACAGACTTACGCAGCGGGCATTGGAATCGGACTGGTCGTTGCGGTCGCCAACTTTGAAAGTTATAGAAAAACTCCGTGAAAACCAGGTGCAAACAATCGATTTGTTCTCCGTCTTTCAAACTGCTCGAGAAACGGAGACTCCCTGTGCCGATAATAGAATTTACCTGGCGCAAGATACACATTGGTCGCCTTATGGGGTACAACTCGCAGCTAAGACCATAAGTAATCACATTAACCGACTCCATTGGATACAAACCGGCGATGTTGAGTATCATCACAACATGGTTGAAATACTACGTACGGGCGACATCGTACAGATGATGCCATTATCCGTCCTCCAACCCCATTACCCGGCCGAGCAGTTACAATGCAAACAGGTCTTGCAAAGCACGAAGTCTTTGCTGTACCAGGATGATCCAAACGCGGCTGTTCTATTGTTAGGAGATAGTTTTTCACGGATTTATCAAACCGATAAACCGCGTTCAGCCGGTTTGATAGCGCAGTTGGCCTATGAACTAAAAATACCATTATCATCCATTGTGAATGATGGCGGTTCATCGACACTAGTAAGACAACAACTGGCTCGCCAACCGGAACTCCTGAAAGACAAAAAATTGATTATTTGGCAGTTTATCGAGCGCGATATCCGTTTCGGAACAGAAGGCTGGCAAGTCATTCCGGTTTCCCTGGCAAACTAGGAACACCTTCAAAGCGTATACGCTTCCAGCAGGCGAGGGCGTATTTCTGCCAGGATCCTGCCATCGAAACGTGCTCCTCCCATTATCTCCGGGCAGTTATGGCTCCAGACAGGGGAGTAGAACGCAAATCAGTTCTGTATCGCTTCTTGCAAATACACAATTTCCGGAATAGGCCGGGTGAGCCCAGGTACGTCCGATTATATTGGCCCGCGATTCCTCTTGATAACCTACCGGGTCCAACCGCATGAGAATCAGATCACCGTCTGAATTCAGCGCCATGGCGCGGTTTTTATCGTTCAGCCAGACCAAGGTAGCCTGAGGGTTGCGTCCTTTGGGCGTCATTCGATTGTCATCATCCCATATTTTTTTACCAGTCTGTATTTCGAAACAGGTAAGTCCATGTCGCTTGTCAATCAGGTAACCGTACCCTTTGTGCACAAGAGGCTGAGACATCAAGGCACGCATATTGCGACGATCCTGCCACGCAATCTCAGTTCCCATCTGTTCTGTTGAGATTTGAATTGCTTTACTTCCATCGTAATAACTACTCACCAAGACTACTCCCTGATCGAAAATCGGGTCCGCAATAGATGTCCCGAAATTTACGGTAAAAGGAATAGACCACAGTGCCTGACCGGTACGAGGGTCCAGGCCATGGACATTGGCAGGTGTCCAGCACAAGAGTTGTGTAATACCTTCATGCTGTATTAGGACTGGTGTGGCATAACCTGCTGCATCAGAAAGATTTCTCCAGACTTCCTTTCCTGACACAATATCAAAAGCAAGATAACAAGCATCTGGCTGACCTCCGGCGTGAACAATAACAAGATTATCGTAAATGACCGGCGATCCGCTCAATCCCCATCCCGGTATGCGTGCTCCGAAGTCAGCTACCAGATCCTTAAACCAGTATTCTGTCCCAGAAACGGCGTCCAGACATCGCAATTGTCCGGTAGCACCTAACGTGTAGACTCGCCCCTGATGAATGGTCGGCGTAGTTCGAGGACCGTTGCCATAGGCAATATTCTGATAATCAACCGGGTAGCTTTGTGACCACAGAAGTCTGCCATCAACTCCGGCATAACAAAGCACTCGCTCTACTTCAACTTCCTTGGTTTGGCGATCCATCACATAGACGCGACCACTGCTGGTCGATATGCCACCATACCCTCCACCCAGCGATGTTTGCCACACCCGGTGCAGTCCATCAGCCGGCCAACTTGAAGACAGCTTCGGTCCAGACCAGGTTCCGTCAGAACGAGGCCCACGCCAATGAGGCCAATCTTCTCCGGAAGCGGGTGCTGGCACATGCGGAATGCCAGTTGTTCGAATCCCTTTACCCAACCCGGTATCGATATCTGCTTCCGAATCAAAAGGTAATCGAAATACCGCTCCGTCGGAAGCGAGTTCACATACCACACGAAATCCTAACGCATAAAACGTGCCGTCAGGAATATCTGCATAACGAAACGCACTTCGACAATCCCTCCCGTCACTGTACCAATTGCCACCTCGAATCACCGGAGATGTGCCCTTGATCGGACCTTGGGGCGAATTAACCGGTGAATGCTTGTAATAATCCCGATCGAATTTGTCGTAACACCATTCTGTAACGTTGCCATGCATGTCATAAAGACCAAAACCATTGGGTTCATAGGAACCTACGGTTACCGTGCGATTCATAAATCGCCCTACGGGAGCATCTCCAAAGGGATAATTACCATTAAAATTTGCCTGTTTCGACGAAAGTGTGTTACCAAATGCAAACACAGTGCTCGTTCCGGCACGACAGGCATACTCCCATTCTGCCTCTGTGGGTAGCCGGTACACGCGTCCGGCCGACTTTTCTTTCGGTTTTTCGCTCAGTCGGCGACAGAATTCCCACGCATCATACCACGTCACACCGTCAACAGGGCGACGTGAAGTGTCTTGTTTTGCATCGGTAAACGAACTTGTATTCCTTCCCATCACAGACAGAAAGTCTCCTTGTGTGACTTCATACGCACCTAAGAAAAAGGCGTTCATAATCCGTACTTTATGTTGGGGCATTTCATCGTCTCTCGCCCCAGGATCGCTGGGAAGCGACCCCATCAGAAATGTTCCAGAAGGTACCTGTCTAAACTTCATACCAATGGAATTTGTCAGATCTCCATCCCGTGTGACCATTTCTGACTGTTCCGATGCGGATGTCTCCCCTGAAATGACGGTAACAATCAGAACCAACAACAAGACCCCGTAACGGGATGCCTGTGCGTTCCGAAAACTCAACCGTGTGATCATCAACTCCACCATCGTGCCGACGGATGCAAATTTGTTCATCATACTCATCCTGTTAATCTGACAATGGATAACTCAGAACCCGATGCAGGTCCCTCATTCAAGTCTCATCTGGCCGACATCGCGCGTTTCTTTCTCATTATAATGGAGACTCCTGGTTCATTTGTGGCGATGCCGATCACGAAATCGCATGAGCAACAGATATCCCATTCCGACTGGACCCAGTAATGCACAACACCATTTCAGAGCGCTGCCCCGGTGGTCGTCACGTGAGATTACCACACACTGGAATAAACAAAACAGCCAGAATACTCCCAGGCATGAAAAGCCGGCAAACTGCAAAAGCGCACCACCAACATCCACAGTCCGTCGCTCCTTCAACAATCATGAGTAATTCACAGCACGTCACCATACCTCGCGAGCTGAATGAATGAGGAGTATGGGCAAGCCCGAAAGTGATCCTGGTTGATATCTCAGGCACACTTTACCCTGGCAGACCAACTGACATACTACGGTACGACTTGCAATCTTAGCTGTGACTGATCGAAATACGATAGCATGAAATCCTTCACTCTGCGGTGTAAATTTCAGGACGGTTAAGGAATCATTAAACCATTCAGATGGTATTGGGGATCAGATGCCATGATTGTAATAACACGTGTTTCCCCTGGCACCAAGGTATTCCTATGGCACTGATATAGTGTGAACGATATGCTAAAACAGATAATTAAGGTAAAATCCTGAACGACCAATTGGAACATCATACTCAGGTGTCTACTGAAAAAGTCCTGACAGGAGCTTGATCAAAATGTTGACGATTCATGGGCGAGAGATGCAGTTCTGCGATGGCATGACACGTCGCTCTTTCCTGAAGATTGGCGGTCTTGCCATGGGCGGACTGAGCCTACCGGAAGTCCTGCAGGCCCAGTCAGCATCGGGCAACCCCTCATCAGATAAAGCGCTCATCATGATTTTCCTGTCGGGCGGGGCACCTCACCAGGACATGTATGACCTTAAGATGGACGCTCCCGTAGAAATACGGGGAGAGTTTCAGCCCATTTCAACCAGCGTTCCGGGGATTCATATTTGTGAACATTTGCCACGTATGGCCGGAATGATGCAGGACCTTGTTCCCATACGGTCCATCGTTGGCTCAGTAGGACGACACGATGCCTTCCAGTGTATGACAGGCCGCAATGTCGCTCAACAACCTCAGGGAGGCTGGCCATCGATAGGCGCCACGGTCTCCAGTCTTCATGGCAATAAGTATCCTGAGATTCCCGCCTTCGTCGGCTTATCACCGAAAATGAAAACTGCAGGATGGGGTGATCCAGGACAACCGGGTTTTCTGGGTGCGGCCCATGGCGCGTTCCGTCCCAATGGGGATGCTCAACAGGACATGGTGCTTAAAGACATTACGCTTGATCGACTCAGCGATCGCAAAACACTATTAACCAGTTTTGACCGTTTTCGCCGGGAAGCGGATTCCACTGGTGTCATCACCGGCCTGGATGCATTTCAGGAACAGGCTCTTGGAATCTTGACTTCAAGCCGACTGGCAGATGCCCTCGACTTAGAACAGGAAGACCCCAGGACCCGTGCCGGGTACGGTTCCAGCTCACCAGAACCCGCTGGCTACGGAGATGCAGGCCCATTAATGGGGGATTACCTGCTGACAGCTCGGCGCCTGATAGAATCTGGTGTTCGAGTCGTGACATTAGCTTACGGGCGTTGGGACTGGCATGGACGACCACATGGCACCAATTTTGAAAATGCTCGTGATCATCTCCCTAATCTCGACCAGGCGGTAACTTCGTTGTTAACGGATCTCAAGCAACGGGGGATGGAAAAAGACGTTAGTGTCGTTGTATGGGGTGAATTTGGAAGAACCCCCAAAATCAACAAGAACGGAGGACGTGATCACTGGCCTCAGGTTTCGAGTGCCTTACTCGCTGGAGGCGGAATTCGCACCGGACAGGTCATCGGGGCAACCAATCGTTTGGGAGAGTACGCCACAGAGCGTCCCGTGCATTTTCAAGAGGTATTTGCGACTCTCTACCGCAATCTTGGTATCCATACCAATGAAGCAACCGTTACGGATCTAAACGGACGCCCACGTTATCTTGTTGACCACAATCTGCACAAACCCATACCTGAGCTGGTTTGATACGTCAAAGGTCAGTAGAACTAATTGCAGAAGACATTTGTCTCCCCTTGATTCGTGTGAAATGATGCCTATTCCGTCGAGTGTGCGCACGCAAACTAACGATAATGCCATTTACAGTGTAACCTTTTCACCAAATGGCCAAGTTCTGGCTTGGGGCAGTCTCGACAATCGAATCAAACTTTGGGAATCGAAAACTGGCAAACTGATTCACATTCTCTATGGCCATGGCGATGGCGTTGCGTCTGTAGCGTATTCGCCCGATGGTGCCACACTTGTCTCAGGTGGGCTGGACAAACAGATCCGCCTCTGGGATCCCACAACAGGAATTCAAAAAGCGGCACTATCCGGTCACGGTGAATACATTACTGCAGCCACTTTCTCTCATGACGGCAGCACCATCATATCTGCAAGTTACGATAGTACGGTGCGAATATGGAACGCCAATGATTATCTTCCTCAGGCTACACTCTCCGGACATGCCGGGCCTGTGTTCAGTGTCGCGTGTTCCCCTACTGGAGATACATTGGTTTCTGGCGGTCTCGATCAAACTGCCATTATCTGGGATTATGACCAACGTACAAAACGGCACCAGATAAGTGGTCACACCAAACCGATTGAATGTGTTGGTTATTCTAACACTGGCCAAACGATTGCAACCGGCAGTGGTGATGGAAGCATTCGTCTCTGGGACGTCCAGTCGGGAGCACTGTTACAAAAGCGATCCCGACATCCTACCGGCGTAAAGTGTCTACAATTTTCCAATGACGGAAAATGGCTGGCTACCGGAGGCAATGACGCAACCGTACGTTTATGGCAGCTACCAGCCTTGGTAGAAAGGCACATTTTAAAGGGACACAGCAATACGGTTTATGATGTCTCTTTTTCTCCAGATAACCAGTGGCTTGCCTCAGCAAGTTTTGATCGCGACATGCACTTGTGGAAAATCACCTAAATTGCTCAACAGTGTACTGATGTCGATCTCGTGATTCCTTACATTTGACATCAAACCGAAACACACCGGCAACACAACAATTAAGACCGGTTACTTCTTATCAAACAGGCGTTACCGTATCATCGATTGGTAAAAAAAACTGCCATGCCTCGAGGGCACGGCAGTTTTTTCAGTTAGTCCTAGTCATCACAAGTTGACAATTGTGAATTGGTAATCGTGATTACTTAGGGTGACACGACTACTTGTCTGCCAAAGCATCCTTAATCTGTTTCATCAGTACCGGATCACCGGGTTTGGTAGCTGGCTTATAACGTCCGATGACTTCCCCTTTGCGGTTCAGTACAAATTTTTCGAAGTTCCAGCTTACTTCTCCTTCGCCTTTAGGCTGGGGAGCTACCGATTTGAGGTGCTTGTATAGATCGCAGGCGTCTTCACCATTTACCTTAACCTTAGCAAACATGTCGAAAGTGACATTGTATTTGGAAGTACAAAACTCTTTGATTTCCAAATTAGTTCCTGGCTCCTGATTTCCGAACTGGTTGCATGGAAATCCGATTATCGCGAGACCTTGTTGACTGAACCTTTTGTGTATAGCCTGCAACTGCAGGTATTGTTTTGTCAGTCCTCAAGCACTGGCCACATTGACTATCAATACTACTTTCCCTTTGTATTTTGACAGTGCAATGTCTTTTCCATCGATCGATTTCATTTTGAATTGCAGCGCCGCGGGGACCTCTTCCCCATCTTTGCCACTTACCATAGCCGGGACGCTCAAAGTGAGCGCTAGCAAACCCAGCAGACCTCCTTTTAACAGTTTGGAACGCATAGAACACTCCTCATTTCGACAAAAATTGTAACTTCCTCACGGGATCCAAAACTATTCATTGATCGCCCCTTTTTATAACCGCTTGATCTCGTGAAAGATAGTCTAAACCCACTATTGTTAGAGTGTTCTATTACGGTGATATAGCAAAGACACCGACGCACAACCGACTACTGTTTTGTTAGGGCATGATATAGCAGTGATCCGATTGGCCGTCTGATTAGATAGTGGGACAAACTTGAGAAAGGATGAACGACACCCAAACATCAAAGCTATTATCCGAGATCTCGGAATGGTTGAAAAGTAATACGGTTATGAAAGATAGTGGGTAGGGTGGTACTGGAACTGATGTCTTATCTTCCCTATCGATTTGTTTCACACCGATTTTGTTTGAAGTAAGGAATTTCGTTATACGATCTGCATACGGATCGGCAATTGGCAGCAGGTTCTAGCTGCGGTGCGTCTGGTCACCCTGGAATCGTTACAGGAACACAACGACGACCGCACAACAGAGGTTCCCCTTGTACCCGAAACTACAGCACGGGCCCTTTACTGGTATTAACCACCCATTTCAGGTAGTTACCGAGGGGGCAGCCAAAAACACTCTCGATCGTTGTTGCAAATACCAACAATTTCAATAGAGATACAGACATTGGTACTGCATTGCTGTTTCAGTGCCGATTGACTACCTGGACCGGATTCTTCGCACTGAATCACTTGTGAGTGATCGGGTGTTTACAATTCTTACGGATTGTTGCACCAACACGGATGGAAATCATTCTGACATCACATTACTCGCTAGGTATACTGCTTACCATGGAGAAAGCGATCGTGACACAACCTTAAGAAGTGTGCCTCTTTTTCAGTTTTCGGTATTCGACCAGACTTTTGCATACTGCATTTACCATCTCACCTAGAAGCCATCCTGATGCCTGGAGTAATACGCATGCGTGTACTCAATGTCTTCATTTTGTTTGCGGTCGTTATAGTTGCCGTTTTTAGTCAGCTTTCTACAACATACGCAGCGCCGAACCACTTTGAGGTGAAAACGGGAGTACGCCAGTTATTTCTCGACGGTCATGGTATCCGAAGCCTAGATAATCTGAAACGTACGCTTCATTTCCCACGCAAATTGGGAGCGGTTATCAGGCCCCGTTACCTGACAACTGAAGAATCCAGCCTTCAGATTCGCAGTGCGCCTCAGTGGGATGCCCCGAATCAGAGGTATTTGTTGTGGTTGATTTCCGCTTCATGCTACGAAAGTAAAGACGGTCTGCACTGGATTCCTACTACTCCTCAACCAGACACGGCAGTCATGCATGTCATAATTGACCCCGATGAACCTGATTCACATCAACGTTTCAAGGGACTGAAGTCTGTACCAGGAGGATTGCAACCCGTCATCAGTTCCGACGGTCTCCACTGGACCAAACTGGACGTTCCTTTAATCCCCTCTCAGGACGAGTCCAATCTTTCTTATGACAGAAATAGCCATACCTTCATTGCCACAGTAAAACATCGTGGACCCTATGGTCGAACGGTCTGGTTATCCACGAGCCAGGATTTTCGTGAATGGAGCAAGCCGGAACTTATTTTTCACCCCGACGCTACCGACCAGCAACGCGCTGTAAAGCATATTACCGATCGTATGGGTAACGCTGGTTTGCAACCACTCTTTCAGAATGATCCAAAAGACTACAATGTGCAGGTCTACAACATGGGCGTTTTTCGATATGAAGGGCACTATGTCGGCATGCCTTCCATGTTTCACTCAACCGGAAAAATGCCCAATTATCCCAATACGGATGGTTTTCATCTGATCCAATTGGTATCCAGTAGAAACATGAAAAACTGGAATCGCCTTGGCGATAGACAAACCTTTATCGGCCCTTCATCACACCATTCCGGTGCCTTTGATTTAACTCAGCTTATTCCTCCGTCCCGTCCCATTCTAAGAGAACAGGAACTTTGGTTTTACTATACCGGATTAAAATATCGTGGGAACTGGACCTACATCGGAGAATTTCCCAATGGTGAACATATTCCTTTGCCTGACACCGACCGGGCAAAAGGAGCTATCTGTCTAGCCGTGCTGCGCCGGGATGGATTTGTATCTCTCGACGCCGTGTCCTCCTGCGGCAGCGTCACAACGGAGCCTTTCATCCTCCCAACTAACAAACTGCGATTGAATATTAATAGCCTACAGGGCAGCTGTAAAATTGAAGTTCTCCACAACAATAGCGTTGTCGCACAATCCCATCCTATGAACGGAGATCATCCATCCGTGGCGGTTACATGGCAATACGGAAGCCTCCATAAGTTCTGTGCCCAGGAGGTTCAACTACGTGTCTCACTTGATCATGCCCGCATTTACTCCTACTGGTTTGAGCCCTGACAAAACTACATCGCAGCAGTTACTTAACGAAATCAGGTCCACTCTCATCACAAGTGCCCATGCATGTGTTGGCACAGAGTTTCACCGGAGGATATAATCACTGACAGACGCGAATCGTAATCCTCGTAGTCTTCTCACTGTTCTTTTCCAGTCCCTGGCATATGACCTGCACTCAATGAATCGTTCTCTACCTATTTTAGCCTGGTTCATGCTGACAATCGTATCATCGGGACACCTCTATGCCGATGATCGGTCCCATGATTTCTTTGAACAGAACATTCGCCCTATTCTCGCAACACGCTGTTTTCGTTGTCACGGACCAGAACAACAGAAATCCGGTTTACGCCTAGATATTCCAGAAGGCCTGAGAGGAAAAGGAACGTTCGGAACCATACTGGTGCCGGGTGATCCTGAGAAAAGTACTTTGTACACCGCCTTGTCCCATCAAAGTCCTAAACTCAAGATGCCTTATCAGGAAGAACCACTCTCAACAGTCATTGTAGCCAATTTCAAAAAATGGATTGACGCAGGAGCGGTGTGGCCTCCAAAAGTTGACGCCAACACAAACGATAGCGGGTTCAATTACAATCAACGAGTCCTTCGACTACCCTGGATCTGGCGCAAGCCGATAAAACCCACTTTACCATCTATCCAAAATTCCCAATGGCCCCTGGATCCTATTGACTACTTTGTCTATAGCAAGCTCGCGAAGGCGGACCTCCAGCCAGCTGCTGAGGCCGATCCTGCGTCATGGCTACGGCGAACTTATTTCGCCATAACGGGCTTGCCCCCCACACAAGGCGCCATTGAGAACTTTATTGATAATGAGTCTCCAGACCGATATGAACAGGTAACGGACCATCTGCTGGACAGCCCACATTTTGGTGAACGCTGGGCGAGGCACTGGATGGACCTGGTACGATATTCAGAGTCACGCGGTCACGAAAGTGATTTCATTATTCCCAATGCCTACCATTACCGTGACTACCTCATTCGTGCCTATAATACCGACCTCCCTTACGATCAATTTATTCGTGAACACCTCGCCGGTGATCTGCTTCCAAATCCCCGGCTGAATCCGGAAACAGGAGCCAATGAATCGATTCTCGCAACGGCCTGGCCCTTCTTAGGGGAGGAAGTCCATTCACCCGTAGACATCCGCCAGGACGAATGTGAGCGGCTCGACAATAAGATTGATGTATTTTCGAAGACATTTTTCGGACTTACGTTGTCATGTGCGCGATGCCATGATCACAAATTCGACGCGATTCCGCAAAGCGACTACTACGCGATGGCAGGGTTTCTACTCAGTTCCAGCTATCGTCAGGTACGTTTTGAAACGATGGAAGCCAACGGCCGCATTGCCCGTGCCCTGCAGGAATTCGAACACTCCTATCAACAGAAGCTGAGACGGTTTATTGTTAACTCCTTCCAGGCATCACTTCCCGATATTAAACGTTACTGGCTCGCTGCCGCTAAGGTGATAAAGAATCCCTCCTCAATGGAAGATACGATCCATAATCAGTCAGTCAATCGTAAACAACTAAACAGATGGATCGACACCTTCAAACAGTCTCGGGATCAACCTGATTCTCCGCTCTATTTATTAGCCAGAGCGATCTGTTCTGATAACCCAGCCAAGGATACACCACTACAAGCTAGTCGTGACAACTGGTTGACTGATCTACGTTCACCAGCTGCGAATGCCACACATGTGATTGCCGATTATTCTGACACTCACTCAACTCCATGGTTAACGAATGGATTCAGTTTTGGGCTCAACCCTCGAAGGGTCGGAGAACTGTCATTCTCGCCGGTCAACACCGTACCGGTTCTCTCAATCTTCACTTACGGTGCTGCCGTTAGAAACCCTGACTGGGACGCGTTATCCATTCATCAGGAAAATGAAGTCGAACCCGGTGCCATGGCTTCAACGGAAAGATCCAATGGTATGATTCGCACCCCGACCGTGACCCTGCGTGACGGTTTAATACATTATTATTTTTCGGGGAAAGCAAAGGTCTACGCTTCGGTGGCCTCCCATATCATGCTGGCCGGACCACTACACCAAACTCTGATCAAAGAACTGGAATCAGATGAACCGACCTGGATTACCCACGACCTTCGCGACTACAAAGGACATCGTGTCCATTTCGAATTCGGACCGATTGGCAGTGCACCCTGTAAGGTACTACAAGTCATCGAAGGTCCTAATCCACTCTCAGGAAGGTTAATAGCCAATCGTTTTCCATCCCTGGTCAACTTCCAGACATGCCAGACACTGGAAGACTACGCTTCTGTGATGCATAGTGGCTATGCCATGGCGCTCAAACGATTTAAGGACCAATCCCATCCAACCGGGAAAGCGGCAAAAGAATTGGCTGGATGGATGCATTGGATGCTGCAGGATCCCGAATTATTCTGTTCGAAGCTTGAAAACTATCGTCAGGGAGTCGCCCGGTTTCACAAGGACTATCATAGCCATCGTGCCAATAGGATGAAGGATATTCAGTTGGTTTCCCGAACCGCGGTTGCATGGCTGGACGGAAACGGCGTTAACGAGCAGATGTTGTTGCGGGGGAATTATCGAACGCCAGATGTCATTGTCACTCGAAATGCCCCTCGTGCCTTGCAAACGTCACTGCCTCCTGACATTTCAGGAAGCGGACGACTGCAACTGGCGGATCAAATGACCGACCCTGACAATCCACTCATCGCCCGAGTGATGGTCAACCGCATTTGGCACCACCTTTTTGGGAATGGCATTGTACGAACCGTGAATAATTTTGGTTGGCTTGGGGATCGTCCCTCTCATCCAGAATTACTCGACTATCTCTCGATCGTATTTGTGGAAAAAGATCATTGGTCTGTAAAAGCGATGATACGCCGACTGGTCATGTCACGAACCTTTCGCATGTCCAGCAACCCGGTCAATGGACTTGCAAATACGGTAGACCCCTTGAACCGGCTACTACACCGCATGCCTGTAAAGCGACTGGAAGCAGAAACCATCCGAGATAGTCTTCTTGCTGTTTCCGGAAGACTCGACCGAACTTTATTTGGTGTTCCAGTACCTGTTCATCTGACGGAATTTGTTATTGGGAGAGGGCGTCCCACTGAAAGCGGGCCACTTGATGGTGAAGGAAGGCGTACTGTGTATACAGCAGTCCGTCGCAATTTCCTCCCGACTATGCTGCTTACCTTCAACATGCCTATCCCTTTTAATTCTATTGGACGTAGAACACTTACCAACGTTCCAGCACAGTCGCTCGCGCTTATGAATGATAAACTGGTATACCAGCAAGCACGATTCTGGGCTGAGCGCATTCTGACACAACACGTATCGGAAAACACGGAAAGTCGTATTCGAAGCATGTACTGGACGGCGTTTGGAAGACCCGCTGACAATCAAGAGGTTGATCTGTGCCTTAAAGCAGTAACCGAGTTAGCCTCATCACATGATTGTGATCGCAATGACGTTCGTGTATGGACCGATCTGTGCCACAGCCTTTTTCAAGCTAATGAGTTCATCTATTTGCGTTAATCTTACATCTACACCTAATACGCAGACGTGCCGCTTCCTCCAATATTTACATCCCGGCATGGAGCAGTGATTCACATGTTGTCAACGAACACCTGGACACGACGGGAAATGCTTCGGTACAGTTCACTGGGCTTTGGTGCCCTTGCATGTTCCGAACTCTTGGCGCAACAGCCGGTTTCCACTCCACCTCTTGTCGCACCAACCTTGCGACGAACAGCACATTTCAAAGCCCGCGCACAGAATGTCATACTGCTTTTCATGGAAGGTGCTGTAAGTCAGGTGGATTCCTATGATCCGAAACCTTATTTATCCAAGTACCATGGACAGGATCCTCAACAGACCATAGGGCCACTTGAAAAAACTCAGTTTGACAATATTGGAACGGTGATGGCATCCCCTTGGAAAGTTCGACAATGGGGGGATAGTGGCATTCATGCCAGTGAGTTGTTCCCTCACATCAATCGCCATATGGATGAACTTTGTATTATTCGATCCATGACATCCAACTTTCCCGAACATACGGGTGCTAACTATTTTTTTCACAGCGGACATGGTCAACAAGGACGTCCGAGCATGGGGTCCTGGGCGACCTATGGTCTAGGTACTCACAACAGAAATCTCCCCAGTTACGTCGTCCTTAATGGAGGTCGTATTCCATCCGGGGGCCTGGACAACTTCAGCAACGGATTTCTGCCAGCCTCGTTCCAGGGATCACTTCTAAACGCTCAGGGAACGGCACTTGCCAATATTGCACCCAATGAAACCCAGGGGTCTGTCCAACAAATTAAAAGAGATCTAGCTCGCAAACTTAATCTTGAATTACTACGGCGTTCCGGCCCGGTTGACGCACTCGAATCAGCCATTGCCAACGCCGAATTGGCTGCCCGAATGCAAATAGCTATTCCCAATTTGATGGACTTGAACAGAGAAACAAAAGACACCCATACCTTGTACGGACTTACGTCCGATTATGAACATACCCGGACTTACGGCCGCGCCTGCCTTATTGCAAGACGATTGGTTGAAAGTGGAGTACGTTTTGTCGAAGTAACCATACCCCGAATCGAGGGGATCGATCGCTGGGACGCTCATAAAGATATCAGCAGTAATCACCGGGCCAACGCGCTTGCCGTTGACCAGCCGATTGCTGGACTGCTGTCCGACCTGCGCCGACGTGGACTCCTGGACCAGACTCTCGTTGTCTGGTCAGGTGAATTCGGACGCACCCCCTTTGCACAGGGTGGCACAGGACGCGATCATAATCAGCTCGGATTCTCACTTTGGATGGCAGGCGGAGGTGTCAAAAAGGGAATCACTTACGGAGCAACAGACGAATGGGGTTATCGCGCTACAGAAAACACTCTCACCATACATGATCTGCACGCGACCATTCTTTCGCTACTCGGGATTGACCATGAAAGGCTGGTGTACCGATTCGGGGGTCGAGATATTCGATTGACAGATGTTTACGGTAATATTATTTCAGATATTATTTCTTGAAGTGTTTGTATCGATGGTCCCACACCAACTGTATTGTCATCGTTGAATTATTCCATGGAAACCTCTTTCAGCAGCTCCTCTGGACGAACCAGCAGCCCATCATGAACAATCCATTCGATTCGTCGTGTGTTACGAATGTCAACGGTTGGATCCTCAGATAGAATAACCATATCTGCCAGGTAGCCTGGTGCAATCCGGCCCAGATCATCCTCGCTTCCAACTATTCGTGCATTATTCCTGGTTGCTGACTGCAGAACAGCAGCCGGTGGCATTCCCGACTGAACCAACAATTCCAGTTCTTGATGCATGGAATATCCGGGCGGCACAAAGGGTTCTGGTGCATCCGTTCCTACCAGAATTGGGACTCCCGCACGATAAAGAATCCCTGTTAACTCCTGGTATTTCCGAATTTCATTCGTGCGTTCTTTACGCGTATTCACTTGAAGATTAACGGTTCGCCGGTAACTCTCCCAGTATCGTATGAGTCGATGGGGCATCCGATCAAGATCCGGGTGCATATGAACAGACTCCAGGTCATTGAGATAGATCATATTGCGGAACACGACCAGGGTAGGATCGACTGCTACTTTTCTTTTGGCAATAGCATTTACCAGTGACTGACAGCGTGGATTGTTCAGATCCAGAGTGGAACGAAAATTCGGACGGTTAGTGACCTCCGACGGAATACTGTAGTTAAAGACTGACCAGATATGCTCAAGGCAGTCAATTCCGTCAGTGACAGCATCCTGAGCGCTGTAATTGCCTAAATGACCCATTACTTTTAATCCGTGAAGATGAGCCTCATCAATAACCTTCTTACCAATTGTTCTATCGATACCGACATATATTTTTAAGGACCGTACATTCCATGACTTCATATCCCTGACAAACTCAGCAACCTGTGCCGGATCGGTGATGGGATATCCCACATCCTCGTGTAAGGGTGGATTGCGGTCAATGAGAGGGCTGCTCACAAAGATACGCGGACTTATTTTTCGATTCGCCCGCGCATAGTGCGCTACTCCAACCTGGGCGACAATGGCATCTCCAGCACTTCGAACAGCCGTTACACCTGCAGCGAGAAATAACGGCAGCAACTCATCGCCAGTTACATGCGTCCTATCCGCAAGATGCACCAAGTGCACATGTGCATCAATAAGTCCAGGAATAATGTATTTTCCTTGGAGATCCATAATGCGGGAATCAGAAGTAAACTCGCGATCAGATTCTGATGGAACTACAGCTGTGATCTGATTGTTTTCGACCACGACCGTTCGATTTTTAATCATTAGCCCGGACGTCGAATCAAATACGCTAGCACCATGGAGTACCAGAGCAGGGGGACTCTCTTCTGAAGATAGCGCGACCAAATATGTCTGAGGAAACATCACCAGACTGATCCACGCGAGCATCTCTATAAATGGCCTGCTATTTGGAATCATGTTTCGCATCCTTATTACAGTCTGGACAGGCGCTAAGTAAAGCGGCGGACGTTTGTGTCATCAAAAGCGCGCCACCCTGTTCTTGCCGATCTCCTCCTCATCCCTCAATCACCACTACCGTACCACCCTCGGCCAGTACGACTATCAAAAAGAACAACCTCTTCCCAATGCTTCCCCTCGTTTACTCTTTTCAGCGGTAGGCATTAATTTAGTCATCGATTCATGTGATGATATTATCAAAGACCAAAAATAACCCCACTCCAGTCATAGACTGGAGATCGTTGTTGTTTTGTAATCCGAATGGGTTGTTCGGAATGAATCTGCTGCCCCCTTTTGCGACCTGTATACTATGAGATAAAACCTTTCTTTTCCTTAGTTCCATTCAGAAATATTCTCATGTACCCATTCCTATTCGGCGTCACTATCACACTGCTTGCATTGGACAGTCCTGTTTTCATAAATGAACGGCTTACGATCGACAGCGCTGCACCAGTTGTCCTGGGTACGGTACCTGTAGCGGGTAGTCGTACAGTGGATCCATCCACTCCACAAATACAGGTTCAGTTCAGTAAAATTATGGACACTACGAGCTGGTCATGGGTTCAGGTTCATCCTGAACAGTTCCCCGAAGTCACGGGGAAACCCCATTATCTAGCGGATCAGACCACCTGTGTGCTTCCGGTGGCACTTAATGCGAACACGACCTATGCTATTTGGATAAACACCGGCCAATTCAATCACTTCCGAGACAAACAGCGCCGTCCAGCCATACCCTATCTGCTGGTATTTCGAACCACTACTTTACAACGTTAAGGGATCTGATTTCAGATAAAAGATAGACACGATCGCTGACCTATGACCATTCCAGTCCTTTGATCAATGGATAACTCCGTTTCCAAGAGGATGCTGAGCTAACAAATGCTCCTCAACAACCTTTCCTTCGATGAGATGTTCCTGGATAATTCGTTCGAGCACGGGAGCCTGACAATTGCCATACCAGGTACCCTCGGGATACACCACGGCTATGGGGCCGCCTATACAAATCCGCAAGCAGTTGGCTTTGGTCCGGAACACCCCACCTTTCTCGCTCAAACCCAGCTCACTTAAACGTTTCTTCAAATAGGCCCATGCTTCAAGCGACTGTTCTTTATCACAACAATTCGGAACAGTCTGATCCGCACACAAAAAGATGTGCCTTTGGGTTTCCCTGACCCCTGTAACAGCAATTACTTTTTCCTGTTTTAAACGGTCATTCTGTTGGGGACTTTCCGTCATCGATATATGTTCTCACATTAAATTTAGTAGCCAACCAATTGGTTATGGAACGCATAATATCACAAAACCGTTCATCGGTTGGTCTTGCCCAGTTAAAATGATTCATATTGCGAACACCAATAAACTCTTGAACACCATGTGCCATTCGCAGCAGTGTCCGGGATTCATCCGCAGGAACCAACTGATCCTCTTCACCGTGAATCAATAGCATGGTTTGGGGGGGAACCAGATCAATTACCTTTTCGGGGCTGTAATTGATTAATGCACGCGCTGTTTCGAGTGAAAGTTTAGTTTTTAAATGGGGATACGCTTCAAATAGCTCGTTTAGAAACACCTGTGATTCAGGATCCGGTCTCACAATATCCCAGGCATCCACAAAGGTGTCTTCGTTCAATAGAACACGTTTGTGATCAGCTTGTTCCAACTGAGCAAGAAGACTATTCCACTCGTCATATCGTCGCATTCCGGACAACCAGCGTCTGCCGTCACCCATCGGTGAAATGGCAACAGCAGCTCGGACTCTCGCATCGATAGCAGCCGCGTAAACAGCATGCGACCCTCCCAGACTGATGCCAACCAATCCCAGCTGTTCGGAATCAATCGAATGTTGATTACCGAGGAAAGTCATCGCAGCCTGAATGTCCTCAACCTGTTCCAGTGGGCGTAAGCGAGATTGCTCACCCTCACTGGAGCCAAATCCCCGATAATCGAACACCAGCGCGGCATATCCGTGTGCCGCAACATGACGTGCCATATCGGTGACCAACAACTCCTTGACATAGGTGTAACCCTGACAGAAAACAAATCCGGGAACGACCTCAGCGTGATTGACTGCACCGTCGGGAAGATAAAGAATTCCACTCAGTTTCATACCGGAACTATAGAACGATACCTGTGACACGGCAGATCCAGTCATTTTCTGCGATTGGTTCCGTGCACGTTCGACATCCTCTACTACGATCATGCCTCCTGGTCCCGTTGGCGTAATCTCTTCCAGAGACAGGTTAAGCTTTCGTGAGAGTCGCTTGGCCGCAGGTGATGCTGCAACTCTTTTGCTGAGCTTCCGCTTCCTCTTCGTTTTCATTTCTCCACTCGACTCACCATCCGCACCTTGAGTCGATGCCCCACTCTTTTCTACTGCTGGATCCGTTCTCGTGTCCGAAATATCAGACGAATCGGGCAATTCCTCGTCCGAGGCCGCGATCCAGGCAATTCGAGTTGAAACAGGGACCGTTGCTCCCTCTTTAACAAGAACCTGTTTCAAAACGCCACTGGTTGAAGACTCGACGAAATTGACGGCCTTTTCGGATTCCACCTCAGCAATTGGATCCCCTTTACTGACCACTTCTCCTTCTTCTTTAAGCCAGCGAAGAATCACTCCTTCCTTCATTGTCATTCCCCATTTGGGCATTACCACTTCTGTCGCCATGCTCTTTCCCCTATTTCTGAGTACACCCAATGTCACGGCTGGCATTTCTTGTAAAATACCCTGCACCAGCGGCGATCCTTAAAGCCTCTTCCACGCAAACTCGAAACGGCCCATTGCAGGTCAATACGATTCGTACTCGATCGGTCTCTGAAATCAACACCTCGCGTTCTCCATCCAAAGCAAGCACACAAGGCCCATGGACCAGTTCCACCATTTCACCTGGACTTAATTGACGTGATTCACAAATTGAAAATTCTTTGACCAAACCCGGAGCAATGGCTGCCATAACCTGATTACCGTCGGCTCCCATTCGCAAATACAACCCCGGTCGGTCCTCATAGCGAATGTCGGGAAGAGCCGCTCCAATGGCAGAAAGCCCAAGCGTTCCCGGAGCAACCGTTGATAAAATAAGCTCTCCTATCCGATCTGGTTCCCATACTGCCTTACTTCCAGTAAATGAGCCCGCATAAGTAGCTATATCTACCAGAGCTATATCTACCAGATCCTCTCCCAGGAAAACTTCAAGCCTCTTAGTCTGATGGACAGCTGTCTCTCGCGAAACCGTACCCTGAGCTATCAGTACCGCAGCCATACCTGCTAAAGTTCCTTCGGTATGTTGCGGCCAAACATTATTGGTTCCTGTCGAAAGAGCTACCAGGGGGATCGATCCGCATTCCTTTGCAACCACACGATGCGTGCCATCTCCTCCTAGAACAACGACGCACGTCGCGCCTTCCTGACGGAGGTATTGGGTAGCGCGCATTGAGTCTTCCTGAGTACCGGTAACGGGCATATCCAGATGGCGTACACGAAAAGGCAACTCCAAACCATCGACTGCCTGAGCCCCAATCCCAAAACGATCAGGCATCAATACTACTTCGTTCAACTCGCCAACCGCCATCCCTCGCAAAACGCGTCTAACCACGCGTGCCTTATCGCGATTATCTACCGCACCGGCTTCTGAGATCAAGCGACGAATGTCCTTGCCGGACGCTGGGTTGGCAATGATTCCAACAAGACTCATGAGGTCGTCGCAAACATGGACTCAACATTGGTCACGACACGTGCCGCATCGGGTACATAGAAATCTTCTAGTGGGGGGCTAAATGGAACCGGGGTATGTGGCGGGGTTATCATCGAAACCGGTGCATCCAGATAGGGGAGTGCCTGTGTAGCAGCAAGAGCTGCGACATCACTGGCGATACTACAACGTGGGTTGTCTTCATCAATCACGACAAGACGCCCGGTTTTTTCTATCGACTCGACAAGTGTTTTTTCATCCCACGGAGAAAGACTTCTTAAATCCACCACTTCGGACTCAATACCACGTGAAGCCAGTTCATCCGCAGCTTCAAGAGCTACCAGAACCATCCGACTCATGGCTACGATAGTTACATCTTCTCCGGTTCGCTTGATATCAGCCTGGCCAAGGGGGATGGAATAATGTTCTTCTGGAACAGTTCCCTTCGTATCATAAAGCAGTTTATTTTCGCAGAAGATAACCGGGTCATCATCACGAATAGCGGAAATCAACAGCCCCTTGGCGTCATAGGGCGTAGCGGGAGCCACCACCTTGAGGCCTGGACAATGAACAAATGTTGAATACGTGGAATCAGAGTGTTGTGCTGCAGCACGAAAACCCGCCCCGATCGTAGTGCGAATAACCATTGGAACCTTGGCTTTACCTCCAAACATATATCGCATTTTCGCCGCCTGGTTGGTAATTTGATCCAGAGTCACGCCCATGAATCCTATAAACATCAGTTCCACAACGGGCCGTAAGCCGGTCGTTGCCGCACCCACACCAGCTCCTACAAACGCTGATTCAGTAATCGGCGTGTCACGAACACGAGTGGGACCAAATTCTTTTATAAGTCCTTTGGTAACCGACATGACGCCACCCCAGGAATCGACCATTTCGGGATCGTCTCTCCCGGGCGCTCCGGCGATATCTTCTCCCATAAGAATAACCGATTCATCGTGTCTCATTTCTTCTTGCAACGCTTCATTGATAGCCTGTCGATAGGTCAGCTCACGATCCGCCATGGCTTCTCTCTCCTTAACAGCAACCCAACCGGTTCACCCAACATAGTTTAGTAAGTCACATAGACGTCATCTGTACATTCCTCAAGCGGGGGTAGGGGACTCTCCTCAGCAAAGGTTACGGCCTCGGCAATAGATTCCCGTGAACGCTCGTCGATTTCATTCAGTTCCGCTTCGTTCAGTTTCCCCTGTTTCACAACGGTATTTCGGAAAAGCTCAAGGCAATCTCGTTGTTGATAGGAGTCTTCTTCATCTCGTGTGCGGTATTTCAGTGCGTCTCCTTCAAAATGGCCATAATACCGATACGTCTGGCACTCCAGCAAAGTCGGGCCCTTTCCTTCTCGTGCACGCTGAACAGCCTGACTGGCGGCTTCAAAAACGGCAAATGGATCCAATCCATCCACCGCTACACCAGGCATACCGAACGCGGATCCACGCGCTGCGATATCTTGTCCCCCAATGGAGTAATCCACGGAAGTTGTTTCGGCATAACCGTTGTTTTCACACACGAAAATAACCGGCAATTTCCACACGCTGGCCAGATTGAGCGACTCCGCGGTTGTACCTTGATTGGCTGCCCCATCTCCAAAAAAGCAGACACATACATGATCCAGCGACTTTACTTGGGCCGTCAATGCGGCGCCGCATGCCAAAGGAGGTCCTCCCCCGACAATACCATTGGCACCCAACATGCCCTGATTGATGTCAGCAATGTG
>CAXEIY010000173.1:0-4355 GCA_963996245.1 uncultured Planctomycetia bacterium | reverse complement strand
TTTGTTTTCTTGAATCTCATGGACGTTTTGCAGAATTTGAGGGACATGGGATAGGCTGTGAATATGACACCCGGGCACTTCTCCGATTTTCGTTACAAAAAATAGGAAACACCTACCAGGGGGCCTGTTACCGTTTCACATTGCCAGAACAGCGTATTAAGAGTGACGCTCTTCTGGGTCCTATTTGTTCCTCCGTTGCACCCAATGGGGATCTCTATATCGGAAGCTTTCGTGATTCTGGCTGGGGCGCTGGAAACAATATCGGGGAATTAGTACGTATCCGGCGCAAGGGTCCTCTACCTCTGGGAATTCGTGAAGTTCGTGCAACCGACCAAGGATTTGTAATCGACTTCACGGGCGCGGTTGTTCTCAACAAAGCAATGCAGCCGGATCACTACGGCATCGTCAGTTACCAACGTGTATGGAAAGGTGGATACGCAACCGCAGACGGCAGTCGGAGATCTGAAAGCGTCATCGGTATTCGTTGTTCTGATGATCGACGCTCCATCATCCTCACACTCAAACAACTGCGAGCTGGATTCCTTTACGATATTCATGTCGGACCGATTGGAATACAGAACGCCCCACTCTGGCCCGCGGATGCCTACTATACCCTGAACGAGATCCCGGAGGGCCCATCGCTTCATCCATGACGAACATAAGGAAGTCTGCCGGACTTGTCAGTTTATTGTTAAGAGACTATGTTGAGTGTTCCGGTGCTGCTCCCGTTGGGGGAAAACGGCTCTCTGTTAAGCCCGCGGAACTGAAGTCCCTCCTGATTCAGATGCTTCAGACCGTTAACAGTGAAGGGCATCACTTCGAGAAAAACCACAGGGTTGGTAGCTGACCGTAATTACTGAGGGCGTAGCTCAGCTGGTAGAGCAACGGACTTTTAATCCGTAGGTCTGGGGTTCGATCCCCCACGCCCTCACTTTCCCCTGACTGCAATTGCCAACCACCACGATCTTTTCTGCCAGTCCTGCCACCACCGCGTTACCTTCCCTCGCTTTCACACAGGTTATCGGTAGTCTGCTACTTCTTTTGGATAGCTGTTTCGTATCCACACTACCGGTCTCTGGCCAAACATCAAACAGGGATCCCAGAAGCCACTGGCTCCTCATATCTTTATGGAAAAGGCATTTTACATCATCCACTTGAAATCAAGGTCTATCCTCAAATCACGACAGGGGACGATTCTATACGTCACAGCGCTTGCGGGACTTTTCCATAATTTATCAGTATGATGTTCAGCTGAGTAACCTGTGTCTCATTGCAACTTAATCACAAGGGTTGAGCCATCATGGATTCCTTTCTGTACCACGCAATCTGTACTACTGTTGCCTGCTCACTAACTTTAGGCAATCTGTCAGACGAAGTGCTTTCGAGCACTCCCCCCATAGACCCCCCCCGGGTAGAAGGAGATCCGTCGATTGTGCCGGCCAATGTAAAACTTGAAACACTTTGGGAAAAAGGAGGTTTTACGGAAGGTGTTGCCGTTTCACCCAAGGGGGTGATGTATTTCAGTGACTTCGCACAACCCTTCGATTCTGCTCCGGCACGTGTAATGAAATACGATCCGACCACCAACCAGGTGCGTGTGCACAGCGCCAACAGTAAAATGGCAAATGGTCTCATGTTCGACCAAAAGGGACGTCTTATTGCCTGTTGTGCGTCCCCTCTTGGTGGGCAGCGCGCCGTCGTAGAAATTACCCCTACTGGCGAAGTTCGTACCCTTGTCGACCGATACCAGGGAAAGCGATTCAACTCTCCCAATGACATTGTCATTGATACAAAAAACAGAATTTACTTCAGCGACCCAAAGTATGTCGGTCCAGAAAAAATGGAACTGCCGTCGATGGACGTGTACCGCTATGATCCAGACGGCACCGTGACACGGATGACCACTGACATCTCCAAACCCAACGGCGTCATGCTCTCACCAGATGGGAAAACGCTCTATGTTGCCGAAACCGACAATGGTACAGCCGAGGCAGAAAGTAATCCGGATGCCGTAATGGGACGCATGACACTCAATGCCTTTCCCGTCAAAAAGGACGCTACACTTGGAGAAAAACGGGTATTGGTTAACTTCGGCGACCAAACTGGAATCGATGGCATGACCGTTGATACATCCGGGAACATCTATGCCGCTGTTCGCAGCCAGAACCGTTTTGGCATTGTTGTATTTTCACCTCAAGGTACCGAAAAAGCCTACATCGAAACCCCTCAATTACCAACCAACTGCTGCTTTGGCATTGGTAACCAAGCCCAAACACTCTACATCACAGCCGGAGGTGGACTTTATCGAATCCGTTTGAAAATTCCAGGCCACCATTCTGCTTTGATCCAGGATTAACCTACTTACCAGGTCCCCCCTGACTCTGAATACATCCTTTCCAACTACCCTTGTGGCATGGCACGGTCTCTGCAAAAAGCCGGCGCTGGCCTTCCTCCATACGTGAAGACAGCCCCGGTTGGATACGAAGGATTCTCCTTTTGGCGTGTGTTACTAAAGATGTGGTTATTCTCTGTTACAATAAGAACCCATCGGACTTGACATGAAAGACACCCACTCGGCTACAAATCGGTACACAGAATTATGAGCAAAGGCTCTCCTTTAACCTTCCTGCTGCTGGTCGCGCTATCGGTGATATTCACAGACGGACCCGGTGCCATGTCCCTCGCTCAGACATCACCATCGATAAGCTTCAGTCGTGAGGTGCGTCCTATTCTCTCAGATAACTGTTTCAAGTGTCATGGACCGGACCAACAAACCCGCAAAGCTGAGTTGAGGCTGGATCAACGCCCCGGTGCTGTTCATGTCCTGGAAAACACCGGGCCCACGTCTATGAGCCTGTTCCTGCAACGAATTGAAAGTGCTGACCCTGATTTCCGGATGCCGCCCCAGCATTCCAAACTGACCCTTTCGAAAAACGAAATAGACACACTGAGACGCTGGATTGAACAGGGTGCACTTTACGAAACACATTGGTCTCTTAAACCGATTAAAAAAAAGGCATTACCCGAAATTACCGATTCCGACTGGATAAAGAATGAAATTGACTATTTCACTCTCCACAAACTCAAACAGGCTGGCCTACCTCAATCGTCGGAAGCGAAAAAAGAAACGCTCATTCGTCGATTAATGTTTGATCTGACCGGTCTGCCGCCAAGGATAGAAGAGATAGACGCCTTTCTTGCTGACAATAGCCCTGAAGCATACGAATCACTGGTCGACCGAATTCTGTCTAAAACCGCATATGGCGAACGCATGGCCGTGCATTGGCTGGATGTCGCAAGATACTCGGATACCTACGGATACCAGGTAGACCGCAATCGTTATGTGTGGCCTTGGCGGGACTGGGTGGTTTCTTCTTTTAACAACAATCTTTCCTACGATCAGTTTGTCACCTGGCAATTGGCGGGTGACCTGTTACCCAACGCAACCAGAGAACAGATAATCGCTACCACTTTTAATCGATTACATCCACAAAAAGTGGAAGGTGGAAGCATTCCTGAAGAATTCCGTGTCGAATATGTTGCAGACCGAGTGCATACCTTTGGAACTGCCTTTCTCGGACTCACTCTGGAATGTGCCCGTTGTCACGACCACAAATATGATCCGATAACGCAGCAGGAGTACTACCAGTTTTTTGCCTATTTCAACAATATCGACGAAGCCGGGCTCTATTCCTATTTTACTTCATCTGTTCCCACTCCCACTTTGGTTCTTCGCAATTCCAAACAGGAACATTCGCTGAACCAGCTTACCCTTGAAATACAACAGGCCTATCAATCACTACAAACCCTCGGTAATAGTCGTCAGGATGCCTTCGAACAGTGGAAAAAGAATCGTCATCCACTACCTAATTGTCTGAGCCCTGTACAGCATCTCGATTTTGAACAGGGTCCTTTCGAAAACAACAAAAAGGTCACAGGGATTCTTGGACAGGCCGTTCAGCTTACAGGAGATGACGGCATAGAGCTCGAGGTTGGAAACTTTCATCGTTATGAACCGTTCTCTATTTCTCTGTGGATCAAGGTACCTGAGGCCATGAACCGTGCCGTTATTTTTCATCGTTCGCGAGCATGGACAGATGCGGGGAGCCGCGGATACGAATTATTACTGGACCATGGCAGACTTCGTGCGTCGTTAATCCACTTCTGGCCAGGTAATGCGATCAGCATCCGTACCCTCAACCGTGTCCCCGTTGGGGAATGGACACACGTGGTGATGACCTACGACGGCTCAAGTAAGGCCATGGGGCTTAACCTGTTTATTCAGGGGCGTAAATATCCATGTTCCATAGAACAAGATAATCTCTACAAGGAAATCACAGGTGGTGGTGGCGATA
>CAXEIY010000172.1:0-5039 GCA_963996245.1 uncultured Planctomycetia bacterium | reverse complement strand
TGACTTTATGCTCCTTGACCCGGTGCATTCGACTGCTGGCAGTCCAGAGAATGTCACACCAGCGTCGGGGAATCGTATCGCCACTCATAATCTGTCCAGGATAAAGTACCAGGAAAGAAATGATGAGTGTCAGTGACCATAAACCCAGACCAGGATATCGATAATCCATTCCTTCAGCTGTCATGGCCGCAACTCGATCACCCGAAACAGGAGCATTGCGAATAAACTCAATCGACATCATACAGGGCAGTGCCATACCGATAAAGCAGCACACCATCCAGATAGCGATTTGATCTCGGAAGATGTGACGCATCCATCCACGCCAGCGAGTACGATTACCCTCTGTCAACGGGAAGACCTTGCCGACATGAGATAACGATACCTTGGTTCCACCGACAGCGCTGGAAATAGCTCCTACATGAGCCCCCATACCCCATCCCTTATCACGTGCGTAATTCGATAAAAGGACATTTGTCAAACCGCCGGCACCGGCAATCGACGCGAATACGGCTATCATTTTCCAATCCAGGTCAGGAAGACTTCCATGTTCACGGACATAACCGATCAGTTGCACCCGTCTCAAACCACGTCTGTCAACCAATTCATCAACGATTGCGTCAAGGTCATCAGGTAGGGATTCGCTTTCCTCCCACTGCTCAGACTCCTCCCCCTTGGTACGTATCACACGTTCCAGACGCCACTGGTAATTCTCTGGGTCAATATGGCCTTCCACTGAAATTACCCCGTCCGGCTCTCTCTGTTCGACAAGAAATCGTTCTGGTACCACTCGATCTTTAGCACGTGTAATGAGACGGTCTCGGGCCTCCAATAAGCTTTCGGGAACAGGATCACCGATTCCGAACTGTCTGCGCTGGGTTCCCTGTTGTACCAAGAACTCCGTAATGACCAGCTCTTCACCCTCTGCCGTACCAACGAGTTTGTAATCCGTCTGACCTTCTGACTGAGTGATCGTAAAATGACGTCCGTCAATAACTGTTTCCGCCCTAATGGGAACGGTACCTATCTGTACAAAACCGGTCATTACATCGCGCATGGTAGTTGAAGAGATCAAAAAGCAGGTGACCAGAACAAGAAAGCCCAAAACCAGCACCAGCTTGACCGTCATAATGCGTTCAAGCGTCTTATATACGGTGCCACCAAAAATAAGTGGGATAAAGGCTGCAAGAAAGAGAGTACAGGCCAGAATTTTAACCAGTAGATGTTCACTGAGACTGATTCCCAGAATCCGAATCGTTCCCTCTCCGGGTAGATGCCCGAGTATGGCTGCCGCAACCGGAACCGCAGCACTGGCGACATTAAATGGCCAGATATGACCGAATTCCAGCAAGATGTAAAAGAGAATCCATAATTTCGGACCAGGCCAGGTACGTAGCGCACCAACCAGAATCGGCTCGCCACAATAAACGGTGTAACGCATCATCTCGAGGTTACAGAACACCTGAGCAAGAATGCTCAGTGTTGCAACCCATAACAGTGTCCCACCATACTGCGCCGTAACACCAGGACCAGCCAACCACTCACCCGATCCGATCGACGCTCCTGCCATTAATACACCCGGACCAATCAGCAGCGTCCAGGATCGCCAACCTGACGGAGGTGCCGGTGGAAGGTCGCCCGTCGTCCAGGGCGCCAACTCTCCGGCGGAAACGGTTTTGGGAGACGGAGTTTCATCACGGTTCATGATGAAACAGTGTATCGACATTTTCCCCTGATAAGCAAGGAACAACCGGTCCAATATCGTCATATAGGTATTTCAAATACGAACAACCTCTTTTCACATGTCCGTGAACTACGGAACACGACCTTTTCACACTCCAGAAAAGAACCCTGGGTGCCTGAAAGGTTTCCGCCAGTCACTCGGAACTGACCGACATCCCTGTTACAACATCACTGTCGTGTTGTCTTCACAAGCAGGATAGGTTCTGGATTACGTAAAGCATCAAAAACATAATGCTCGAACGAAATCTTTTATTCGAAAATGGTTAACCTCTCATTCTGCTCGATAAGGACCGGAACGGATTATCATTGAAACTTATGAAGAGCCAGAGTTGACGTGGCACCCATATATCGGTGTATGATGTACATTATTTCCAGCACTTGACCGCCTGTACTGCGCTACGGAGTTCTCCATGAATGAAAACAACACGAATACCTCTCCTCAGGATTTTAACTTCATTCGTTACCACGTTGATTTAGCCCAACAAAGTACCGAACGCACTTCTATCGAATGCAGTGATCTGGAAGATGTGCTCGGCGGAATAGCCCGTGGCTTTAAGTTTCTAGAAAAACACCCGGTGCGAGATGCCTATGATCCGGATGCCGTACTGCTTTTGACGCTGGGTCTACTCAGCGGCACCCAGTTCATGACGGGACTCCGGAGTTACTTTCTTGCCTATTCTCCCTTAAAACGTTCTTCAAACGGACTTCCCTCTGCCATGTGGTCAGCCGGCAGTGGCAAGTTCGGAACCAAACTTCGATTCCTGGGAATTGATGAAATCGTTTTTTCAGGACGAAGTGAAAAGCCCTTGTTATTGCACCTTCGACAAAACGAAGATCAACCGGATGCCGGACCGCAGTTTCATTTTGAAGACGCATCCTTCCTGGTCGGTCGCCGTGTCAACGACAAGATTCAGACTTTAAATGAACGATATGGACCCGATAGCCATTATGCGGTTATCGGACCTGGTGGAGAAAACTACGAGACGGTTCGTTATGCCGCAATCGCATTGTCCACGGAAAATCAGCTTAAATCCGGCGACCCCAAACCTCGCTTTTGTGGCCGAGGTGGCATGGGTGGAATTATGGGCTCAAAAAATCTCCTCGCCATCGTAGCCGACACTCCGGATGCCCGAGCCGCTTCGGCGTCTAATTTCAAAGACCTGAACAAAGAAGTCGCTCGCGGACCAGGTAGTGCTCGATTCCGGGACGATGCCACAGACGGTTTAGGTGGCACCTGGGCTAACTACGTCGCCTTAAATGATCAACATGCTCTTCCGGAACGCAATTTCGCGCCCACCGGAACCGAAGTTTCCGTACCGCTGTATCGTGCCAACGTTCAGCAAACCGGCAACTATGTAATCAAGGATGAGTCATGCTACCGGTGTGGTATCAAGTGCCACAAGAATGTTTACGACATCGGCGAAGACGGGAAGGCTGGACAATTCCGCGCAAAACTGGACTTCGAGCCTCTGGATCTTCTTGCCTCCAACCTGGGAATCTATGACGTTGATCAGGCCTGCACACTGGTGGAACTCGTGGATGAAATGGGGCTGGATTCCATTTCCTGTGGCACAACACTCAGCTACACCATGGAATACAATGATCGTCATAAGGATGATGGTCTTGCCTTACCCGACGGTCCATTTTACGGTGACTTCGAAAGCACCCACAAAGCGATCGCTGCCATTGGTGAAGGCAGACTCCCTTTAATCGGTCAGGGGACTGATCGCATGTCCGAACATCTCCATGAAACCGGTTATGCGATGCACTGTAAAGGACTGGAGCTACCGGCCTATCTTCCTCAGACCAACCCCGGCTATCCCTGGGCACTTGCAGGAGGCCATATGTCCATGCGAACCTTCCTTTTACTGCTGTTTGAAGGGGAAACCGGAATGGACTATTGGGTGGATGCCATCACGAACCCAGATAAAGGTCTTATCCCACTACGTGATGACATCATCGGCATATGCAAGTTTGCAGGTATGACCCATGATCAGATGGCCGAAGCGATCTCCTCCATGACCGGATTAGCGATCACGGCGGATACCTTTAGAACATTAATCATCCGTACTTTTCTCCGTGGCTACCGACTGGAAAAACTACAGGGATTCACAGCGGACGACTATGTTCTTCCTCTTGAATCTCACAAAGAATTTCCTGAAATTGATCTCCCCTATTTCAATACAGAGAGCTTTTTCACAGAACTGAAATCGCGCGTTTTAAACACGTTTGACGATCTTCTGGAACAGCACGACCTGGGTACGGAAACAGCCGCCCCGTTAACTACGTAGTCATGGAAACCCGGCCCACCGGACCAGAAGAGATGCTCATGAATGACTGACGCTGAGTGGTTTCAGTACTAGCCACCTGATATGGCGAACATGATCTCCAGTTCATCACCTGGCGATACCGCTAAAGAAGGTAATTCCGCAGCATGAACGCTCGCCCCATTACAAAACACGATCAGGTGCGCTTTCAATTTTCCGTCACGCCTCAGCAATCTTGACTCGATATCGGGAAACCGATTGACCAGCTGACTGACGGCTTCATTCCATGTCACGGCAATCATTTCAAACCTGTCCGATCCATCGCAGTAACGGGACAGCTCTTCGGGTATGCCTAATCGAATACAGGCGGTTTCCGGTGACTGTGTTGTCATGGTCTTATTTACACCTCATTCACATACCTACAGACCACCCATTGGTCAAACCCTGTATATTAAACAAGGCTGAACATCAGAACTAATATATCGCTGAGTGGTCCGACAAAACACCCTCTATTTTGTCTGGTTGGACAAAAGCAAAACGATATTTTCCTCAATCCCCAGTTTACAGATTTGACATACAAAATATTTTAAATCGTTTTTTTGCAAACGCCCATAATACGAGGTATCGAAGATGACCACCCATCCTACTGCCGTGTCCCGTCGTACATTCGTACAGAGTTCAGGCGCTCTGGCCATGACCCCCGTCATTCCTGCTCTGCAAAAAACACAGCCAACGGGTCCCTCAAATCCCCTTGCCAAACCCATGTTTAAGTCGGATCCGCCTGATCTCCTGTTCTCTTCTGCGACAGAGATGCTGGAACAAATGCATCGCCGAAAGGTGTCTTCAGAGGAACTGGTAAAAATGCATCTACAGCAAATTGAATCCACCCACTCAAAAATCAATGCCTTCATTCAACCATCGTCAGACGCGATCGAAGTAGCCAGACAACGCGACCAGGAACGCAGAACGGGGCATCTTCGTGGCTCACTGCATGGTCTGCCCATGACACTCAAGGACTGCTGGGATACCGCC
>CAXEIY010000171.1:0-10766 GCA_963996245.1 uncultured Planctomycetia bacterium | reverse complement strand
GAAAATCCACTTGTGATGAATGTCACACACTATCGCTTGCTTCCTCTGTGTATCGACCGGTTAACGGTAGCTAAAAGGATTCTTGTTCCGAATCGTCAGTACATGATTACGATGTTGGCAGTCAATCGACAATCTCGGAATTTCCCTATGATGAGTCTGGGATGTCCTCTGTTGAAACGAGTGTTCCGATGAACTTAGGCTTGTTTGTGCTTAGATGACATTTGTTGATTGACTCGATGGGATACTGTGACTAGTCGACATAGCTTTGCATAGGCTTCATCGATGGTAGGTGGTTCACCGGCATCTGGCGCAAAACCACAGTCAGGGTTCAGTGCGATACGATCAGGACTGACATACTTGGTTCCCTGTAAAGCCAGTTGTACCATTTCGTCAACGGATTGCATCTTCTCATTTCGAACATCAACAATCCCCATGCCGACACCTAGATGTTCCGGTAATGAACTCAAGTCATCAGCTTCGCCCGTACCAGAGTAAGCAAATTCCAGATTGATCCGATCCATCGACAGGCCTTCAAGCCAAGGTAAAAGTGGCTTGTAATTCCCGGAGACGTCCTTGTTTCTTTTATACACACTGTGACAGCAATGCAAATGCACTTCTGCTTCCAGTCCTTCCACAATGCGATTGACAGCACTCACTGCCTGTGGAATTTGTATATCAGGTGTCCAGGTGCGTCTCAAGCGTTCATCATGGCTACCTTGTTCCGCCATCAGTTTTCGATCACAGAAATAGGTAAGAGCCGGATCGTCAATCTGAACAATATCCATACCTGCCTGGACCAGTGCCTTCGCCTCCTGCCTCAGAATCTGGGTCAGATGGTCCACAAAGTGCTGCATCGTAGGATAGGCGTCCTGACTGTAATCTTCATGCCAAAAACGGATACCGATAAGAAAGGGGCTTGGCAAAGCGTATTTGGTAATACGTGTTGTGTTTTCTGACAGGAAACGGGCATCCTCAGCAAATACAGGTGTGTCGTAATGCATGGTTCGGACTACCACCTGTGTGGTTTTCATTTCTCCTTGATGCTCGAATTGACGACATTTTTCGAAGCCACCAACCCGGTCAAAAAGCTCATGTATATAGTGCGTGCGTCGCCACTCACCATCCGTAATTACATCCAGCCCGGCTTCTTCCTGCAAACGTATGGCAAACCTTACCATGGTATCCATCGAATCCTGATAGCGGGCTGAACTCATCTGATCTTTTTTGGAAATCAGATCACGAACCACTTGAGGACGTGGAAGGGAACCAATTGTCTGAGTGTGGAAAGGTCGAAGAGTTGTCGTACGTTCTGTCTTCATGGAGTTGCGATAATACGGTTTCGTATGTGCAGTTTGAGCAGATGTTTCGACACCGTCATGATGCCAGATGGTCAGTCCAACCACGCCTTTCATGGCAAGAGTCTTCGGCAATTGACCGGTAGACTAATCAACAAAGGCGAATTCGTTCAGATTATAAACAGCTAAACAGATCTTAATCAGGGCCAATGCATGGTGTTCTGGCAATTGCCGTAGGGTTTCAGGAGCATCATTCAAAAAAGCACGGCTGGCCTGTTGCTGGTCCGCTGTTTCAGCAGGGTCCGTGAGTGATTCAAACCACGCGATGGCTTCTTGTTTTTCATCCTTTTCAAGCCTGCGAGATAAGGTTATGAGCCACAGATGTTCCAGCCAGTTGTCGGGATTACCATCGCTTTCACGAAGAACACGTGCCGCTAGGTGTTTGGCCTGTTGAAGGACCGATGGACTATTCATGTTCCATAGGGCCTGAAGTGCAACAGTGGTGACATCGCGTTGAGGGCAGCTTAGAGATGTTACCGGTGCATCAAAGACCTCAAACATAGGAAAGCGAAAATTGCGACGGATCAGGATGTAGATACCACGTCGTGTATGGTCTTTCGGGTCGGCTGAAACCGGCCAGTGCCAGCGATCTCGCAAAGCAGCAATTTCATCTTCGGCTAGTGGAGGCGCAACCGGATGCCCTCCCATTTTAAGATTTAGAGTGCCCGATGTGGCGTGAACGGAGTCCCATAGTGCTTCCGCTTCAAGCCGTCGACGGTTCATTCGCCAGACAAAACGATTGTTTGGATCGCGGGCCAGATGTTCATTAGGTCCAAAACGACTGGACATCATATAAGTGCTCGATTGCATAATGATGCGGTGCATTGCCTTAATGCTCCATCCTGAATCAATGAATTTCATAGCAAGCCAGTCAAGAAGATCCGGGTGCGTGGGTGGAAGGCCATTTTTCCCAAAGTCATTGGGGGTAGCAACGATAGCTCGACCGAAGTGCCATTGCCATATGCGATTTACCATTACACGAGCGGTCAGAGGGTGATCAGTTTGAGTCAACCAGAGCGCCAATTGTTTTCGGCTACCAACTTGTTTCGGCAAAGGTTTGTGCCACTGGGTAGCTTCCGCCAGTACAGCTGGAAAAGCCGGATCAATCTGGTTGCCGGGGCGTTCCAGTTCACCACGTTCAAGCTGGTATACGGGTTTGACAAGTTCGGTCTTTTCGTGTCCGAGAACCAGCGCGGTCGGAATTCCAGTCAGCGCGGTGTAAGAACGATCAGGAACGCTCGCAGCCAGTTCCGGAAGGAGCAGTACCGCATTAGCTATTTCTTCTAGCAGTTTACTTTTTTGTTCTTGCTGCTGCTTTGTCAGTTCCGTTTCTTTAAATTGCTCTTCAAACAATTGGTATTTTCTACGCGATTCTACCACCGCCAGCACTCGAGGGTAGTTACGCCTCCAGTTGGCAAATTCGAAAGCCGTCAACAGCGGTTCGTTCACCGGACTACTTCCAGCAAAAATAGCCTGCATGCCAAAATAATCGTTCTGGCTTATGGGGTCGAATTTATGGTCGTGGCATCGAGCGCATGCAAGCGTCAGCCCCATGAAAGCCGAAGCTGTGGTATCCACCCAGTCCGTCAGAGTTTCATAACGCAGTCGGTGTGCATCCAACGCTGATTCGTGAATTTCTGGTCCCAATGTGTAGAAACCCGTTCCAATCCGCGCTTCGAGATGTTGACGTTTCTTTTCCGTAACATGATAAACACGTCGGGGGTCCAGATCGAGATTGTCTGGCCACAGTTCGTCGCCAGCAATCTGCTCCTGAACGAATCGATCATACGGTTTGTCGTCATTGAATGATTTAACGACATAGTCTCTGTAGCGCCATGCGTTACGGTAGTACATGTCGGTTTCGTAACCGCCGGAGTCAGCATAACGGGCAACATCCAGCCAGTGGCGGCCCCAGCGTTCTCCATACTGTTTCGATTTCAGCAGCTGATCAATTAATTCCGACCAGGCATGCACGGAATCATCGTTGAGGAATGCCGTTAGCTGTTCAGGTGAAGGAGGTAGCCCTAGAAGATCAAAAAAGGCACGGCGAACTAATGTCTGCCTGTCAGCTATGGGAGCCGGTTCGAGATGATGACTTTCCAGCCTTGCGAGGATAAAAGCATCAATTGGGTTATGTACACGCTGAGCATGCCGAAGATGTTCCTTTAGCGGCACGACTGGAGAAACCGGTTCTTGGAAGGACCAGTGTTGTTCCGTTTCTTCGGCAACGATGACTGGGACGAATCCCAGAAGCACCACCATTAGGACAGCTGGCAGTCCTGGGATACGCATGAACGAGACTCCATAGAGCGGAGTAGGAACTTTCATCACCATAGATGTCATTATAGCGCGTACCCTGTGAAATACAAACGTACCTGATAGACAACCTGTCTCACTATACAAAAGGATCGATCTGGTTTTCACCTGAGTTACCTAGGACCTTTTGATCTTCGGGAACCATTTTGTTGGCCATCGTGATCCCAATCGAATTTATACTGCTTTAATAGTTGTACAATGAGGGATACGGGTTATCCAATACGCTGTCCTGGACACAGTTTTGCATGAAAGGATATCTGTTATGAAAGGTCTGTTCGCAACGTTCCTTCTATGGACAATAACGAGCTATGGCTATGATTGTCAGAAAGCGACGGTCGCTACGGATTTCTCTTGGAATAACAACCGTCATTTGCTGTCCGGCGACAGTATGCTTTCCGTACCATCGCATCGCACTACCTGCGAAAACCCTGAGGCACTTGTGCTCGCAGCCAGGAATCCGCTGGTTAATACAAGTACCCCCCCCGTTCGGTTTTCGGAGCATTTGATCGCAGATAAATACGCGTATGCGTACGGCATCACGGCAGCTGATTTTGACAATGACGGTGATCTGGATTTAAGTAGCGGTGATTGTAATCCACACAATATGTTGTATTTGTTTCAAAACGATGCTCACGGATCCTTTACACGGTCATTCGTTCAGAAAAACGATCCGGAACGTCTTGAAAGACACATGGCCGGTGATGTGGACAACGATGGAGATCTTGACATCGTCATCGTAAAAAATCTGCATGGTGATTTGGTATGGTTCGAAAATGGAGCGATACCTTCTTCCAAACAGTGGAACCGACATGTTATTACCGTTGACCTTCCAGGTGCCTACGATGTTGCGCTGGCCGATTTCGATCGGGATGGTGATTTAGATGTAGCGGCCTCTAGTTGGAGACTGGGTAATCAATTTGCCTGGTTTGAAAATGATGGTACTCCCGAAAACGGAGAATGGACCAAACATATGATCGAAAAACAGCTTCCCGAAACACGCACCATACGAGCAGCTGACTTTGATCAGGATGGGGACATGGATCTTCTTGGAACGGCTCGTCTGGCCGGTCAGATTATCTGGTATGAAAATGAACAAAAGGACCAATCCATATCCTGGAAGAAACACCCTCTCGACACGCAATCTGTCTGTCCGGCTCACGGTAACCCGGTTGACATGGATCAGGACGGTGATCTGGATGTCGTTATGGCTCTTGGCTTTTACTATCGTCCGTCGGGTGATCGAGCGGGAGCCTCTATAGATCGCAAAGATAATCAGATTGTATGGTATGAAAACAACGGGCGACCCGCTGCAGGGCCATGGGAAAAACACGTTATTCATCCGATGTTTGACGACGCGTTTGAAGCGATCGCCGGGGATCTGGACGGAGATGGTGATATGGATGTGGCGGCAACATCATGGCGTTTACCAGGGCGGGTTGCATGGTTTGAAAACAAGGGTGATTCTCGTGGGCCGTGGAAGTATCACCTACTTAAAGAAAACTGGCGTAGTGCAAACCAGATTCTATTAGCTGACATCAATGGAGATGGACGTTTGGACATCGTAGCCTGTGCAGAACGCGGAAGTAATGAGCTGAGATGGTGGCGCAATGAAGGCCGGCCGGACCAACGTTAAACGGATTCTGGCCGACACGCGATTGGACTGCTTTGTGTCTGTTGTACGGTTCAACAGGTTAGGCGCAAACCCATGGAACACGACAAATGGAAGAACCGACAAATGAATCTACCGGTTGAGGTCCGTTCCCGTAACAGAACACGCTTTTACTCATCGTGAAAAACGAAGGGAAAACAGATCGGCATCCTGTAGTTCGAATCGAAGTCGGATAACTTGTCCAGCAAGCGGTTTTAGCTCTCGATTCCCCTGCCAGCTCATAGCTCGTTCCAGAGAATCACCATAGAGTGTGTCACAATCTGTCAAGCTGAAACCGGGGACCGGGGCTCCGTCCTGGTCCAATATCTCACATCGAATGCTTCCCGAAGCAGAGGTTGAAAAATTAACCAACAGTTCCACCTCTCCAGGTCTCGAGATTCCGGCGCTGCTGGTTTTCTGATGCCCGTCATCAGCGAGATGGTCGGCCAGCGGGAAACCGAAAGTTTCCATACTCAGATGTATACCGCCATGTGACAATGAAATGGCGTCTGCTGACATGGCAGATTGAGCGATTTCAGCAATCTGCTTTTCTGACAAAGCTTGACGAAGCACCAGCAGATCGTCTGCCACTCCAAGGAAAGGTTCATTTTCCACGGAAGTCGGCGGATAGTCTTCTCCAAAACGGAGGTTGCCCGTCCTAAAATGGAGGTCCCCCGATCCGTCCACTCCCCCTTTGGCGACTTGCTGGCCATCAAAATAAAGTGTGATACGTCCATCATTCCAGGTAGCTGCCACATGATGAACGGCATTGGAATCAACCTCACTGCTCCAGTTACCAATACGTTCGTAGGATGCGCCAACCTGAACACCATTGTAATTAAATCGTACGGAGAAAAGGCCGTTGTTTCCAATAACGCCACCGGAATTGATATCAAAAAACAGCTCGTGAGGAACTGTGGTGCCGCCATCATAAGTAGAAAAGAGCCTCCGAACACCCGGTGGAACATCCCTTACGGTGACGGCTAACGTTACCTGGGAACCCAGATTGCTGGTTTCTTCGAAAGTCAAATACGCGGGCCTGATAAAATACAGAGATGCATCTCCGTGTATTGGACTGTCCCGCTCAACCTGGATAGGGAACGGACGTTGGTCGTTTATCGTTCGTGGATGGTTCGGATTAGGCACGGAAAAAGTAAAGGGTTTGGTTGTCAATGTTCCACCGGAAAGTGGAGCCGTGACAGAAACAAAACCATCCGGGCGCAAGGTGTAGCGGCGCATACGGGAGTCGTCACCCGTGTAATAGCCTTCCATGGAGTAAAAAGACATTTCTTTCGATGTACCGGACTGTTCACTTTCGGTTTCCGGTATTCCCCATGCTACGAAGTTGTTTCGGTTTACCCAGCGTTCCTTTTGCAGGCCGGGCCGCAGAAACGCTTCTCCCCAACGGTCGAATGTTTTACCATCGCGACTGCTCATAAAAACGATATCCGACACTCCTTTGTGGCGGTGTAGTGTCGGATTCCGTTCTGGAATAAAGCGTTTAGGGAATGACAGCAGTATATGGGGGGCACGGTAATAGGGGATTGTTTGGTTGGTGTATAGATGTTCGTTCCGCGAGTCATTGAAATGAATGAATTCGGGGTCGCTCCAGTCAAGGAAATCAGCAGATGTGGCCGTCATTACCGTACGTACACCATGTTTGAATCCACGTTGGAAAGCGACATAGCGACCTCGAAAAACATCGTAGAAAGCAAGGTTTTGTGAATCGAAGCGACCTTCGGTGATTACGGGATGTTCTTTGATCAGAGACCAGTGAATACCATCAGCCGACTGAAAAATGTACAATCCTTCGTGAGTAGCCCCTACCGCTTTGTAGGGGAATTGCGGATTACAATTCGGATTGGAATCCTTGAAAGGGACAAAATTGTGTGTTCCCAGGCCGGTCCAAACAATGTTGTTTTGTCTCGATCCCTGAAACAAGTGAAGACCCAGGCTCGGTTTTTCCCAGTGGATGCCGTCGTGACTTTCCGCGTAACACACCACTTCATGATCAATTGACTTCGGGTGACTGGTTCGAGAGCCGGAGTGAGCACCACGATAATACATGCGGTACAGGTCGTCATCACGAAAAACAGTATGATAGTAGCAGACGTTGCCTTCCCAAGGCTGGTCATGGACGATGGCTATTTCTCTTGCTACCGGATGATGCAACCTTCGCTGTGCGTTCTGGAGATCCTCAATTATCCAGTTGTCTACAAATAACTCCCGCCGGTTACCGATCGAAATAGGTGAAGAAACACCCTTGTTTTCCGCATGTAACGATGACAGCGCCAGTGAACAATAAATGAAGAAAACGTTCGTCATAAGTCCAGGTATAAGATGTTTGATGAAGAGGCGTTTTATTACGGTCATGGTTTTTCTCCATATCAACGGCTTATGACAAGTATTTGCTGTTGATTGCAAGCTTCGTACTGATAAATCAGTGGGACGGTGGTATTGATGCGTTCGATACACATAGTTTGGCAGGCTGGATGTCGTCTGCATGTTTGTCATGACTGACATGACCGATTAACCATGTTTACCTGGACAGCAGCGCGTAAACATCGCATGTGAGACGACCACACCTAAGAATCCATTGGGACCAGATTGTTTGCGGTACCACATTCGCTACATACAGGTAACAGAGAGTGTCTGATATTGCTACATTCTGGGCACTTGTCAAACAGCCGTGTGCTGCATACCGGACACGTGTAAGGCTCTAGTTTGCTGTCATTGTCGCTGGTAATGAAAGGAAATCTATGGTTGATACCTTTACGACCGAATGCCGCAAATCTTAATGGCCCCATACGAATCGGATAGTCACATTCGGGACATCTGAATTTTTCATAGGCTTCGCGGTACTGCTTCAACAACCATTCCATCTGAGGGTGATTCATCATTTTGATGAGACGAATCAAAATGTAGACAACTACAAGGATGCCTGCGAGGATCATGAGGTACTTAAAAATCTCGAGTGGAAAATATTCGAACATAAGTTGGACAAAGCGAATGCTGGTGGCACCTGCTAGCGCGTAGCTGAGAAAACGGTATTCACCAGCACGCATGATACGCACCAGAATCCACACGAGTATCAGGAGAGGAATCATGATCCCTGTCAGAAGCTTTGCCACTTGTAATCGATGTTCCTCTGCTTGTAGTTGAAATTCCTTCTCAATAGGAATCTTTGCTTGCTCGAGTTCGCTTTCCAACTGCTGATTGTCTGTGTTAAGTTTGCGAAGTTTTTCCTGTAGGCTAACAATTTTGATGTTCAGTTTCTGGTACTGCCGCTGATTAGAGAGAAAAATCGACTGCGCTTCAGTCAGGGCGTTTTTTTGTTCCGCTGTCGGTTTGATGTCTTTTTCCAGAGAAGCCTTCTGGAACTCGAGCATCTGTTCCATTGTTAATTTGGATGCTTGAGTACTTTTCTCGATCGAAATCTGACGATCTGTTTCGGCCGTAACATCTGCCTGCACCGATGAGAGAGCCTTTACCAATTTGATTTGCTGATTGATTAATTGCTCATCGAGCATGGTGTTTTCAAGGGCCGCGTAATCCGGTTCATTGAAAAAACGTATATCATCCGTAACAAATCCGATGAGCCAGTATGTAAGCACACTGAAGGCCAAGGTGAAGGCAACAATTAGAACGCGATGGGACCAGGGACCTTTACGTGGGTTGTTACGAACCACCGGTTACTCCGTTATCAAGGGCGAGAGGCGAACGCATCGAGTACGTATGATAGCGATACAAACTTAAATGGCATAAAGGCATGGAAAGGACAAGTCCGATGTTGTCATGCGGATTTCCGGCCTCCACCATAACTACTGCTTTCAGAACTTACGTTCCAGTGGGTAGTGAAGCAAGGTATTTAATATAGATAACCCGCATGATGAATGTCCCAGCTGTATAGGGCGTGGAAGTCAGGTATCATTTGATCTGTCTGATGAATCTCTGGTATCTTCATCGCATGAAACCAGGTTAATTATTTTTGTTCGAGGAATGAATGCGTGCCTCTATGGGGTTGTTTGCGGCCTTTATCAGTATTTTTTACCTCGCTGGATTCGGGATGCTCGGCTACGGTATCTGGTCGATTAAACGCTCGAATGAAGTCGAATCCTGGCCCACAACAAATGGCCACGTGGAGTCGTGCAAGCTGGTATCGAACGCCGATGGGGAAAGTACAACCTACAAGGTTGAAGTGCGATACCGATATCGTGTGAAGGGACGGGAATATGCGCACGACAAACTGGCTTTCGGTTACACGGCAAGCAGCGGACTGTCAGCACATCGGGAGATATTGTCACGCCTGGAAAATGCTCGATCCGTCACCGTTCGGTACGATCCCATAGACCCACAGACAGCAGTGCTCTCCTATGGAGTCCATCGATCGATACAATTCGTAATTGCGTTTGCGATCACCTGGCTTCTTTTGGTTGTTGGTTTTACCGCTATTTGGTGGGTTGCATCAAATAATGACAGTGTCCTGCTCCAGAATCTGATCACACCATAAATAGAAACAGGCAGGTCATTGCCGTGAAAAATCAGGTTCTGTTTTCCGGACTACACACCCTGTTCGACAATAGAGGCCCCTTCACTATGCCAGTAAAACGGTATCTGACCTGAATAAGGAATTCCCGAAAAGACAGCCATATACGGTGAACCACAATTCTTCATTCCCTTGCTCGCATGGAGTTTCCAATGTCCCTACACCTGATAAGAACGGTTTCATCTCTTCTTCTGTTTACTGCCCTTGGTGGTTTGTCCGGTGCAGAATCCAACCCTGTTCCGGGATCACAGGTTGCCCGAAAGGTGACCATCACGCCTGCCGAAAAACAAGTGTCCATACGCTATTGGCAGTTTGTACCGGCAGACTATGACGGCAAAAAAGAGTTTCCTCTGATGCTCTTTCTCCATGGATCGGGAGAACGTGGTCACAATCTGGAATTGGTCAAAAAATGGGGACCGCCCAAAATAGTAATGGATCGTCCGGATTTTCCATTTGTACTGATTTCCCCCCAGTGTCCCGAAGACCGCAGGTGGGATGTCGACGAACTGTATCATTTAATGGATCACGTGTCGGGCAGTTTAATGGTCGATCA
Organism: uncultured Planctomycetia bacterium; assembly: GCA_963996245.1. GTDB lineage: Bacteria > Planctomycetota > Planctomycetia > CAXEIY01 > CAXEIY01 > CAXEIY01. The sequence continues at coordinate 348 of CAXEIY010000171.1, read as the reverse complement.
ACAACGGCTGTATGTGACTGGACTTAGCATGGGAGGCTCCGGTGCCTGGCATATGATGGACCGCTACCCAGACCTTTTCGCAGCAGGAATACCCATCTGTGGCAGTGGTAAATCAGATAACGCGAAGAACCTGGTAAATATTCCGATATGGGCCTTCCACGGTGGAGCAGATAATCCAAGCACCAGCCAATTAATGATTCAACAGATTGGCAAAGCGGGAGGGAAAAAGGCCAGACTGACTGTTTATCCCGACGTCGGACACAACTCATGGAGCCGAACTTATGCCAACGAAGGCGTCTACCAATGGCTTCTCTCAAAGAAATCTGATTACAGAGGGGAAAAACAAAG
>CAXEIY010000170.1:0-5787 GCA_963996245.1 uncultured Planctomycetia bacterium | reverse complement strand
CTTTAATCTCGGCAGCCGGCTAGCGAATCCGTTGTTATTGAAGACGGTGGGGCAGGGCAGTTCGCCCTGCCTCGTGGTTTCTGTCAATGTATATTGTTTAATGCGTTCCGCAAGTACAGGTTGAAACTGAGGATCAACCGGTAGACAGCTGCATAATAAATCCGTTTACCCGCAAAGCTTGCTCTCTTAGCTGCGGGCCGCCCTCTGACTTGCTCGCTCGGCCCGGCGTTTTGCCCAGCGCGGCTGACTGCACAAATGACCCAGAAACTCAATAACGGTGTGTGCCGCAAGATAGGACGTTGTGCCGGTACCGACATCCAGCTGCGGGTTGACTTCCACGAGATCGAATCCGATCACATTGGCGTGGGTTGTCAAAGCAACCAGTGTATCTCGCAGTTCAGAGTAACTCATGCCGTTGGGTTCACCTGAGACACAGCCAGGAACCAGCGAAATATCCAATACGTCAATATCAACACTGATGTAACAGGCTGCATCTTTAGGGAGTATTTCAGCGACTCCTTGTCCACCGAGGTCACGGAACTCACCCATCGTAATCACTCGGTTGCCGTCGTCGATGGACTGGTGAATCTGGCTCTTCGCGCTTCTCAGGCTGCGAATACCTATCTGTGTCAGGCTTTCCACATGGGAGAGGGGCGTGATATGAGTAAACGGATGTGCATTGGTGAACTGAAGATCATGGATAAACGGAGCGTAATCAATGTGGGCATCGAAGTGCATCACATGTAACGGTTCATTGAATCCGCGGACCACCGGGTATGTCACGCCATGATCGCCTCCCAGCATCAGAGGAAATGCGCCTTTGGACAGAATCTTACGTGTCATCTCGGTTGCGTTCTTGAATGTAGTTCGAACCTCCGTCGGCCAGACATCGACATCTCCGACGTCCGCGATCAGGCCTTGGCTCAATTCTTCTGCCAGGTACTGGTTTTGGGTTTCCGGATCGTAGATGCTCTTCTCACCGCCCGGGCCCCGCGCACCAAACCGAAGGGAGTGTTCCCGTATCGAGCGCGGCCCCATTCTGGAACCAGCCAAAAAGGGAGAACCTTCGTCATGGGGGATGCCGAATACTGCGATATCCGCATCCAGCTGATCCAGGTCGGTACAGATCTCCGACCTTAAAAATGAGGGAATACCTACGAAGGGAAAGTTGAGCTTGACAGGGTTCTCTTCAGCTTCAGTCATCATTTTGTCCTGTTTCTGGGAGAATTCGATAGGGTATGTTGAGTATGAACCACGTGCTGTGACAACCAGACGAGCATCATCGACAGAAAACGGAATTATCCATGCAGAGCGTCTGACGCATAGATATATCACAATTTGCAATCGTGCTACTATGCCGATCAGCTGAAAAGGCAGAGTTGAGGGCCCATGAACTCACAAAATAATAACGAGTACTTGGTGGACGGTGGATTCGGTATCGGATTCACGGCCAAGTCAGGGCAATACATCACGATCATCGACTTGAAAGGTGCGCAAGCGGGTGATTTTGTAGCGATTAATCAGAGCGACCCTAAAGAGGGGCTCTCAGCAGTCAGAACAAGACGATATTTACGGTCATTGTTCTTTGGTATTGGAGATACATTAGTTAGCAATCGCGACAATCCAATGCTCAAAGTAGTCGTTGATACCATCGGTGTGCACGACTCTACCGTCCCGGCATGTGACCCCACTCGCTACTCGGTCGATTTTGGTGTACCAGGACACCGCAATTGCCTTGAAAATCTACACGAAGGCCTTTCCGAGTATCAGGAGATGGACATTCTGGATGTTCCTGAGCCCTTCAATCTTTTCCAGAATAGCCCGGTAGTTGGAGATGGCAGAACCGGCGTTGTCAATCCCCCCAGCAAAGCGGGAGACCATATCGTCTTCGAGGTGCTGATGGATGTAGTTTGTGCGTTGTCGCCGTGTCCACAGGACATCATCCCGGGGAATGGACTTTTACCAACAGAAATGAAATCGATCGTTACTGATCATCTACCGAGGGAGCAATAATGCCCCTGCTGATGAAAGAACAAACCGGACGGCTGCCGAGTGAAACAGCACTCGATGTTCCGGGAGGTGAAGCGCGGGCGTTTAACGTCCATCAAGGACAGCTGCTTTCAATTATTGATCTCGCAGGCCAGCAGCCTGCGACATTGTTTGCTTTTGTAACAAGTAATCACAAAGAATTTCTGTCGCCTCACCACACTCGCGTTTTCAGTAATTCGTTTCTACTGAATCTTGGTATGCGTCTTGTGACCAATCGCCGGCGTCCGATCATGGTTTTAGGTAAGGATACGGTTGGCACACACGATCTGCTTTGGCCGGCACTCGACGCACCTTATTTATCCTCACAGGGGGTTCCGGACACTGATGGTTGCATAGAAAATGCCAGAAATGCTCTGACCGAGTTCGGTGTGTCGCTTCCCAAGCTGCCCGATCCGGTTAATCTTTTTCTGAATGTCGAACTGGACAGTACAGGTGCACTTATACCGAAGCCTTTAAAGTCACAGGCAGGTGACGAAGTCTTATTCAGGGTGTTGATTGATTGTATATGCGTCGTATCTGCAGCTCACAAAGATCCCAGTGGCTGGCCGAAAGCACTTCCCACAACACTGCAGATCAGGACCTTGAATCAAGTGCCTCTCTAGCCAAGTTGGTCGGCCGTTTTCCAATGCGGGTAATTTAATGAGCAATAATCTTACAGTCGCACCGCGACGCGAGTTTCAGAGTTTTCACGATCTTCCCATTGTTCTTGACCTGGATACGATTGATGCCGATGTGGCAATACTGGGTATTCCTTACGGCGCACCCTATTCGATGGACGAGGTCACAAATGATCAGACCAATGCACCCACCCATGTACGTCGTTATTGCGAGCGAGCCCTGAGAGGCCTAGAACGCTGGGATTTTGATTTGGGTGGGCCACTTTTCGATGGAAAAGAAGTCAAAGTAGTCGATGTTGGCGACGTTCCGGGCAACCCGAATGACATCGAAGAGCATTACCGTACAGCAGAAGCCGTGATTCGAAAGCTGCTAGACAGAAATGTAATGCCGATTGTTATTGGTGGAGATCACGGCATACCCATTCCAGTGTTACGGGGGTTCAGCCAATATTCGCCAATCACATTGATCCACGTGGATGCCCACCTGGACTGGCGCGACCATGTCAATGGTGTACGCGAAGGTTTGTCTAGCCCGATTCGTCGTGCCTCGGAGATGGAGCATATTGAAGAGATTTTCCAGATCGGTCTGCGTTCTGCTGGAAGCGCAAGGCCCGAAGAAATGCAGGCAGCTCTACAGTATGGATCTCATCTCATTCCTGACATTGAGCTACAGGAAATTGGAATGAAAGCGGTGCTCGATAAAATACCTGACGGTTCAAATTACTATCTGACAATCGATGCAGATGGAGTTGATCCGACAATCATGCCGGCAGTTGCAGGACCTGCACCGGGTGGTGTCACCTACAATCAGATGCGCATGCTCATCCACGGTCTCGTTGATAAAGGCCGGGTCGTGGGCATGGATATTGTGGAAATCACTCCCAAGAGGGACGTGAACGGCATAACGGCAATCACAGCGGGGCGATTCATCTGCAATTTAATCGGCAAAGCGGTGCGGGCGCACTATTTCGAGGACCCAGGCAGAAGCAATTGAGCGGCCTGGCTTATGGAAGACCGATATCGTGATCGATACCGGTCTGCAGGTTTAAATAGTTCGACCGTTTAGACGATTATCTGATAGTGAGCATTCTTTGGACGTCCACTGTTGATCTGCACGATGTCCTGCGGACAGGCCGAAAAACACACAACGATCTCCATAAGAGCCTTAAAGAGAACAAAATCCCCCCGTTTTGATACGGTCGGTAGCTGTTCAATACTGCCAGTCGAATCGACCGGTGTGTTCTGCCAAAGATTGAATGGGCACGGGGTTTCTGTCGGTTTGAACCGTACACTTGCGAGTGCTTCCCAAAGGTTGTCTGTACAGTTGTCATGGTATTCAGTACAACCCAGCTGTTCGTAACGAAAGCGATCGCAGGCTGCCATCATTGTGTCGTGCACGCCGGGTGACGTATCTTCAACAAACTTGAGAATCTTGCGTCTTTGATTGGTAATCAATGTGTCACCAGAAATAGGTCGATAACGACCCAGTGCCACCCGGCAGTGCTCCATGGACATAAACTCCCCCGGATGGTCAGCGTTAAACGCCCAGAAATCGACGACCTGACTGCCGTGCGTATTGATGACCTTGATCGTTTGCCCTTTTTTCAGATGAGTAGCAACACCCCGTCGTGCTGGGATTGTTTTAAGAGCAGAATCGCGACGTACGGTTTTTTTGTTTTTAGTGACCATCGAATGTCTCCATGGATTAGGGGTAATACAATGATGTCCCTGAACGGAAGAAAGAAAAGTATTGGTTTCTCGACAGCAGCTGTTCAGTAGACGAATCCAAGCGTTCTAGACCTGGCGCAGATTCATGTTGCCCAGTTGCTCTAGAAAAAGCTTCAGACGATCAGTTTTCGGGTTCCGAAGCAGTTGTTGAGGTGTTCCTTCCTCTACAATCAATCCTTTGTCCATAAACATAATTCGATCAGCAAATCGCGCAGCAAAACCGAGTTCATGCGTGACGATGATCATCGTCATTCCGTTTTCCGCTAGCTGCTGAAGTACGGCTAATACTTCTCCGACGAGCTCCGGGTCCAGGGCAGACGTCGGTTCATCCATCAGCATCAGAATCGGATCCATGGCCAGTGCTCTGGCAATAGCAACCCGCTGTTGCTGGCCACCGGATAACTGATCGGGAAGAGATTGTGTTTTGTCTGACAAGCCGACGAGTTTCAGGAACTTATGAGCTGTTTGCTCTGCATCCTGTTTGCTTATTCGAAGCACAATTCTTTGTGCTCTGGTGATGTTTTCAAGGACGGAGAGATGTGGCCAGAGATTAAACTGTTGAAAGACCATTCCCATTCGGGCCCGAATTCTGTTGAGTTCTTTACTGGGTTGCGGGCCAGTTTTCCCGTTTCGTCTTTTCCGATGACCGATACGTTCTCCTTCCAAGGCCACCTCACCGTGGTCGGGTTCCTCAAGCCAGTTGATTGTTCGCAGCATTGTGCTTTTGCCACATCCACTGGGACCAATCACACAGACTACCTCGCCACGGGAAACAGTCAGATTGACACCTCCCAATGCAACAGTGCTGCCGAAGCTTTTGCGTAAATCTGTAAGCTCGACCAGAGTTTCATTATTGGCACGGCAGTTCATCGTCGGTGTTCAGGCTCGGTCATGTTATTCATTTAATCGCTACAGGCGTTGTACTATCCACTCGGTTCAGAGAACGCTGTTCCAGCCGTCTTTCGTAGATCCTTAAGCCTGTTGCGATCAGTTCATTAAGGCCCCAGTAAAGTAAAGTGATCACGATAAATACTTCAAACGGTCTAAAGGTCTGGCCCTGAACGATCAATGCGGACATAGTCAACTCCTGCACAGTTATCGTTGACAGAATAGCCGACTCTTTTACCAGGGAAAGAGTTTGGTTGCCGATTGGCGGCAGAATAATTCGCATTGTTTGGGGCAGAATTATGTTTGTCATACTTTGCCAGTATGTCATTCCGACCGAACGTGCAGATTCCATCTGTCCACGAGGGATCGAATCGATCCCGGCTCGAATGATTTCGGCATAGTACACACTGCTGAACAGGGCCAGGCCAATAATGCCGACAATGTTCGCAGGTATTCGGATGCCGTAGAACGGTAATACATAAAAAAGCAGGAATACCTGGATCAT
>CAXEIY010000169.1:0-4987 GCA_963996245.1 uncultured Planctomycetia bacterium | reverse complement strand
GATTGACATGCCGGATACTGACCATAAGATCGATATCGGGAATCGGGGTCCGCTTCTCTCGTTCGATAATGATCGACGAGCGTTCCACACGCTGCCTGGCCGCTTCGAGTTGCGGATGGTTGTCCATGACCAGGGAACGCGCTTCTTCCCAGGTGTAGATGGGCAGATCCGCGTCGAGATCGGGTGGGGCGAGCGGAGTAAAGGGAAGCGTAGGAGCACCGACCAGCGAAGTTAATCTGCGCCATGATTCGATGTTCCGGTCTGTGGCGCTGTCCAGAAGCAGTTTCGTTTCCTCAGATGTGATTTCTGACTGTAGTAGTGTATTTTCACTGGCCTCCCGATGATTAAGTAACTGACGCGTCGAGGTGACCAGTTCGTCACTCATACGTACAAGATCTCTCGTCAGTTCCAGACGTTGCGTTGCAATGGCAGACTCATAATAGAGAATGCGAACATCGGTCAGGATACGCTGACGCTGCATATCGAGCTGAAATTCACGTTCGCTGGTCTGTTTGTGTGCAATCGCCTGGTCCAGATCCAGCTTGCCACCGGTGATGATCTGCTGGCGAATGAATCCACCCTGCTGTCCGCTGGTGCCATCGTTACCCATGGTCATGGAATGGTAACCGATGACAGGATTGGGATACCTGCCGGCTTGCCACTGACTGGCATAAGCCGCATCTTTATGCGCAATGGCGGCGGCCAGTGTGGGATTATTTTCCTGCGCCATGCGCTGAAAATCAGCCAGTGTCAGTCCCGTGACAGAGGCGTCGGATTGTGGACCCGAAGTTGGTGTTATAGTAGCGGAAGGCTTGTCGGTTTTTTCGGTAGACTCTTTTCGTGCTGCGGTGTTTTGCGTATCGTTCTCTGAGTCTGCAGTGACCGGGTTGATCGTAACAGGGGGGGGCAAGGGAGGCGCGGTCTGGCAAGCCGTTGTTGTGACGGTCAACAGCAGGCCTAGGATACCGATTCGACAGCAGGAAGTGGCGTTATGTATGGTCTTGTCTCCGTTACGCAAACACAGCGCAGGTGGTCCTTTTGTTTCTATCGGTTGTTCCGGATGTCCTGATTAGTCTGAGTTTTGGGGGTGTGGTGGTGACCAGATAACTATTTTCAGCGGAAATGATGTACAAGTGGCGTCGGATGAGTACTATGCGTGGGTATTCGTCGCTTGGTGAATAATAAACAGGAATGATCCCTTCGCACAGGGACAAGGGCTGTACAAGGGGAGCCTGGGATCCGCCAGCAGGCTGTTTAATGGAGCGAAGGGAAAAGCATGTCAAGTACCGCATCGCGTGTTCGATATGGTGTCATCCTGGCATCGATGCTGATGGCAGTACTCCTTTATCTTGACCGCTTCTGCATTGGCATCGCCGAACCATTGATTCGACAGGATCTGGGTCTCACTAAAACCCAAATGGGTTGGTTCATCAGTGCCTTTTTCTGGACGTATGCCTTGGGCCAGGTACCCAGCGGATGGTTTGCCGATCGTTATGGGCCCCGTATCACGCTGACCCTCTACATTCTCATATGGTCATTTTTCACCGCTATGATGGGGTTGGCGACCGGTCTGGTTATGCTTCTGGTTACCCGGGCGGCTTATGGGCTGGGACAAGCAGGAGCCTATCCGACCAGCGCTAATATTGTCAGTCGCTGGATTCCGGTCTCCAGTCGTGGAACGGCCAGCAGTATGATTTCACTGGGTGGACGTTTCGGCGGTGCTATTGCACCCGTTTTGACCGCGCTGTTGATTATCCGTTTTGTTTCACCGGATCAGTCACCTCTGCTGGAACCAAAGATGATCCTGGATGTCCCGGAGGTGGTCTCAAGTCTGACCGAAGAAGACCAGGAGCTTTCGTTACCAATCCGTCACATCCGATCCACGCTGGGTGAGTCACTCGAGGGTCTTGGCGAGGGTCCTGAACCAGCTGAGCGTGTGTCTGATTTGCTGAATCAACTGATTCAGGATGAAACATTTTATCAACCGGAACCGTTCATTGCGTTGAGCAGTATGGATCGTTATGCAACCGCCTGCATCAAGAGAATTCGAGACGGTGAATCCCTGTCCGCCTCGGAACTCCAGCGATTTAATCAGTTTCTGCTCGAGGCGATCTACCCGGTCGTAATTGAGAAAACCTATATTTCCAGCTGGCGACCTGTCCTTATTTTGTACGGTAGCCTGGGCCTGGTGGTGGCAGCCGTATTCTGGTGGATGGTTCGGGATTTCCCGCGCGTACATCCCTGGTGTAATGAACAGGAAAGGGCACTCATCAATCGCGATCAGAGCCGCTCCGACCATGAGAAGGTCGGTAACATCCCCCTGGTTGACATCGTGCGCAACCACATCGTCCGCAGTCGGAGTCTGTGGTTGTCCAGTGTGGCACAAATAGGGATAAATATTGGCTGGATTTTTATTGTAACCTGGTTTCCCACTTACCTCCTGGAACAATATCAGGTCCCGATTGTCGAGCGGGGGATCATGGTGATGGTGCCGATGTTTGTTGGTTGGTTCGGAATGGCAGCCGGGGGGCAGGTAACCGACCGACTGGTTCCCCTGGTCGGATTGAAGTGGGGCAGACGGATTCCCTGGATACTCTCTGCATCGGTGGCAGCTACCGCATTTGCGATGTGTCCCTGGACCGATCATCCCTGGGAGGTGACGATGTTGATGGCAGTGGTGGCCTTCTGTGTTGACTTCGGTAACCCTTCAACCTGGGCATTCAATCAGGATGTGGGTGGTAACTACGTGGGTTGTGTTCTGGGCTGGGCTAATATGTGGGGTAACCTGGGGGCAGCCGTTTCACCGATCCTGCTGGTCTATGTAGCCGATACGTACAGTTGGGTTCACATGTTTTACCTGTGTGCAGCGGCTTTCTGTGTTTCGGGAGTATGTAATGGAATGATCGATGCGACGGTACCGGTGATACGGGAACAGGAATGATTGGTCATCCCTTCTCACTTTTCGAGTTTCTGTCATGAATGCAGGCTGTGGAAAGGGTAGATCGTGTGTGGCAGTAACCGGCCGGCTCCATGTCCCTTGAACACTGCACCCTGTTGAACCGGTGTAGTGACCGATGACATGCTTTCGTATAATGCGGCGTGGACGGTGACCGCCTTTGTGCGAGCTGGATCCGACCACCCGGGAGACACCACGACGTTTCTGTAGACGGTTCTTACATCTGGTTTGAATGAGGAGATATCGGTGGATTGTCCAAGCTGCGAAAAGGAACTGGTTAAGACCACTTATGAAGAACAGCCTGTTGAGCACTGTTCCAAGTGTTCCGGGTATCTTCTGCGGCGCCGGTCCATGAACCGCATTAAGACGTCCCGTGAAGTGACTTCGGAGAAACTGGCCCGTGAGGCTGATCGTCACATCGCTTCGGATACCACCGGTCACCTGGATTGCCCGCGGTGTAAAAAACGGATGACCAAGCAGAAAGTGTTTTTTGACGAACGGCCCGACGAGTCGTTTAAACTCGATATATGTGATGGATGCAAGTTGATATGGTTTGATGGCGGCGAGCTGGCACGATATCAGATGGATTATGAATCCAGTGAACAGGCGGTTAAGCAGTTGCTGAGAACCCAGCGTTTATCGGAGATGAGCGAGGATGACAAGGCGGATTTGGACACGAACATCTCCAGATTGCATGCACGTGACCCGGGCCTTGCAAAGTACTTTTGGCGGTCTTTATGGTTGCTCTTTCCGGCAGCTTGTTGGTTTGTCTACTTACTTCTGGCGATGTTCATGGTTGACATCCCGATGTTGTCGGCCATTCCAACTGGCGTGTTGACGGCGGTTGCTTTTTTGTGTGTCTACGTATGGTGGAAAATGATTGCTAGGGTGTAAATTGCAGGGAGTAGAGGTCGGCATCCTGCATTTCAAATACCAGCCGGATTGGCTGACCCTGTACGGAACTGAGATCGGCTGTGTCCTGCCAACGGACTACCTGCTTCAGGTGATCTCCGATCAGAGGCATGCACCGGTTTGTTTCAAATCCTGCAATCGGCAGACCGTCTCGGTTCAGGAGTCCGACGCGGATTGAGCCGGCCGCGGAAGTCGAGTAGTTGATCACCAGTCGGGTTCCGGTGAAGGTTACCGGGCGTGTCACCATGCGACCAGCCTGATAGGAGGCATGCACCGATCCGATGCCGTCAAGACGCAAGGTGTAACGGCGGATATGTACCGATGGAAGGGCATTATGCCGACTCACATACAGGGACATTTCACCGGGTCCGGTCGGCACGATCCCACGCAGTGCATAGTTGGATCGGGTGGTCCAGTTTTCGTCGCCGAGGCCCGGTCGAACAAAACCTTCCATGAAGGCGCGGTCATAATGGGTGCCGCCGCGCGTGGTCATGACCACGGTCTCTGAGATGTCACTGGTCAGCCAGTCTTCGACCTGTTGCGATGCACGTGCCAGTTTTAACTGCCGGGCCCGTTCCGGCTCAGCATCAAAGGCGCTGCGACCCTGCATGAAACGACTGGAAAGCGCCACGTAGATATGCGGTGCCCGGAAATACGGTGAGGTCTGGTTCTGGTAATGATGTTCCGGAGGAGTCAGACCGTCATCCCCGAAAGTCATTGGCCGAGGCTGTGACCAGGTCTTGAAGTCGGGTGAGGTCATTCGGGCTATGGATCGTCTGCCTTCTTCGGTGGTCTTTCCCCGGAGGTAATAACGGATGTAAAGTACGTAGCAATTTTCGGAACTGGACCAGAACAAGGATTCAAAACCGTCAAAGGCACCGTAGAGCCGGGTTTCAATAATTGGATCGTCCTGGTATTTCTCCCAGATCTTACCATTTCCGGAGACCCAGCAGTGTACCTTGGTTGAACCCCGTTCATCGAGAGTAAAGGCCTTGTATCGCTGGTTGGCAGGGATCCCGGGACGGGTATCAAGAAAGACCTCTGGCAGGGGTTCATCCTCAGGAATCATGAGATCCGAAGTGGTAGTTTTTACCAGATTAGTGTCTGGTGTGTTTCCCG
>CAXEIY010000168.1:0-19721 GCA_963996245.1 uncultured Planctomycetia bacterium | reverse complement strand
GAGCCATTTTCTTTGTCCGCATTGCGACGAACGAACAGAGATCTTTGGTACGGGTGGTGCACGTAAAATGGCAGAGAAAGAAGGAGTTCCATTCTTAGGTGAGATCCCCATTAATTTACAGCTGCGTACCCAGGGCGATGCCGGAGACATAGCTGAAATTTACAAGGAGGAGGGGCCCCTTCAGAAAACTTTTGGTGATATATGTGAAAAAGTCGTGGCTCAAATCGAGGTTCAGAATAGCGCGGAATCTCAATTACCGACACTTAATTTGGATAGTTGACTAGAAATTACAATTCACGTTGTGGGTCAGGGTGAGTGTTTGTTCGCCATCTTAAGTTGTGACACAAATTCTTCCTGAAACAATCGTTGCTGAGAGAAAGCCTCCATTAGAACGCATTCGCAAGTTTTTAAGAGGGCTGTGTTTCATTCATGGAGAATCTGATTCCTGCCTTGGGAATGTTGCTATTGGTATTGCTCGTTGTTTTTCAATGGCGAGCCGCTGGTCGTGCGCCCAGACAGAGCTATCCGGTATTCGGATGGACGATATTTTTGGTGATCATTCTGTTAGGAATGTTCGTTGTGTTTTCTGCTCGTGAGCCGGTTTCAATTGAAGCGAAAGCAGTCCCTTCAAAGATTCAAATACCAGGCAAGTCAGAGACAGTATCAATCCCATTGGATCTGTCCCGAGTTGATTATCAAGGGTCGCGCAGTTGTCGTAAGTGCCATCAGGATCATTATTCCAGTTGGTATGATACCTATCATCGAACGATGACTCGAGAAGCAACCCCTGAAAATATTCGTGGGGATTTTACGGGTCAGCCGGGACGCATTTCAGGCTTTCCCGTTCGCTTTTACCGCAGACATAAACAGTTCTTCATGGAGACGATTGATCCGGAGTGGGAGGAATCTGTAATTCTGCAGGGAGCAGATGCGGTTTCCATCTCCAATCCACCTAAAATGGTTTTTCCTATCGATCGGCTGGTTGGTTCACATGTTGGTCAAGTTTATCTTAGTCGTGGTCCTGTCGATGATCCAGAGGTTCGATCCCGTGGTGAATACCTGGTGCTGCCTTATCAGTACAGCATCATTGATGGCCAGTGGATTACTCGTATCGGGAGTTTTCTGCAACCCGAGCGCAAGTCTCTTTTTGAGCAGACACATACTTGGAACAAAGTCTGTATTTTCTGCCATAATGTGAAGCCGAAACCCCGTCAAATAAGCGAAGGGCCGACTATTTATCGTAGCCAGGTTGCGGAATTGGGTATTGCGTGTGAGAGTTGTCATGGACCCGGAGATTCGCATGTTTTCATCAATCAAAATCCTTTTCAAAGAGTAACCGCACTTTCAAATGGTCTTACGGATCGGACCATTGTTAACCCAGCTAAACTCAGTGCGGCAGACGCCAGTGCGATTTGTGGTAGATGTCACAGTAAAATCAGACCTAAGGATGCGAGGGTGAATCAACATGCTTTTCAGGTAGGAGATCCGTATACACCGGGTGATCCGTTGAATCGATGGTTCGACTTACCTTTACCCGATGACACGTACACGACTTCTCAGCCTCGTGATAATCTTTACTGGCGGGATGGGACCCCTCTTGCTGTGGGTTTGGAATATCAGGGTACAATTCTTTCGGCCTGCTATCAACGGGGTGAGGGCAGTCAACAGATGGGATGTATGAGCTGTCATTCATTGCATGATAGTGAATCAGTTGATCAGTTGAGATCAACTATGCGAACCAATGAGGCCTGTTATCAATGTCATCCTCAATACCGAGGCGCGGCGCTCGCTCAACATACACATCATGAGATGAGGTCGACAGGCAGCCAATGTTACAATTGCCATATGCCAAATGTTGTGTACGGGTTGCTGGGGGTCCATCGTTCCCATCGAGTTACGATCCCACGTGCAGATATAAGTAGTAAACAGGGATTACCGAATGCATGTAATTTATGCCATCTCGACCAGTCTTTAGCATGGACTTCCCGTAGATTGTCCGAATGGTATGGCCACATCGAATCATCTGCGGATATGGACAGGTATGAACGTTCCGTTGCATCGAGTTTGGTGAGACTGTTACGTGGTGATGCGGTTCAGCGTGCCGTTGCAGCGAACGCATTCTGGCGGGCAACTTCCACAGAAACTGAACCTGTTTCGAAAAACTCAGAAGGCACACGCAACTTCATCCGAACGCCGATCAATAATCTGACTCACATGTTTCGTTCCCCAGTTGAAAATCTATTGTGGGCGATTCCTTTTTTGGTAAAGGGTCTGGACGACCCCTATGCAGCGGTTCGCTTACAGTCCCATCGGGCACTGAAAAGCTTGGTTAAGTCTGAAGATGTGAAGGAAGAGTCCAAGGTGATAAAGGATTATTTTTTTCTGGATTTAGAATCCGAGCGTCATGTGACTATTGGAAATATTGAGCGATCACTGAGTCCATTGTTTCTTCGCAGTTTACCTGATGATCCAGAAGTACGGGGAAGACTGTTGCTGGACGAGGAGGGAAGTCTGTTATACGGACCGTTCCAGAAATTGCTGGAAGAGCGGGATCATCGTATTGTTCAGATTGATGAATGAGTCCGTTGGGAAAAAGAAAAACCGTCTACACATTTAGAGGCTGTGTAGGAAGGTGAGTAAGTCGTCAAGTTCTTGCTCCGTTAGGGGAGCCACGAGTCCGTGTCGATGCTTGACAAATATGTTGCGCAACGAAGTGGCTTGGTTATCGTGGAAAAACAGCCGTCCATAGCCGACACCTCGCAGGCTGGGAGGGCTGTATCTTCGCAATCCGAGGTGATCAACAAGTCCTACATCGTATCTACCTGGACTGGTGAAAGTTGGTGAACGGTGGCATCGGGAACACCCATGGCTGTGGAAAATCAGTCGTCCCTTTTCAACCGTTTCTTCAGGTAAGGCGTGAGCATCTGTCGGTGGTGGAGGAAGTTGTTGGAGGTATGCGGTAAGAGCCTGTACTTGCTTGGGATCCGGTGTTTTCCCTTGCATGGTGGCGATGATAGATTTCTGAGTCTGTGTGGACAGTTTTTCAATTTTGCCATTCCAGGCCCATGGAGCGGTATTGCGAACTCCCAGGAGCGTTAAGACACGTTTGGGTGAACCAAAACTTTCGTCTCCCAGATTGTCTACAAGTAAACCGTTTGTGTGACCATCGGTATGGCAACTGTGACAACTATACCATCCATCCAATGATAGATTAGCGTCGTAGAACAGAAGCTCACCCTGTTCAGCAGCAGTCAGATCAGACGGGACAACACCCAGGGCAATTTCAAGTTGTGTATCGAGTCTGGCGATGTTGACAATGGAAATCGAGTCAGAAAACATATTGGCTATATAGGCGACCTTTCCATTTTCAGCGATCGCTAGGTCGACAGGTCGTCTCCCAACCGGTGTGCGATGAAAGCTGTAGGGCAGACGTTCGCCAATAGCGATTTCGTTGACACCTCCCAGGCAGACAAGTACGGTTCCATCCTTGCAGACAGCTACGGTATTGGGATCTCCCGTAGCGCGGCCTGGATCTCCGAGAAAGTGAACATGAGAATCTTTTAGTGGCTGAGTGTCTGGTGAAAGTAAGGTTGTCAGGGATAAGGCTCGAAGATTGTTGGTCATCACGACTCCCCAGAAAACACTTTGACGTGAGGTTTCCGCAAGTTGATTCAGAATCATGTGTGAAACCAAAACGCGTTTACCGTCGTGTGATAATGCTAGGCCACGGATATTGTGTGCGGGAATGGAAAAAACCCGTTGGAGGTCATCAGATTCGAGATCAACAATCGCCATGTCTCCGCCGAAGGCGTCGCTGACCAGCAATCTCTTCTGGTTATCGATCAAGAGTTGAAGTCTTGGAGAAAATGGCAGATCGAGGGTTTGAACTGAGGAGGCCTTCAGATCAGTTCCAGTGGACTCGCCTGGGATCTGGATGGTGGATATCTTACGTGACCATAGAGATGCTATATATGCCTGTGTGCCATTGTCACGGGTGCTGATGGAAACAGGGTAAGGAGCTACGGGAATTCTGAGGATCCTCTCTTCCGGAACGAGCGCTACGGCCTGACTAGATATTTGGAAAACATTTTTGGGAATGAGGATAGCTTCGTGGTTTTGTTCGTCGGTCGCGATCAGGAAAGGACGGTTTGGGATGATCTCCAGGTCAGAGAGCCGTCCTCCGATGACCACTTCAAGAAGCTGTTTTCTGTGAAGCGTATCGATCACAGAGATACTTCCGCTCTGAGCATTTGCCACGTAGAGTCGGTGATCCCGTTCATCCAATGCCAATGCAACCGGGCGCCGCAGCGAATTACGCTTGGCAATAATCGATAATGGTTCTGTCGGATTTCGATGACGCTGGGTGTTTGGTGTTTCGGATGCCCTGTTGATCGGCAATAAGGAAGAAATGACGAAAACAAAGATCACAGTAGGCATGCTGGGAAGTCGAGTCTTGACCATTGGGATATCCCCTACGTTGCTCTGTGGATCGGATAGGTGTGAACGATCCGTTAAGACGCTGGCACGATTCTCTTGCTAAGCTACTGGTAAGAAGAGGGTGTGTCTACGGAGATTCCATTTTTGAATTATCCGTTAATGACTGGTCACAAAACCAGCGTGCAAAATGTTCGAGACCTTCCTCTAGACTGACTTTAGGGCGATAATCAAACAGTGACTGGGCTTTGTTGAGATCGGCACAGGTTAGGGGAAGATCGCCTGGGTGAGGTGGCCGATATTCGAGTCGTGCTGGTTGTCCGAGCTGGTCTGCAAGAATATCAATGACTTCTCGGATTGGTCTTGGCTGGTTGTGTCCCAGATTGATGATCTCTCCAATACATTCTTTGGTTTTCCACGCAGTGATTACTCCATTTATGAAATCATCTATGTATGTAAAATCTCGCTTTGCGGTTCCGTCCCCCAATATCGGTAATGTCTGTTGATTAATAATAGCGGAAGCAAAGATACTGATGGCAAGATCTGGACGGAGCCTGGGTCCAAATACGCTGAAAGGTCGTAAAATAGTAACGGGTATTTGATAGATCTTATGGAAAAGAAGGCAATGCAACTCTGCTGAGCGTTTCGTAATTCCATAGGGGCTCGCAGGTTCTCCCAATGCCCCGTTTTCCTGGAAAGGGGCAATACAGCCAGTCCCATACACTGTGGCCGAAGAGGTAAACATCATTCGCTTAACTGGAAAGTCACGAATAATCTGGAGTAGATGTAGTGTTCCTTCTACATTAACGCGTTCGTATATCAACGGATCCTTGAGACTTGGCCTAACGCCTGCACAAGCTGCAAAATGGAAAACATGTTCTATGGAATGTGTTTCAAACAGATTCTTCAATGAAGCAGGATTACATAGATCTCCTTCGATCAATTGAAAACGAGGTTGATTTTTTAGGTTATTTAAGTTGCGGTGTTTTTGTGCAGGATCATAGTAATCGTTGAAATTGTCAAAACAGATGAGCGTTTCACTAGTTTCCGAATAGAGACGTTCCAACAGATGACTGCCAAGAAATCCTGCACCTCCAGTAACCAGTATGGACATGAACAAACCTTTTTCTTGCGAACTAATCGCATAACAATGATTCAATTACGATATGTTGTTGAGACGTTGATTTAATAAACCCTGTAATTCACGAAGTTCAAGATTGCCGCCCGAAATGATACTCACCACGGTTTTTCCGTGGAGCTCGTCTTTCATCTTCAGTGCAGCTGCAGTGGATGCTGCCCCTGCTCCTTCAACCATATTGTGTGTTTCATTGAGAATCAGGTAAACCGCGTTACGGATTTCTTTGTCATCGACCAGGACAATGTCAGTAAGGTGTTGTCGTAAGATTTCCAAAGTCATTTCTGCAGGTACACGTGTTGCAAGCCCTTCTGCACTGGTATCGGCCTTCGAGGTGCTGATCATTCTGCCTTCTCGCCATGAATAAGTCATTGCGGGTGCGCCTGTTGCCTGTACTCCAATTATTTTGGTAGACGGATTCAGAGCGCTGGCAACCAGACAGGCGCCACATGCTCCGCTGCCAAGTCCGATCGGAACAAACATATAGTCAGGTGCTGGTATTTTATTGAAAATTTCTAAGGCGCAGGTTCCGACACCTGCTATTAACATGGGCTCGTTGGCAGAATGAACATAACGTAAATCTTCCTGTTGATAGTATTGTTCACAATACTCGCGAGCCTCGTCAAAATCTTTTCCATGTTCAATCAGTTCCGCTCCCCAGTTTGTCATGGCTTGCATTTTGTCTGGATTATTCCCCATTGGGGCAATAAGCACGCACCTGATATCGAATGCGCGACATGCGAACGCCAGTGATTGACCGTGATTTCCCGTAGTACAGCCTATGATACCTCGCTGTCGGTCTTTGTCGTTCAGGGTAGCGACAAGATTGATTCCTCCCCGTACCTTGAACGCTCCGGTAGGTTGATGATTCTCATGTTTAAGAAAATAGTGACAGGACAGTTGTTTAGACAAGCCAGGCCATTGATACAGCGGTGTTTCATCGAGATATTTGTGAACACGCGGTTCGGCATCAAGAACGTCTGAAAACGAGACCGGAAGGGAAGTGGACAAGAGATAAGTTCCTCACGTGGGCGCTGTAGTAAACTAGAATCTTCCGTAGTGACAGGGTAAGGAATGAACAGGAAATATCAGATCGGCTAAAGAGTGAAATAGGCTGCTTTATCGAGTGGTAAAACCTGAGGTCATTATAGATGATAATACGCGGTACTAAAAATGGGACACCTTACCTTGTAATCGCACGTGTTTTTTCATCGACACATAAGCTAGGAGCGATTAGGGTGTGATGGAAACAGGAAATCATGTTTGTCGATTATGAAGTTCCCTTCCGCGGCCACTGCCTAATTACTGGATCAGAAATCAAAAACGAGCCCGGAATCTTGACGGATGGTTCGTTCTGTGGAAGCTGTGCGGTCAGAGGAGTATGGACCAGGAAGTCACAGAGTTGACGGGTAATAACTGCATAGGGAGGCAGATTTTACGTATCATCGAACGTTCTCTGGAGCTGTTTGTGGAGTAGTATCGTGAGAAAGCCTTTGGGCATTGGCATTATTGGGATGGGATGGATGGGGATGGTGCACAGTCGCGCGCACCGGATGATTCCAGATCGTTTCGGGGATTGCCAAAGCATCTCACGATTGGTTATCTGTGCGGATGAGATTCGTTCGAGAAGCGAGCAGGCAAAGCAGATTGCTGGGTTCGAATCTGCGACTATCGATTGGCAGGAAGTGGTTGAGCACCCGGAAGTTGAAACCGTGATTATTACATCCCCCAACTATTTGCACTTAAGGATGATTGAAGCAGCTGCAGTCTGTGGAAAACATGTTTTTTGCGAGAAGCCTGTGGGAAGTTCTCCTTATGAGACACTTTGTGCAACCAGGGTGGCTGAGAAAAATAAGATAGTAACAGGTGTCGGTTACAACTATCGGTGGGCCCCTGTTGTTCAGTTTGTACGTGAATTAATTAACCGTGGAGAGCTCGGAGATATCACACACTATCGAGGTCGCTTTTTTGTCGACTATGCGAGTAATCCGGATGGTGTGTTGTCCTGGCGATTCGATCGGGAAAAGGCGGGTACCGGCGTTTTGGCGGATGTGATGTCTCATGTGGTAGACATGGCTCATATGCTCGTAGGGCCGATAAGGGAGGTCGTATCTTCTCATAAAACCTGGATTAGTGATCGGCCCGTGGCAACTCCCGGAGAAGGAGATCACTTTTCCGTTCAACCAGAGGCTCCGCGTGAACCGGTAACCAATGAGGATGATGTGAGTGCGTTGGTGTCTTTTCAATGCGGGGCGCACGGGCAACTAGAGGTGTCACGGGTTGCGAAAGGGGCCCGTTGCGACATGTCTTTCGAAATATTTGGCACCCGTGGTCATGCGAAGTGGAATTTTGAAACCATGAACGAACTTTCTCTCTATTTACCTGATGGTAACGCAGCGCACAATGGCCCGGTTCGAATTCAAGCCTGCCCTGAGCATCCTTACTACGGTCGATTTTATCCAGGGCCAGCAAATAGTATGAGTTACGAAGATTTGAAAGTCATCGAAGCATATCACTTTTCACAGTCGGTTGCAGAATCGCATGTGAGAGAACCTGATTTTGGATCGGCGCTGAGAGTTGCAGAGGTTTTTGACGCGATAGAGCGATCCTGGACCAGTCGAACTTGGGAGCCCGTTCAAATAATAAAACAGGAATCGAATTGATTCGATGTGGAGTTGATGAGAAAAGCGGATTTGTCATTCGGGTGTCTTGTTAATCGAACGAATCAATAACCGTATTGAGGATCGCAAGATTTTATCTTAAAGACGGATGAATATTTCCCATTACAAGAGGTATGTTTGTGTTCCGTGTGGGTTGGAAAGGGCTATTTTCAACGAAGTTATATTCGTACCTAAATGAATACTGTGTACGCAAGTCAGGAAGGGCAAGAATAAATGAACTATAATCGAAGGACTTTTATAGAACATACAGTGGCCGCCGGAATGACCGGTATGATGGCGCCATTAGTGAAGGGTGGCGTAACACCAGAGCGTCAAACGCTTCGGTGTCCCATTGGAGTTTCAACGTATTCGTTTTGGCGCTTTCGGGACGATAGTAAACTATCCATTGAGGAGTGTATCAATCTTGCAGCAGAAATGGGTTTTGATGCCGTTGAAATCCTGCATATTCAGATGTCGAGCGAAGAGAATTCGTATTTGCAAAGATTGAAGCGTCTGGCCTTTACCCAAGGGCTTGATCTTTGTGGATTCTCAACTCACCAAGGGTTTGTATCTCCCGATAAAGCTGTGCGCAAGAAGAATATCGATCATACGATTCATTGTATTGAACTGGCATACAAATTAGGTATTCCAACAATGCGGGTGAATACGGGCCGCTGGGGAACAATAAAGAGTTTTGATGAATTAATGAAAAATCGTGGAATTGAACCGATTCTGGAGGGCAGTACTGAAGAAGAAGCCTTTGGGTGGGTCATTGACAGTTTTGAACAGTGTTTACCCACGGCGGAACGCTGTGGGGTTGTTCTTGGCTTGGAAAACCATTGGGGACTGGGCCGAACTCCAGAAGGTGTGTTGCGTGTTATTGATGCCATCGACTCTCCATGGTTACAGGCAACAATGGATACGGGAAACTTTTTTGAGGATCCTTATGACCGTCTGGAAAAAATGGCCCCTCATACCGTTTTTGTGCAGGCGAAGACGTATTATGGTGGCGGTACCTGGTACGAAGTGGACCTGGATTATGAGCGTATTGCAACGATGCTGAGACGGCATCAATACGGTGGCTATATTTCATTGGAATTTGAGGGTCGTGACCATTATCGCGTAGCGGTTCCCAAGAGTTTGTCACGTTTACGTAAAGCTTTTGGTTAAGCGGTGCATTGACGAACAGTGAAAACCGGTTGCGGAAAGATGGAAATCCCGGTACTGGTTCGATAGCGTTATGGCTACGGTGCTTTAGCAACACGAGGAGGATAGAAAATGGCAGTAATCCGGCACGTAGCGCTCCGCTGTAAAGATATGGAGCGTTCCCGAAACTTCTACGAAACGGCGTTTCAATGGGAATTTCTGGGATATCGACCAAGCGGGGCAGGGCTCGATTTTTCAGATGGAATGTGTAATATCACCCTGATTCAACAGCCTTCAGGGTGCGATCGACCGACTCTTGAAGATGGTGATGAATATGTCCATTTCGGAATTATTGTGAAGGATGTTCAGGAGTGTTGGAAGCGGTTGGAAGGATGGGGTGCTCAGTTTTGCAGTGAGGCGATTAAGCAGGGGCAGGATTTAGAAAAGGAATCGTTACCCGAGCGTTCCTTTAAAGTTCTTGATCCCGATGGAAATGTAGTGGATGTGACCGAAGATAAGACTGAATGGAAAGGTGTAACGTTATAGTTACGGATGTTTGCCGTTGCTTGTGGATCATCCGCGATCCAAACGCAAAGGATGTTTCTGTTTTCTGGTTCAGACAGGTGTGATTGATGCCGACAGTACTACTTGCTCATCCTGGGTATTCCAGTGGTGGACCGTATGAAGCCATCCTGGAAAAGGCCGGGTTTTCGCTTCGAAAGAAACCTGAGGGTTCTGATTTTTTCAACGAAGAGCAGTTTCGCGAAGCACTACAGGGGTGTGAAGCGGTCATTGCAGCGACAGAACCCTATTCAAGGTCATTAATGGAACAGACTCCGGATCTACGAGTGATAGCCCGGAGCGGAGTGGGATATGATGCAGTGGATGTCAGCGCGGCGGATGTACACGATATCGTTGTGACGACAACACCCGGGACCAATGAGCATTCCGTAGCGGAGCACGCGCTTGCAATGATGATGGCGATTGCAAGAGGCTTTCCGGAACGTGATCGTCAGGTAAGGCGTGGCCCTCCCTGGACTCGGCGAGCGGGCCCTCGTATGGCCGGTAAAAAACTTGGAATTATGGGACTGGGCCGGATTGGCCAAGCCCTTGCGACTCGTGCGATTGGCCTCGGAATGCAGGTGATCGCTTTTGAACCCTATCCCAATGAGGCATTCATCCAGCAGTGGAAGATTAAACGGGTCACACTGCAGGAATTGTTGACCGAAAGTGATTTTGTGAGTGTTCATGTACCGCTATGTGAGGCAACTCATGGTGTTATTAATCGGGAAACAATGAACCAGATGAAAAAAGGGTCCATGTTAGTCAATACGTCACGTGGAGGTATTGTGATAGAAGAAGATCTGGTTGAAATACTAAAGAATGGGCCCCTTGCCGCTGCTGCTCTTGATGTGTTTGACACCGAACCGTTACCTCTCAACAGTCCCTTGTTGGCGGTAGACAATCTTCTTCTAAGCCCGCACTTGGCCGGACTGGATGAACAATCCGCATACGATGCAAGTGTGATGGTCGCTGAATCTATCGTCGCCCTGTTTGAAGGAAAGTGGCCCTCAGAGTGTGTGGTAAATGATCAATTAGATTCCACTTGGCGCTGGAATCGTTCAGATAGTTGATAAGAAGCGTGGGACCGTTGCCCTGGCTGTCAGCTGCTGTGCAAAGACAGAGGCCGGTTGTTCAGGTCATCCGTGATTCCGATATAGTGATTGCCGAACTTTCTCGCGGACACCCGCTTTTGTACCGCGATGCACACGAAGTGAAAAACTGTTACTATCAGATTAGTCGAGTTTTAATTCGTCCCAAGGTCTGAATGAACAAAATGAGGAGGCGTATGAGGTGGGTATTAGGGGTGGCAGTTGTGTGTATGGGCAATGCCGTTCTTTTTGCGCAAGATTCCGAAGAGGAGATTTTCTTTGAAAAGAAGATCCGACCAATCCTTGTTGACCACTGTTACAAGTGTCATTCTAAGGACGCGAAGAGTCTGAAAGGCGGACTGCTTCTGGATTCTCGCCAGGGGCTACGTAAAGGTGGCGATTCGGGGCCAGCACTTCTGCCGGGGAATGCAGATGGGAGTCTTCTTTTGGAAGCGCTGCGTTATCAATCTCTGGAAATGCCTCCCTCGGGGAAACTACCGGAATCGGTAATCGGAGATTTCAAGGTCTGGATCACCCGAGGTGCCTATGATCCCCGAGACGTCGAACTAGATAAGAATTCGGAATCGAAAACCATTAACTGGTCAGAGAGCAAACAATGGTGGGCTTTTCAACCAGTTAAACGCTATTCGGTTTCGAAGAAATCCGATATGCCGTGGGTTAAGAAAAAAACGGACGCTTTTATTTTCCGAAAACTTCAATCGAAGGGACTCCGTCCGTCCAAACCTGCGACACGAAGAACGCTGATACGAAGGGCCTCTTTCGATCTGACAGGTCTACCTCCTTCATTTCAGCAGACCGAATCTTTTGTTAATAGTAAAGATCCTGATGCCTATGAGATTTTGATCGATCGATTACTTGCCTCAAGTCACTATGGTGAAAGATGGGGAAGACATTGGCTTGATGTTGCTCGATGGGCAGAAGACAATCCGACCTCAGAGGCGACGAACCCGCCCTACCCTGATTCCTGGAAATATCGCGACTGGGTGATACAGGCCATTAATGACGATGTTCCCTATGACCAATTTATCCGTATGCAGTTGGCGGCAGACTTGCTTCCGGATTTTGATCGTAAAGATCTCCCTGCACTGGGATATATTGGCACAGGACCGGTTTACCACAAGGATCCGCGATTGTCTCGTCATGTTATTGAGACTTTTGCGAGTGACGATTGGGATGAAAGAGTGGATGCAGTCAGCCGCGGGTTGCTGGGATTGACTGTTGGGTGTGCGCGTTGCCATGACCATAAATTTGATCCCATCTCGGTACAGGATTACTACGCGCTGGCAGGCGTTTTTTCAAGTAGCTGGGAAGTGAATCGTCCGTTAGTGGATATGGCACAGGATGAAGAGGAACGATTAATCTGGGCCCAGGATCGAATCCCGCGATTGAAACTTGCCATTGATCTGCTAGGACTTCCAGCAACCCCTTCAACTCCTGAACAGATCGATGCATTAAAACGGGAACTCGAGAGTCTGGAAAAAACACCCTACCTCGATGTTCCAATGGCACGTGCGGTATACGATGCAGGAATCTGGATTGATGGGAGTGACCCGGACTTTACTTGGATGGATATTAGAATTGGGGAAGCGAGGGATTTACCGATATTCATCCGTGGTAACGTATCGAATCCGGGTGAAATAGTCCCTAGGAGATTCTTAAGCGTTTTTTCTGAAG
Organism: uncultured Planctomycetia bacterium; assembly: GCA_963996245.1. Taxonomy (GTDB): domain Bacteria; phylum Planctomycetota; class Planctomycetia; order CAXEIY01; family CAXEIY01; genus CAXEIY01. The sequence continues at coordinate 6,999 of CAXEIY010000168.1, read as the reverse complement.
GAGATGACCAGAAATTCGATCGAGGAGCAGGACGTCTGGAACTTGCCAACAGTATTCTGGAAAAGGCTGGGCCACTGGCTGCCCGAGTGATAGTGAACCGAGTTTGGGGCTGGCATTTTGGAAATCCCCTCGTCCGAACGCCAAGTAATTTTGGAGTCCAAGGCGAGAAGCCCACGCATCCGGAATTGTTGGATGACCTGTCCGCTCGTTTTGTTGAAAATCGATGGTCTTTGAAATGGCTGCATCGGGAAATAATGCTTTCATCAGCGTATCAACAGTCAAGTTCCTATCATGAAACCGCGGTGGCCATTGACCCGGACAATAAGTGGTTGTGGCGAATGACTCCGAGAAGGCTTGATTTTGAATCGTGGCGCGATGCACTTCTTGTTGTCACGGATTCTCTCGATACAACTTTTGGAGGACCTTCGTTAGAGCTTGATATGGAAGACAATTTTAGAAGGACAGTCTATGCTAAAGTTAGTCGCAGCCAGGTCAATCCGCTAATGAGGATGTACGATTTTCCCGATGCTACTGAGCATAGTCCGTCGCGTGAAATTACAACGACACCCCTTCAGCAGCTTTTTGTGTTGAACAGTCAGTTTATGGTCGATCGTGCGGAAGAGCTTGCGGAGTCAGTACGATCGATGAAAGATTCGCAGGCCGCGATTGAGTTTCTATTCCGTAAAGTCTTAGGGATTTCGCCGGACGAAAATCAACGGGAACTGAGCCAGTCATTTGTTCAGGAGCTTAATCAGAGTGGTACGGAGGATGTCTGGGCTGTTTATTGCCAGGCCCTTTTGGGAACCAATGCGTTTATTTTTGTGGAGTAAGTGTCCCATGACATCGACTAATTTGAGCCAAGACTCACATTGTTCTCGTAGGGAGATGGTTGCGTCCTTAGCTGGTGGATTAGGGCTAGTAGGGCTTTCTGGAATGTTACAGGGGCAGACAGTGAAAGCTTCGTCGCCTGTACTTGATTTTCCTGCCAAAACCAAAAGTGTTATTTTTTTGTTTATGACCGGTGGCCCTTCTCATCTGGACCTGTTAGATCCCAAACCGGCCTTACATAAATATGCCGGTCAACGTCCGAAAAGTACACAGTTAAGAACGGAGCGGGTTACGGGAGGGTTACTACCGTCCCCTTGGAAGTTTAAGTCCTATGGCCAAAGTGGTACGGAAGTCAGTGAGCTGTTACCTGGGATAGGGAGCTGTGTGGATGACATTTGCTTAATACGGTCGATGTACACCTTCAATCCGACACATACACCGGCCAGAAATCTGATGCATTCCGGTAATATCGCTTCAACTCGGCCAACTCTCGGTGCCTGGGCTTCTTATGGATTAGGAACGGAAAATGAAGACTTGCCGGCATTTGTCGTTTTAAGTCATCCTCGAAGTGGAAAATTGTGGCGAGCCGGTTTCCTTCCTTCAGAGCATCAGGGAACCCTTTTCGATCAACAGGAAACATCTCCGGACAAGATGATTCGATATCTCAGAAACGCGCATCTTGATCGTGCTGTTCAACAAAAACAGGTCCATTTCCTACAGCAATTAAATCAAGTACATTTGAGGGCCCGTGACACATCACCCTTTTTGGAGGCTAGAATAAAGGCGATGGAGACAGCATTTCGAATGCAGTTTGCAGCATCGGAAGCCTTTGACACGAGTCACGAACCCCAGTATGTCCGCAGTCAGTATGGTGAAAATCCCTTTGCAAATAGTTGTCTGCTTGCTCGGCGACTTGTGGAAAGAGGGGTCCGTTACATTCATGTGTTTTCCGGACCAGGACAACCTTGGGATGATCATGACAAAATAAAGGAGAATCTTGAGGGACGATGTCCAGACATGGATACAGCTGTCGCTGCATTGATCCGAGATCTGAAACAAAGAGGCTTGCTGGATGAGACGCTGGTGGTCTGGACAGGTGAATTCGGACGTACCCCTGTTTCGGAAGCAGGAGATGGTCGAGATCACAATCCCTACGGTTTTTCCGTGTGGATGGCAGGTGGAGGGGTCAAGGGAGGCATGGTGTTGGGATCAACGGATGAATTTGGTTTTCAGGCTGTCGAGAACCGGATTAATGTGCATGATCTTCATGCGACCATATTGCATCTTATGGGATTGGATCACGAAAAGTTGACTTATCGTTATGCGGGTCGTGATTTCCGTCTCACAGATGTGGAAGGTCGTGTTGTGAATGAAATACTGACATAAGGATTTGAGGTAGAAAGTGTTTCCCCTTCTTATGCTGGTCCCGTCGGACGTAAGACTTGAAAGGAGTACGGCAGTTGTTACGGTTGAGGCCATGATCCATCAACGAAGACACCGTTTTCGCTGATTACTCTTCCGTCCACTTCAATCATGCCTCCTTTGCGCAAGTCGCATACCATGTCCCAATGGAGTGCAGACTGATTCTCCCCTCCAGATTCCGGGTATGCAGCACCCAGTGCAGCATGGAAAGTACCTCCAATTTTTTCATCAAAAAGAGTGTTTTTAGTATATTGTGTGATGGAATAATTAGTACCAATCGCAATTTCTCCGAGACAGCTAGCACCGGCATCCTGGTCGATCATTTTAAGTAAAAAGGGTTCCCCTTTTTCAGCGGAAGCGTTGACGACCTTTCCTTCTCTGAATTCCAGGCGAATCTCACTGACTTCTCGTCCCCCGTGTACAGCCGGAAAACTATAGTGGACCACTCCTTCAGTGGCGGTCTCAACGGGGCCGGTAAAGACTTCTCCATCAGGAAAGTTTTCATGTCCGCTGCAATTTATCCAGCGGCGACCTTCAATCCCCAGTTTCAGATCTGTTCCTTGGGGGGTCGTGAATCGAATTTCGTGGGCCTCATTAAGAAAGTCACATACTTTTTGTTGTTTTTCATGAATTTCTCGCCATGCAGCAGCTGGATCGTCAAGGTGGAGCAGGCCTGCAGTGAAAACAAAATGCTCGTAGTCATGAAGGGACATTTCTGCATCCTGGGCGGAGGCCTGAGTCGGAAATTGAGTTCCGACCCATCGCAGTTCCTGGTTAGCAGAACGCTGTAGAAAAGTTTCCAGGATAGGCTTGCGTGCATTGCTGACGCGTGCCTGTCGATCAGGATGAATGCCACTTAATGCTTTCGTATTTTCATCAGCCCAGATGTTGATCGTACAATCCAGGGTTTCAATCTCATGAAGGGCAAGAGGGTCTACGAAGTCCATCTGGAGATCGTCTGCATGTCTGAGAAAGAGTTCCTGACAAGTATCTGAAGTAAGACGTATGATCGGGTGTGCGCCCGCCTGGAGGACTTCCTGATACAGGGCAATGACAAGTGGTTCTGACAGCAAGGAACCGGAAATACGGACGAGTTGTCCTGATTTAACAGCGGTGGCGTAATGCACCAGCACGTGAGCTAACTTGTCAATGCGAGGGTCATGCATGAAGGGGATATTCCTGAGTGATCGAAGTGATTTTAAGAGGGATTAACCGGCCTAACAGAATATCTGAGGCAGTGGAAAACAGCCTGACAGTAAGGATAGTTGAGGATGAAGATGTTCGTTTTCAGTGTTTGGAGGGTCTTTAGTAGTTTTTCATTCTTTGATCTTGGGGATTGGAGTTGGCCATCTGAGATGGTGGTGCAGGAAATCGAAAGTTCGAGTTCCGTGAATTTCATGTGTCCCTTTAAAGAAGTGAATGTCCGTGTTTTCAGGGACTCTTAAGTCGGAGTATTGTCGTCGAACTTTAGCGTATTCGTAAGCTACCCATTCATCCGGCGCAACTCCGTCATCGTGACCTCGCTCAACCATAAATGGCCGTGGGAGAATTAACGCACTCATTTCCGCATAGTTAAAAGTGTTACCTAAATCAAATTCAAAAATTTCGTAATCGGGAGTGAAGAGGTAACTGTAGGGAGCGGAAGGGTGTACGGTTTTCCATGTCCATTCATTGAAATTGGCTGAGCAGATGGATAGACAGTAGTCATCGAGTAACGCGGGGATGCGCATGGCGGTCATTCCACCGTAGGACAAACCATAGAATCCGATCCGATCAGAGGCAACATATGGTAATTGTTTGAGCCATTTCAGAGTTTGTTCATGTTGTCGAACAATGATGGAAAAAAGGGATTTCTTTAGAGGGTTGGCTTTCCGTTGAAGAATTCGAAAATGGTTGCCTCCTATATATGGATTTTGAGGTGCATAGACTATAAATCCACGATTCGCCAACTGTGCGCCAAAGGAATGGTACGGTGTTTTAAGGCGAGGGTCCGTTACCATTTGTGGTCGCCCTTCAAGCCCATGCTGACAGACTACGACGGGTCTTTGTTCATCCGGTTTCAGATCCTTCGGAATAAGGATAATGCCATATGTGAAAACATCTGGCCAGACATCCAGTATCACTTCATAACCGCTGTATGCCGGTTCATCGTAAATTTTCCGTGTTCTTGGATTGAGTGGGAGTGTTGCCGGAGGGAAACGTCCGATCACCTCATCCCAAAAGTAATTTCGGTACCATCGAGTACTTGTCTGCCAGTGTTCCAGATCTGTACTGTTGGCCTTAGACCAGAAAGCGTTTCTACGAATACTGGAAGTGTGTGCCAGTCTTTGTGTATGTTGTGTCAATTGGTCGAGCTGTCTTTTTTGTCGGTCATGCGGACTGAATACAGGACGTCGATCTGCCGCGGGTGGAAATAAACGAAAATTGTCGGGAATTTCAAGTTGTAAAGCATCCGATAGCGCCCTCAGAGCAGATTCGTTTCCTGGAGGACCTGTTTCCGTTCCATTCGTAATCAGTTTTAGTTGATCTGGGACGTTCAGATGTCTGAATGTTTTGCGTGCTTTTGATACTTCAGTGAGTACCGATGCCAGAGAGGCTGTTTCGATCGTTCCTGGTGCTGCCGATTTTTTGCGATTCGACGAAGTAGGATGATGGGATGATGGCGCTTCGGAGGTTTCTATGATAAGCGGACGCGGGGCGATCAGACGAGCGAGTCCAGCATCTCCAAATTCAGTCAGGAATCCCCATACATTTCGATAGATCGGTTCACGCCATAACAGATTACGTTGTTGAAAGTATCCACTTACCATTGTTGCCTGAATGCGGTCATCTATAGCGGAACTGTAGAGCGCCAAAAGCCCTCCTTCTCCATAGCCAATAATGCCTATAGGAAGTGGATTGTCGGAAAGGTCCTGTTGTTTTTCAAACCAGTCAATCGCAGAGAGAAGTTTTTGCACCTCATAGCCAATGATATGTCTGCCCATTTCAAAGGCCTGGCGATAAATGAATTCTCTGTGTGGTTGATCTGTCATTTGAATGTGAGGATTTCCCGAAAAGGTATCCGATCGACTGATCAAGACAGGAATGATCACACGACAACCTGATTCAGCAAACCAGCGGGCGAATTGAGAGCGAATGGGAACTCCAGGATGTAACCCAATTAGCATTTCCGGGGTCCAATCGGCGTCGGGAATGGCCAATAGTTGTGCCCTTGGGCGTTTTCGAGGTTCCAATAATAGCCCTTCACCATAAACACCTTCAAAAACCTGCCATCGTATGGCGCGTACACTATACCGGCTGGTCTCAGCGACAAGTGACGAGTAAACGGACGAAGAAATCAGTTCGATGTTCGGATTTGGCAAACGTTCATCGACAGCTCCAATGATTTGTTTCAGCCGAACTCGTTTTTCTGAAAGGTAGTCGTCAACAGAAGTGCCTGTGGTGAGCGTTCGTTGCCAGTTTTGTTCCCTTCTACTTGTGGACAGGTTAATCTCACGTGTCAAGAAACGATCGATTCCTGAAACCATCTCTGCGGCAAGGTCTCCATCCCAGTTCAAGGGATTTGATCCTGGCAGGATTTCTGTTCCTTGAGAACCGGAAGGGGACGCCGAGGATATCAGTAGCACTAGGATTAGTAGAGGCACTGCCTGGAACCCCCAATTCTGTATATGGGCGAACATATCCACGAGGTCTTTGCTTCTAGGCATCAACGTTCTCCAGCTGCGAGGGTTATACTTCTATAATTGTCTGAAAAGATTTTACCAATATACAGATTGTTCGATAGTCTCGGATGTGTCAGACGGGTGAAAGTGCGATAAAAAAGATGAAGAATGTGAAAAGAGGAATATCAAGGTGCGCATAAAATCAATGAGTTTTGACAAGCGATTTCCAAATGGAAAATCACATGTGAAATTATCAAGGGACGGGGTGGGGTCTCTTACTGTTGTTTCAATTCGATACAATACAACTCAGCAAGGATCGTTTACTCACGTTTGAAAAAGATATTATGATAGTTGAACTACAGGTAGATAATGACATGGTTATCGTTATGGCAAGTTAGAAATCTCAGGAAGAGTAAAGACATGAATAGAATGTGGCATATAGGAGTTTTGTGGTTCACGGTGTCTTCGGTTTACGGTGAGGAGCCGAATCCAACCGAGCAGCAATCAGCGATTCTCAATCCGCGTGAGAGTTCCTATTTTTCGAATCCCGTCCAGTTGACAACGGGTGGATCCAATGCGGAATGTTATTGGCGCCCGGATGGCAAGGGGTTTATTTTTCAGTCAACTCGCGGTTCATTTACCGCAGATCAGATTTACACCATGGCAGCTGATGGAAAGAGTCAGCAACTAGTCAGTACCGGCGGGGGACGTACTACCTGTGGCTATTTTTTCCCGGATGGACAACGTATCCTTTACGCGTCAACACACGCGTTCTCTTCAGAAGTTCCTCCGCGTCCTGATCGAAGCAAAGGGTATGTCTGGCCCTGTTATTCCAGTTATGAGATTTTTGTAGCACAGAGTGATGGTACCTCGCTGCGTCAGCTTACAAAGAATCAGCATTATGATGCCGAGGCAACGGTCTGCTGGAGTACGGGGAAAGTTGTTTTCACGAGTGATCGGAATGGTGATTATGAGTTGTATACGATGGATCTCGATGGAAGCAATCTTCGACAGATTACCGATACACTGGGCTATGATGGAGGCGCTTTTTTTTCATCAGACGGATCAAAAATAGTATGGCGGGCCT